>JBKCEY010000534.1:0-715 GCA_046304115.1 Burkholderiales bacterium | reverse complement strand
GTTGCAACAGGGCATGGGCCATGCGGCTGATGTTGGCATCGAACTCCCCCCAGGTGCGACGCACCTCGCCGCAGATCACCGCCTCCTTGCGAGGCTGAAACCGGGCGTGGCTGGCAAAGAGCTCTGTAATCAGAACCTGGGCGTCATTGAGCGTATCGGCGTGATTCATTGCGAGAAAAATGAAAACCCGGGTGGGTCAGGGTCGAGGGATTCCGTGGACTCGCGTCATCGAGACGCTCACCCCCAGACATGAAAAGGCCGCCCGAAGGCGGCCCCAATACTGTCCGACGCGGAATCACCCGACGGCAACCCGCACGTCAAACATGGCGAATTTCAGCGGCCGTAGACCTTGCCGAATCGCACCCAGTTCTTGCCATCCCAGCGCAGCAGCTGCTGGCGCTCGATCGGGAAGAAATCATCGGGCCCGGTCTTGACGTTCACGCCCGGCAGCAGCATCGGCAGGTTGTGTTCGATGTTGGCTGCGGTCTTCATGATGTTGTCGCGGGTGAGGTTGTCACCGGCCTTCTTGAGCACCTCAACCAGGCTCTGCGACACCGTGTAGGCGTACACGTTATTGGCATCCTTCAGGTCGCCGCCCGGATAGTACTTGTCCATCCAGGCCTTCCAGTCCCGGTATTCCGGGGTGGTCTGCCAGGCAGGATCGGTCGGGTCCTTGAGATAGTAGGCCGTGATCACGCCCACCGCATTCTCAGGG
>JBKCEY010000533.1:0-11337 GCA_046304115.1 Burkholderiales bacterium | reverse complement strand
ACCAACATCACCGACTACGGTGCGTTCGTCGAGATCGAACCGGGCATCGAGGGTCTGGTGCACGTCTCGGAAATGGACTGGACCAACAAGAACGTCAACCCCGGCAAGGTGGTGGCACTCGGCGACGAGACCGAAGTCATGGTGCTCGAGATCGACGAGGAACGCCGTCGTATTTCGCTGGGCATGAAGCAGTGCCGTCCCAACCCCTGGCAGGAGTTTGCCGACAACCATCGCAAGGGCGACAAGGTTCAGGGCTCCATCAAGTCGATCACCGATTTCGGTGTCTTCCTGGGCCTGCCGGGTGGCATTGACGGCCTGGTGCACCTGTCCGACCTGTCCTGGAGCAAGACCGGCGAAGAAGCCGTTCGTGACTTCAAGAAGGGCGACGACGTGGGTGCCGTGGTGCTGGCCATCGATGTCGAGCGCGAGCGAATCTCGCTGGGCATCAAGCAGCTTGAGGGAGACCCCTTCAACAACTACGCCACCAGCCATGAAAAAGGTGCTCTGGTCACCGGCACGGTCAAGAGCGTGGATGCCCGCGGTGCGGTCATCAACATCGGCGGCGATGTCGAGGGCTATCTGCGTGCCTCCGAGATCTCGCGGGATCGGGTTGAAGATGCCCGCAACCACCTCAAGGATGGCGATACGGTTGAGGCCATGATCATCAACGTCGATCGCAAGACCCGGTCGATCAGTCTGTCGATCAAGGCCAAGGACAATGTCGAGACCGCCGAAACCCTGCAGCGCATGCAGGCTGAGTCGGGCGCGGCAACCGGAACCACCAACCTCGGCGCATTGCTGCGGGCCAAGCTGACAGACCGCGACAACGGCTGATCCCGGGCTGATCCGGGTGTCGCAGTAGCAGGCGGCACTCCGGTCCTGGATCTCGCCGTCGTGTGCGGTGGCGCGGGGGTCTGACCCCCGCGTTTCCTGAACTGAGCGTTTTTCTGTATCTGTTTCTGTGTCTGTCTCATGATGTTCGACGACCAAGACGAAGTCGCTTCACCCGGGACGATGACCAAGTCGGAGCTGATCGCCCGACTGGCTGAGCACTACCCGCAACTGGTCGCCAAGGATGCCGAGTTCGCGGTGCGCACGATTCTGGAGTGCATGGCCCGAACCCTGGCTGAGGGCCATCGCATCGAGATTCGCGGCTTTGGCAGCTTTGCCCTGTCGCATCGTCCTCCTCGAGTCGGCCGTAATCCCAAGTCAGGCGAGCGTGTCGAAGTGCCTGGCAAGCGCGTTCCGCATTTCAAACCCGGAAAGGATCTGCGCGAGCGGGTCGACATCCATGGGCGCAGCGGCGGCGATGTCTGACGCAGCAGGCCATCAGACATGATTCGCGGCTTCGCCTGGCTGCTGCGCGCTGCGCTGTTTCTGGTCCTGCTGGGTTTTGCGCTGTCCAATGTCGAACCGGTTTCATTGCAGTTCTTTGGCATTCCTCAGTTTGAATGGCGGGCGCCATTGGTGGTGATCCTGCTGGCGGTCTTTACCGCGGGCGCCTTGCTGGGTGTGCTGGCCACCATGTCGCTGGTGATGCGACGTCATCGTGAGCTCTCCCTGCTCCGATCGAAATCCGTGGCCACCGGATCCAAGGATGTGGCTGACGATGGAATTTGAGCCCTGGTGGTTGCTGGCCCTGCCCCTGTTCTTTGCGATGGGCTGGTGGGCTTCGCGACTGGATCGTCGACAGGCTGCGCGCTTGCCTAACGGTGCGAGACAGGCACGGGCGTCTGGTGCTGCCGGCGGGGCTGCCGATGCGCCTTCGCAGGCGTTGCTTGCACTGCTGCGAGACACGCCCGACCAAGCCATGGCTCTGCTCACCGAGCAGATTCGTCTGGAGCCTGATTCGGTTGCCCTGCAGTCGGCCTTGGCCTTGATGTACCGCGGGCGGGGTGAGACGGATCGGGCGATCCGGGTTCATCAGGCACTGGCCGAGCGATCCGACATCAGCACGGATCAACGGGATCATGCGCGCCTCGAGCTCGGCCTTGATTTTATCAAGGCTGGCCTCATCGATCGGGCAGAAGACACCTTGGCCACGCTGAATGGCACCGGTTACGCCCTGGCTGCGCTACGGCATCGGCTGATCATTGCCCAGACCGTACGCGATTGGCCTCGGGCCCTGGGGCTGATTGATCAGCTGGAGCCGCTTGCGGGTGAGTCGATGGCGCTGCAACGCATGCACCTGCACTGCGAGGTGGCTCATTCAAGTCAGGATCCCCAACGGGCCCGGCAGGCGATCGATGAAGCGCAGCGAGCGTTTGCCGAACATCCGCGACCCTGGCTCCTGCTGGGGCAATGGGCCTGGTCCCAAAAGGATGCCCGTGCTGCAGCAGATGCCTGGGAGCGCCTGGCTGAACTCAGTCCCGAACACATGGCCCTGGTGGGACCCGCCTGGTCAGAAGTCTGGGCAGCACTGGGTGATGCGCAGCAAGGATCGCGTCGGCTGGCCGAGAGTGCGGCACGCCTGCCTCGGACAACGGTCCTGCATCGGTGCGGTCAGTGCGGCTTCAAGGCGCGTCGACATTATTGGCAATGCCCGGGCTGCAGTGCCTGGGATTCCATTGCAGCCCGAGGCGAGGTTGCGCTCGGTCTTTCGGACTAGGTCCTTCGTCTCAGGTCGCACGAGGCGTTTCGAGCACACTGGGAGCCCCTTCGCTGACAGCAGGTGAGCGGTGTGCTGAGCATCCGGTCTCGTCTTCACGTGACTCCGCTTAACGAGCTGACCGTGTGCGCCATCCTGATCCTGCTGCCCAACCTCGGGCAGGCGGGAGGTCCATCCCGCAAGACACCGCCTGCCGCTGCAGCCATCCGCGAGATCGAGGTCAACCGAGCCAGTCTTGAAGATCTGCGCAGCATCCGGGGCATCGGGCCTGCGCGTGCGCGGCGCATTCTGGCCGAGAGGGCCCACGGGCCTTTCCGGGACCTGGCCGATCTGAGTGCCCGAGTTCCGGGGCTGGGCGAAGGCACGGCCCGTCAGCTTTCCCGCCAGGGGCTTCGGGTGAGCGAGCCCTGAGCTACTCTGAGCGGTCCCTGAGCGAGCCCTGAGCTACTCTGAGCGAGCCCTGAGCGACAATGTCGATGTTGTGCGTGTGTTGACGATTTGCGTCCTTTTTTGATTTCGCTGGCTGCTCGTTCGCCTCTCCATGTCGCTCCCCCTTCAATCCGGCCCACCCGTCGCTCAGCCGCCTCGCTGGGTGCTCTACGCGCAACTGATGCGACTGCATCGGCCGATCGGAACATTGCTGCTGCTGTGGCCGACCGTGTGGGCGCTCTGGATTGCCGCCGAAGGCATTCCACCGCTCTATGAGCTGATGGCCTTTTCCTTGGGTACCTTGCTGATGCGCTCGGCAGGCTGCGCGATCAATGACTGGGCCGATCGCGATTTCGATCGTCATGTCGAGCGCACGCGGGAGCGTCCGCTCACCTCGGGTCGTATTCGGCCCGCCGAGGCCCTGGTGGTCTTTGCCGTCGTAAGCCTGATCGCGCTGTTGCTGGTGCTGCCCATGCGTCCGCTGGTGTGGGCACTGGCCGTGGTCGCTGCTTTTCTGGCTGCCAGCTATCCGTTTACCAAGCGCTTTTTTGCCCTGCCTCAGGCCTATCTTGGCGTGGCCTTCGGATTTGGCATTCCCATGGCCTTTGCTGCCTTGCAGGGGCAGGTGCCCCTGGTGGCCTGGCTGTTGCTGCTTGCCAATATCTTCTGGGCGGTTGCCTACGACACCGAATACGCGATGGTCGATCGCAACGATGACATCAAGATCGGCATACGCACCTCGGCCATCACCTTTGGCCGCTTCGATGTCGCAGCCGTCATGACCTGCTATCTCGTGACCGTGCTGCTGCTTGCTGTGGTGGGCACCCGGGTGGGACTGGGGATGCCGTTCGCCGCAGGTCTGCTCGTGGCGTCAGGCATCGCGCTGTATCACTACACGCTCATTCGAGATCGGGGACGTGAGGGCTGCTTTCGGGCGTTCAATCACAACACCTGGTTTGGTGCTGCGGTTTTCGGCGGCATCGCTCTCGACTACGCCCTTCGCTAGTCAGCCTGCAAGGCTGTCGCCCAGTTCCTGCGAGCGATGATCAGCGGCGGCCATGGCGCGTTCGACAAGAGCGGCCAGGTCGCCCTCCTCAAAAACCGCCAGGGCGGCTGCAGTCGTGCCGCCCTTGGAGGTCACTCGTTCGCGCAGGACCGAGGCCGGTTCATCGGACGTCGCGGCCAGGGTTGCTGCCCCCAGGACGGTCTGAAGCGCGAGGGTACGTGCCTGTTCGGCACTGAGTCCGAGCTGCTCACCGCCGATGATCAGGCACTCGATGAACCGGAAAACATACGCCGGGCCGCTGCCACTCAATGCCGTCACGGCATCCAGCATGGATTCGTCCTCAACCCAGACCGTGCAACCCACCGCGCCCATGATGGTTTGCGCCAAGGTGCGGTCGGCGGCCAGACACCCGGGCAGAGCGGCCAGTCCGGTTGCACCCAGACCAACCAGGGCGGGGGTGTTCGGCATGGTTCTCACAATGCGCACATGACCCCCCAGCCATTGCGACAGATCGCTGGCCCGCACGCCCGCAGCGACGGACATCAGCAGTTGGTCGCCCAGGAGCGGTGCGATGGCCTGCACGGCTTCGCGCATCTGCTGGGGCTTGACCGCGAGCACAACGACTGCATCGCGCAGCAGCGAGGCATCGACCGCTGCCTCGGTTCGGATGCCATGTCGTGCCTGGACCTGCGCTCGCTGAGACTCCGATGGATCGACCGCTGCGAGCTGGCTGGCTGGCACGCCGCGGCCGAGCAGTCCGCCGATCAGGGCACTGGCCATGTTGCCCGCACCGATAAAGACGATGGTTCGATCCAGCGCAACGGGTGAAGAGGCGGTCGAATTCGAGGGGGTTTGGACTGAAGACATGGGAGAGATCAAGGCTCGAAGGTGAACGTGGGTCAGAGGAGAAAACAGAAGTCAGGCGAATCACTGCGGCGGACGCAGGAACCCGCGCGGACGCAATCCGGCGAGCACCAGGACACTCAGATAGACCACCGCAGCGATCGCGACCGTGCCGAGCGTGGCGCCGATCCTCAGCCACGGCGAGTCGGCCAGCGACTGCCAGTCGAGGATACGGTGCGTGGCGCTCAATAGCGCAGCCAGGGCGGACAGAGCCAGCGCCAGTTGCAGGCCAAAGCGCCCCCATCCCGCAGATGGCTTGTAAATGCCCCGCCTCATGAGACCCGCCAGAAGCAGGCCTGCATTGAGCAGGGCAGCGAGCGAGATCGACAGGGTCAGTCCGGCGTGGCCCAGCCAGGGCACGAGCACGACGTTGAGCGCCTGTGTGCAAACCAGCACCAGCAGCCCGATACGCACCGGCGTGCGGACATCCTGCTTGCCATAGAACCCCGGGGCGAGAATCTTGACGCCAATCAGGCCGATCAGTCCTACTGCGTAGCCCTGGACGGCCAGAGCAGTCATGCGCAGGTCCTGCAGATCGAACGCACCGTAGTGATAGAGCAGCGCCACGAGAGGTTCGGCCAGTAACCCCAGGCCCACCATGCAGGGCAGTGCCAGCAGCGCTGCCAGTCGCAGACCCCAATCGAGCAAGGCGCTGTAGCGGGCGTCATCCTCGACAGCACTGGCGCTTGAGAGTGAAGGCAGCAGCACTGTACCCAGTGCCACCCCCAGCAGGGCCGTGGGAAATTCCATGAGGCGATCAGCAAACGAGACCCAGGATACGGCGCCAGCCTGCAGACGGGAGGCGATATGGGTATTGATGATCAGGCTGATCTGAGCTGCCGAGACCGCAAGAATGGCAGGACCCATCTGGGCCAGCACGCGGCGTACGGTCGGATCTCGCAGCGCTTGCAGCAGGTTGATTCCGATCCGGGGGCGCATGCCGATACGCATCAGAGCGGGAACCTGTATTGCCAGCTGAGCGAGGCCTCCGATCATCACGCCTGCGGCCAGCGCAAGCACCGGTGGGTCGAACCGGGGTGACAACCACCAGGCCGACCCGATGAAACACAGATTGAGCAGGACGGGCGTGAAGGCCGGAACGGCGAAGTGGCGCCAGGTGTTGAGCACGCCAGCAGCGATCGCAACCATCGAGATCAGCAGGATGTAGGGCGACATCCACCGGGTCATGAGCACTGCGGCATCAAAGGCTTCCGGGGTTTCGCGCAGCCCGGCCGCCATGAACCAGACCAGCACGGGGGCCAGCAACACGCCCAGCGCCGAGATGGCGACCAGAAACCAGAACAGAACCGTGGCCACCGCATCGATCATGCTGCGGGTCTGCTGGGCTGAAGCCTTGGCCCGGCTGCTGGCCAGGATGGGAATGAAGGCCTGCGAGAAGGCACCCTCTGCAAACAGACGCCTCAGCAGATTGGGCAGCCGGAAGGCGACAAAGAACGCATCGGTAAAGGCCGATGCGCCAAACAGCACCGCAGTGATGGTCTCGCGCGCCAGACCTGTAATGCGCGAGAGCAGGGTCAGGCCGCTGACGACTGCCGCAGAGCGCAACAGACTCATGAGTGTGCTCCCGGCCAAGACGCTCCCGGCAGGCCTGCTCCGGGGTGACTTGCTCCAGACGACCGATTCGCTTTAAACTTCAAGGCTTTCCCTGATTCACGGCTCAGACCGCAAGGACGAATTCTCGCATGGCCAATATCGCATCCGCGCGCAAGCGCGCCCGCCAGGCAGTCAAGCAAAACGCGCACAACTCCAGCCTGCGTTCGCGGCTGCGCACCGCCATCAAGGCTGTGCGCAAGGCTGTTGCAGCCGGCGACAAGGCCGCTGCAACCACCCAGTTTCGCGATTCCACCCGCGTGATTGATTCGATTGCCGACAAGCACATCATTCACAAAAACGCCGCCGCGCGTCACAAGAGCCGACTGGCCGCTGCGCTCAAGCGCATGGCCTGATCAGGGGCGCGCACTGCGCGCCCCAAACAGTGCGGTCCCTACCCGCACCACGGTTGAGCCCTCCGCGATAGCGGCCTCCAGGTCGCCCGACATGCCCATCGAGAGCGTATCGAACGCCTCGGTGGCGCCTGCAGGCAGTGCGCGACGCACGGCCTCGAAGACCTCTCTCACCCTTCTGAACTGATCCCGCTGCTGTGCGGGGTCATCCGTGGGTGCCGGAATCGCCATGATGCCCCTGAGCGTCAGGCCAGGCAGGGCAGCGATCTGAGCACCCAGAGCGGGCGCCTCCTGGGGCGTGCATCCGCTTTTGGTGTCTTCGTCGCTCACCTCCACCTGCAGGCAGACCTGCAGCGGGCTCAGGCCTGCCGGGCGCTGCTCCGAGAGTCGCGTCGCAATTTTCAGGCGATCGACCGAATGGACCCAGTCGAAATGCTCGGCGATCGGCCGGGTCTTGTTGGACTGGATCGGACCGATGAAATGCCATTCGATACCGACGCCCTGCGGGGCGTCTGCCTGCAGTGCGGCGATCTTGTCCAGTGCCTCCTGCAGATAGTTCTCACCAAAGGCATGCTGGCCCAGCGCAGCCAGGGCCCTGACTTCCTCTACCGGGAAGGTCTTGCTGACGGCCAGCAGACGGACCGTGTCCGGCTGCCGGGCTGCGGCCCGGCAGGCCGTCTCTATCCTTGCCTGCACGGCAGCAAGGCGCAGGCGATGCGGCTCGGACAGACCGGGTTCGGCCTGGAGCGAAGGGGCACCGTTCGTCGGGGCGGACAACCCTTGCACGGCGGGCGGGGGCGACAGGGGACTTGAACTCATGCAGGGTATCGGGATGGGCTGGTTGGATCGATCAAGTCCAGATGGATGGATCAAGACCCGCTGGATGGATCACGACCCGCATTGTCCTTTGGAATCGCCTGGATGGATATCGCTGAACTGCTTGCCTTTGCGGTCAAGAACAAGGCCTCCGACCTGCACCTGTCGGCGGGCCTGCCACCCATGATCCGGGTGCATGGCGATGTGCGTCGCATCAATCTGCCACCGATGGAGCATTCGGTGGTGCACGCGATGCTCTACGACATCATGAACGATACCCAGCGCAAGCAGTTCGAAGAGCATCTCGAATGCGATTTCTCGTTTGCGATTCCGGGGCTGGCCCGCTTTCGGGTCAATGCATTCAATCAGCAGCGCGGCGTGGGTGCCGTGATGCGGACGATTCCTTCAAAGATCCTGACGCTGGCTGAACTCAACGCGCCCAAGATCTTCACCGAACTGTCGATGCAGGCCCGCGGCCTGATCCTGGTGACCGGGCCGACCGGCTCGGGTAAATCGACCACGCTCGCGGCGATGATCAACCATGTCAACGAGAACCAGTACGGCCATATTCTCACCGTCGAGGATCCGATCGAGTTCGTCCATGAGTCCAAACGCTGCCTGATCAACCAGCGTGAGGTCGGGCCTCATACCCTGTCGTTCGACAATGCCCTGCGCTCGGCTCTGCGGGAGGATCCCGACATCATTCTGGTGGGCGAACTGCGCGATCTCGAGACCATTCGTCTGGCATTGACCGCGGCCGAAACGGGCCACCTGGTGTTTGGCACCCTGCACACCTCGAGCGCGGCCAAGACGATCGACCGGATCATTGACGTCTTTCCTGCGGCCGAAAAGGACATGGTGCGCGCCATGCTTTCGGAATCGCTCAAGGCGGTGATTTCCCAGAGCCTGCTGCGCACCAAGGACGGCAATGGCCGGGTCGCAGCTCACGAGATCATGATCGGCACGCCGGCCATTCGCAACCTGATCCGTGAAGCCAAGATTGCCCAGATGAATGCTTCGATTCAGACAGGGGCCTCGGTAGGGATGCAGACCCTGGACCAGTGCCTGACCGATCTGGTTCGCCGCAATGTCATTTCGCTGGCCGATGCCCGGATGGCTGCAGCGAACAAGGACAACTTCCTTGGCTGACCTGCGTTTAAGGTGCACTCGAGGCCCCATCGCCCAGGAGTCTTTCTGATGAACCTGCCTTCCATGCCCGACTCCGCCAATCTGCCTCGTAACCCCGGTGAATCAGGCGCCGCAGGTTTGGTCAAAGCGCCCACCGCTGCCTCAGTGACCTCAGCTGCTTCAGTGGCTTCAGTTGCTTCAGTTGCTTCAGCTGTCTCAGCGTCCTCAGCGTCCTCAGCGCCTGCGGGTCGCGCCAGCACCATGGAACGCGAACAGGCTTCGCGCTTCTTGCGGGATCTTCTGAAGCTGATGGCCTCCAAGGGAGCTTCAGACCTTTTTCTGACGGCTGACTATCCGCCTGCAATCAAACTCGACGGCAAGCTGGTGCCGGTCTCCTCCACGCCCCTGAATGCGCAGCACACGATAGAGCTCGCCCGCGCCCTGATGAGTGATCGGCAGGCCGCCGAATTCGAGGCTCACAAAGAGCTCAATTTTGCGATCTCACCCGCAGGCATCGGTCGATTCAGGGTCAATGTCTTCATGCAGCTGGGGCGCGTGGGCATGGTTCTGCGAACCATCCAGAGCAAAATTCCCACGATCGAGGAGCTCGATCTGCCCAAGGTCATCCCCGAGCTGGCGCTCGCCAAGCGCGGCCTGGTGATCGTGGTGGGTGCCACCGGATCGGGCAAGTCGACCACGCTGGCTGCAATGATCGGACATCGCAATGAGCACTCGTATGGTCATATCGTGACCATCGAGGATCCGGTGGAGTTCGTGCACCCGCATCGCAACTGCATCATCACGCACCGCGAAGTCGGGGTCGATACCGAGAGCTGGGAGGCTGCGCTCAAGAACTCCCTGCGCCAGGCGCCCGATGTGATCATGATTGGCGAGATCCGCGATCGCAGCACCATGGAGCACGCGATCGCCTTTGCCGAGACGGGTCATCTGTGCCTGGCGACGCTGCATGCCAACAATGCCAATCAGGCGCTCGACCGGATCATCAATTTCTTTCCGGAGGAGCGCCGCGCGCAGCTGCTCATGGATCTTTCGCTGAACCTGCGGGGTGTGGTGTCGCAGCGGTTGCTGCCCCGCGAGTCAGGCAAGGGCCGGGTACCGGCGATCGAGGTTCTGCTCAACTCTCCGTTGATTGCCGACCTGATTTTCAAGGGCGAGGTGGTCGGTATCAAGGACGTGATGAAGAAGTCCCGTGAGCTCGGCATGCAGACCTTTGATCAGGCGCTGTTCGAGCTGTTCGAGGCGGGTAGCATCACTATGGCCGATGCCTTGCGCAACGCCGACTCGGTCAATGATCTGCGTCTGAACATCAAGCTCAACAGCAAGCGCGAGCAGCGCGACGTGTTTCAGGGCACCGAGTCGCTCGGCATCGTCTGAGCTTTCGGGGTATCGCCAGAGGACTGGGCCTGGGGCTTGCGCGCCGAGCCCGCCACCATCTCGAAGCGAAACAGTCGACACTCCAGTGCGCCATTGAAGAGCGGTGTGCGCCGTGACGGCTTGAGCCGCATGCGCTGGCCGATTTCGAGATCACTCGTGAAGAGTGCCGCCGTCCAGCCGGCAAAGCGCTGCTTGAGCATCGTGCCCAGCGCGGGCCAGAAGGCATCGGCCTGGGCGAGCGACTGACGCCCCTTGATTTCGAGACGCTCGCCATAGGGCGGGTTGGACAGCAGCAGTCCGCTGGAGGCCGGGGCTGCATCGATATGCAGGGCGTCACGCTGCCGCCACTGTATCCAGCCCTCAGGCAAGCCGGTCCGGGCATAGTTGGATCGGGCGGCCGCCAGCGCGGCTTCAGAGACATCGGAGGCAAAGATCGTGGGTACTGCGGGCCGTGCTTGCGTGGGTTGGCTGCGCAGCCGATCCCAGCGGGCACGATCGAATCCCTTCATCCGCTCAAATCCGAAGCGGCGCCGTGCGCCGGGGGCGACCCCTGCCGCCTGCAAGGCAGCCTCGATGGCAATCGTTCCTGATCCGCAAAAGGGATCCAGCAGCACCTGCTCAGGGGTCCAGCCGCTCAGGGCCAGCAGACCACTGGCGAGATTTTCCTTCAGCGGGGCATCAAAGCCCTCTCGGCGCCAGCCTCGCTTGAAGAGCGATTCGCCAGACCAGTCGAGATACAGGATGCACTGCTGGGCATCGAGGAAGACGAACACACGTCGATCGGGGCGCTGTCGTTCAATGGACGGGCGATCTCCACAACGTTCGCGCAGGCGGTCGACCATCCCGTCCTTGACGCGCAGCATCGCGAATTGCAGGCTGCGCACGGGCGCGCCCACACCGGTGACATCAATCCGCAGCGAGGTGGTCGCCTCGTGCCACTGCTCCCAGGGGGTGTCCTGGGCCAGCCGATAGAGGTCTTCTTCGCTGCGATAGGCGCCCTGGGCCACCCGCTGCAGAATGCGGCTGGCCAGTCTTGACTCCAGGTTGGCCCTCATGCCGAGCAGCGCATCGCCCTCGAAATGCACGCC
>JBKCEY010000532.1:0-5769 GCA_046304115.1 Burkholderiales bacterium | reverse complement strand
GGCCACGCGGGTTTCGGCAGCCACCGGAACCGTGCAGGCTTGAGCAGCCAGCGGCTCGCGGATCATGCCGCTCAGAAATCCCGAGGCCGCGCCGTTGGGCCGGCCGGGTCGGACGGACACCGTCATGAGTCGCACGTTGCGCGCATCGACAAAGCCCTTGCGACCGAAGTCGGCCACCAGTTGCTCGCACATGAACTTCTGGATGCCATAGCTGCCTTGCGGCGTGGGCAGTGTGTCGTCCAGGATCACGGCCGGCATGGGTCCCTGCGGCGTACTGCCAAATACCGCGAGTGAGCTCGAAAACACGAACACCGGCGCCGTGGGCAACGTCCTGCAGGCTTGGAGCAGGGCCAGAGTGGCCTGCAGGTTGCTGCGCAGGCCAAGGTCAAGATCGGCTTCGCATTCGGCGCTCACGGCGGCAGCCAGATGTACCACCGCGTCCACACCGGCCAGACTGAGTCGCTGTTGCTCGAGCAAGTCGATCAGATCACCCTCGATCGCCTCGATTCGGGGGTCGGCTGCAAGATCACCCGGGGGCGCCACCCGGTCGGCCAGAACAATGCGGGTGATGGGCGCGGCGGGCCGTCCGGCCAGACTGAAGCGCTCGCGGGCGAGCAGGGTCCGGGCAAGGCGGGCGCCCAGAAAACCGCAGCCGCCGGTGATCAGGATCTTCATGGTTCAGGACTCGATGATGCTTGGGCCAGACGTCTGGCAGATGGGGCCTGCGCCTCAGGATTGGCGATGGCCGGGAAGATGAGGCCTGCGCCTCAGGATTGGCTCTGGCCAGGAAGACGGATGCCCGGGAAGATCTTGATGACGGCACTGTCGTCTTCCAGACCATGCCCCTGGGTGGAGGCCTGCATGAACATCTGGTGCGCCGTACTCGACAGGGGCAGGGGAAACTTGCTCGAGCGGGCCACATCGAGCACCAGCCCCAGATCCTTCACGAAGATGTCGACCGCCGACAGGGGCGTGTAGTCGTTGGCCAGCACATGCGCCATGCGGTTCTCGAACATCCAGCTGTTGCCCGCGCTGTGCGTGATGACCTCATACAGGGCTTCGGCCTCCAGGCCCTCGCGCAAACCCAGGGCCATGGCCTCGGCGGCCGCCGCGATGTGAACGCCCGCCAGCAACTGGTTGATGATCTTGACCTTGCTGCCCGCACCGGCCTGCTCGCCCAGTCGGTAGACTTTGGCGGCCATGTCGTTCATGAAGGGCTCGGCTTTGGACCATGCAGCGGGCTTGCCCGCAGTCATCATGGTGATCTGTCCGGCAGCCGCGCGTGCGGCGCCTCCCGAGATCGGGGCATCCACATAACCCAGGCCGAGCGCTTCGAGGCGGTGCTCGAGGTGAGTCGAGAACTGTGGATCGACGGTGGAGCACATCACGAAGACGCTGCCTGCGCGCATGTGGGCGGCACAGCCCCCGGTTGCTTGCGGGCCGGAGCCACCAAAGAGCACGGATTCGGTCTGTGCGGCATTGACCACCACACTGAAGATCACATCGCAGGCCGCGCCCAGCTCGGCGAGGCTTGCGCAGGCCTGGCCGCCTTCCTTCACGAACTGCGCCATGGCAGCGGGTCGTACGTCAAAGACATGCACAGCGTGGCCGGCCCGGCGAAGCGAGGCAGCCATGCCGGCGCCCATCGCGCCCAGGCCGATCAGGCCGACACGTGAAGAAGAGGAATTCATGAGGAATCCAGTACTGCAGGGGGCGTCGATTCTGGCATGCGCTGCCCTCACAGGCCAGTCAGCCGCGAAGACTGCGGGGTTTGTCAGTCATGCAGCGTACGCCGCATCTGCGTGCGCAACACCTGCAGCAGCCGGGGCTCCGAGCGGCCGGGCAGGGTGACCAGAGCAAAGCGCGCGCTGAGGTTGAGGGCGGGTCGCAGGGCGAGTTCGTGCAGATCAGGTCCGGCCGCGCGCACCGCGAGCATGACTGCGTCGGTCGATCGTGTGACGGCAGCCAGGGTATCGAGGCTTTCGCAGCGCGCGCTCAGCCGATCTTCAAGGTGGGCCTGTGGCCCGTAGCGCTCGATCAGCATCCGGTTGATTTCATCGCTCAGAAACGAGGTGATGAGCGGATACTCGAGCAGTGCAGAAAATCGCAGCGGGGCCCGCTTGCGGGCCAGTGGATGACCCGGACGGCACAGAAATGCGCCGCGCAATTCGCCTGCCGGTTCGATCTGCAGGGATGCAGAGGGCGGAATCAGGCGTGCGTCGGCGACCAGGGCATCCAGCCGTCTTTCGCGCAGGGCCTGCTGCAATTGATCGAATTGCCCCTGAAGGATTTCGAGGCGCGCTCCGGGGTTGCGGCTGACCATCTGGCGCATGAGGGCGGGCGCAAGGACTGCTGCGGGCCCGGAGCTCAGTCCGAGGCGAAGCCGCCCGTCATGCCCTTCCTTGCTGCGCAGGGCACTTTCGCGCAGATGCTCGGCTTCAGCCACCAGCCGCTGCGCGCGCACCAGCACATCCTGACCAAATGCGGTGAGTTCGGTGCGACGGCCCACCCGATCAAACAGCGGTTGCCCGAGTTCGGATTCAAGCGCCTGGATACTGCGACTGAGCGCAGGCTGAGTGATGTAGAGCGCATCGGCCGAGCGTCGGAATGATCCGGTCTGGGCCAGCGACAGCAGGTGGCGAAGCTGGACGAGAGTCATGAAGAAAATGATGCATTGAATGCATCAATTCATCAAATACATTGCATTGGCAATATAGTGCATGCGAACTCTAGGATGCTCCCACGACAACCTGGAGAATTCCCATGACTCGATTCCTGCGCGTTGCGCGCCTTGCATGCGTCCCTTTGATGCTGACCCTGGCGGGTGGTGCCGTGGCTCAGAGCTTTCCGTCTCGAACCATGAGCCTGATGGTGCCGTATCCGGCAGGTGGGCTGTCCGATGTCATTGCCCGGACCGTGGCGCCCCAGCTCTCCAAGGGCGTGGGCCAGTCCGTGATCGTTGAAAACCTGGCGGGCGCCGGCGGCTCTGTTGCCGCGCAGAAGGTGCTCAACACCGCTGCTGATGGCCATGTGCTGTATCAGGGCTCGCCCAACGAACTCATCCTGACGCCGATGGTCCTGTCCTCGGTCAAGTACAAGTCCGAAGACTGGCGCATGGTGCAGATGATCGGTGCGTTTCCGATGGCTGTGCTGGCCCGCAAGGGGTTGGCGGCCAACACCATCGATGAGCTGGTCGAGCTCGCGCGCAAGCAGGCCGCAGCCGGCAAGCCCCTGTCGTATGGCAGTGTGGGCATCGGTTCGTTCTATCACGTGGTGGGCGCGCACTTTGCACACCTGATCGGCGCTGAGATGACGCACATTCCCTACAAGGGAGGTGCTCCGATGTTTCAGGACATGGGTGGCGAGAATGTCGATCTGGCGTTTTTCGTGGTCGGTGAGAGCACGCTGGCCCTGGCCGATCAGGGGCGTCTGAAAGTGCTGGCCACGATGGCGCCTTCGGGCAAGGTCGAGGCCGAGTTCCTGCGTCGGTTTCCGGCGGTCAACGACAGCAAGTCGGTCAAGGATTTTGCATTCAATACCTGGACGGGATTTTTCGTACGCAAGGACACGCCTGAGCCGGTGGTGCAGGCCCTCAACAAGTCGCTGGCGTCGGCCATGTCGGATCCGGGGATCAAGGCCTCGCTGCAGAAAATCGGCGGCGATGTGCCCGCAATGATGTCGCTCGACGACGCGCGTCGGGAATACGAGGCGCAGACGGCGAGGTTCAGGGCCATTGCACGCTCGATCAAGCTCGAGGCGCAGTGATTCCTGTGCGGTCGGGCAAGCCCTTCCGCCGTCTGAGGTCCATCGGGTCAAGCGCGACCCGGTGAGACAGTGGCCTGCGGTCAGCCCGCGCGATAATCGCGGTATGACGATTGCCCTTTCCTTTCGAGTCCATGGTGCCGCCCGATCACTGGTTTGATCTGGCCCGCCTGAGCGTGGAGGTCGCCGCCACAGGCGCCTTTGCGCTGGCGGGTGTGCTGGAAGGCACGCGCAAGCGCATGGATCCCGTGGGCATTTGCGCGGTGGGGTTTCTGGCTGCATTTGGTGGCGGCACGCTGCGCGATCTGTTGCTCGATCGGCGGCCGTTCTTCTGGGTGCAGCATGTCGAGATGCTCTGGGGCGTTCTGGCCCTGTGCCTGCTGGCCATGGTCGTCATGCGTGCCCGGCATCTGGCGCTGACCGAACGCGCCATCCTGTGGCCCGATGCGATCGGCCTGGGTCTCTTCACGGCCTCGGGTGTTCAGCTTGCGCTCGATGCCGGTCTGCCCGATCTGGTGGTGGTGCTGATGGGCGTTGTCACGGGTGTCTTTGGCGGGGTCCTGCGCGACATCGTCTGCAACGAGATTCCCGCAGTATTTCGCGACCAGAGGCCTTACGCCGTCTGTGCGTTCGCGGGGGGCTGGGCCTGTCTCTGGCTTGATCGTGCGGGCTGGCCGGAGTGGGCCGTGATGCTGATCACGATGACGCTCACCGCCGGCATCCGGATGCTGGCCGTGCGGCAAGGCTGGCGGCTGCCGGGCGCTCGCCTCTAGAACGGCGAAGGGCGCCTGCGCGGGCAGGGCCCGACATGAGCGTGTGGCTCAGGACTCCAGACGGATCCCGGCTCGCTCGGTCACGCGCTTCCAGCGCGCGGCATCGGCACTCATGAAGCGGGTGGCGGCTGCTGCATCAAGCCAGCCCACGGTGGCCCCCTTCGATTCCATTTCATTGACGAGATCGCCCTGCCGGGCAACGGCTTCAAGGGCCTTGCCAATCCGCTCCAGGGCAGGGGCAGGCACGCCGGCCGGTGCGGCCATGCCGTACCAGGCGCTCACATCGAATTCAGACACGCCAGACTCGATGAGTGTGGGTACCTGGGGCAGCGCCTTGCTGCGTGTCGCGGTGGTCACGGCCAGTGCGCGCACCGACCCGCCCTGGATCTGACCCAGCACCGAAGGCAGGTTCTCGAACATGAAGTCGACCTCGCCACCGATCAGACCCGTGACCGCGGCTGCCGCACCTCGGTATGGAATATGGACGATGAATGTGCCCGAGCTGGCCTTGAGCAGTTCAGCGCTCAGGTGCAACGAGGTGCCGTTGCCGTTGGAGGCATAGTTGAGCTTGCCAGGCGCCTGCCGGGCTGCGCGCAGCAGATCATCGACCGAACGCAACGGGCTCTTGTTGCTGACCAGCAGCACATTGGGCACCCGGCCCACGATGCCCACGGGGACGATCTGCTCGGGCCGGTATGGCAACTTGGGGTAGAGCGCCGGGCTGATGGTGAGCGGCGGTGAGGCCATGAGCAGCGTGTACCCATCGGCGGGCGCGCGCGCTGCCTCGGCAGCGCCGAGGTTGCCGCCCGCGCCGGGCTTGTTGTCGATCACCACGGGTTGGCCGAGTTCGCGCGCGAGGCGCGGCCCCATCAGGCGGGCCATCTGATCAATCAGACCCCCCGGCGGAAAGGGCACGATCAGCCGTATCGGGCGCGACGGGTAGGGCGTCTGGGCTCTGGCCGGGCCAGCGGCTGCATGGACCAGCACTGCGGCGCCCGAGGCGCTCAGCAAGGCGCGACGGTTGCCGGATGAAAGACGCATCTGCAGTTTCGACATGGGGTTCTGCTCGAGGAAAAATACGTGGCCGCCGGTTTGATCGGCAGGCCTGATGGATGGTGTTTGGGTGGCGAATCGGGGAGTCGAACCCCTAACCTGCGGATTGTGATTCCTGAAAACACGAGATATCGGTTTTTGGCCCCTTGGGGACTGTACCGCAGGCTGTGTGCACATGGAC
>JBKCEY010000531.1:0-11523 GCA_046304115.1 Burkholderiales bacterium | reverse complement strand
GCGGCGCGAGCACTGTGGCTGCTCAAGGAAATGGGCGTGCCCTTTGAGCATGTCTCCCAGACTTACAAGGGCGGTGCGACGCACGCGCCAGAGTTTCTCAAGCTCAATCCCAATGGGCATGTGCCTGTGCTTGAGGACGATGGCATCGTGGTCTGGGAATCCATGGCGATCAATCTCTATCTCGCACGCAAGGTCGGCGGGCCACTTGCACCAGCCAACCTGGCCGAAGAAGCCGAGGTGTTGCGCTGGACTTTCTGGTCTGTCACCGAATGTGAGAAGGATGCGCTGACGGTGCTGATGCATCGGGTGGGGATGCCGCCGGATCAGCGCGATGAGTCGCTCGCCGTGCGGGCCGAGAAGTCGCTGGCCAAGCCTTGGGGGGTTCTGGAGTCGCACCTTGCCGGTCGGCCTTACATCGCTGGCGACCGCTTCACGGTGGCCGATGTGAATGTTGCCTCGGTACTCGGCTGGGCGCAGGCCTCTTCGGCTCTGATGGCGGCGCATCCCAAGGTGGCCTCCTGGCTCAAGGGCTGCATGGCGCGTCCCGCTCAGCAGGACGTTCGGCAGATGGCGCGCGCGGGGGTCTGATCTTTCGGACCCCTGATACGCGACCCGCATGCGGCCCACTGAAGATCGCTCGAGTTGGCCCCACTCCCACTGAAAGCAGCACCTTGCATCGAAAGGAAGAGTCTGATGTCTGAAGCGCTTGTAATTCGTCATGACGAGGCCGGGCGAACCACGCTCACCCTGAACCGGCCGACCAAGCTCAATGCACTCAATCCCGCAGTCTTCATTCAGCTGAGGGCTCACCTGGATGCGATCGCGAAGGACCCTACCGTGGGTGTTGTAGTTCTGGCTGGTGCCGGACGGTCCTTTTGCGCAGGGCATGATCTGGATGCAATCGCATCACACGAGCCCGCACCCACGCCGTACTTCGAGCCCGAAACCATCGATGCGCTCGAGCAGTTGCCCAAGCCCACGATCTGCCGCATCCAGGGGCATTGCTTCACCGGTGGACTGGAACTTGCACTCGCCTGCGACCTTCTTGTGGCTGCCGAGTCCACGAAACTGGGCGATACCCATGGTCAGTGGGGCCTGGTTCCTGTCTGGGGCATGTCAGTTCGTTTGCCCGAGCGTGTGGGGCGTGCCCGGGCCAAGGAACTCATGTACACGAGTCGGCGGCTGACCGCCCGCGAGGCCTGCGATATCGGGCTGGTTGATCACTGTGTACCCGATGACCAACTCGATGCCCGTATCGATGGGCTGTGCAAGGAAATTCTCGCAAACTCAAAAGGCACCAATCGCATCGTCAAGGCACTGATCGCGGATGGGGATACGAGAGGCCGACCGGATGCCCTGGTGCATGAACGACTTCGGCCCTATGGGAGGCCTGAGGATATGGGGGAGCGTATGAAGGCGGGGGGACGCAAGTAGGTCCCTCAGGCTGCGCTCATGGAAACCCGCACCCTGACGTCGTTGTAACAGGCCCCGGCCGCCAGATCCGCACGTCGTGTGGCACTCACCAGTGCACTGATGGTCTGCCCGTTGGGGCCGGTTGCCAGCCAAGCGCCTTTTTCGCAGGACACCACGCCAGGCGGGACATCGTCTGTGACACGCAAAGGCAGGATCACCTCGCCGATCGGATTGAACACGCGCACTCTGGAGCCTTCGGACAGGCCGCGTGCACGAGCGTCTTGCGGATGCATCAACAGCGGTGGGACCTCATGCGGTTTCCCTCCGGAGCCCAGCAGGGTCGATGAAATCCGCGCATCCGATGCCGGTGAAATCAGCGCCAGAGATTCGTCAGCTTCATCCTCAAACACCCGGAAGTCCGCGGTGCGCTGCGCCTCGCCCCAGCGCTGGGCAAGGGTATCGGACACCAGCTCGATGCGCCCGCTCGGGGTGGCCGGCCAGACATTGACCATCGGGGCGAACGGTTGACCATCGGGCGCGCGCATGGGGGTGGCGGCATCCAGGGGCAGGGTGCTGGGCTGCTGGCCCGCCAGACGCGCATCCTCAGCGTTGAGGGCTGCATCCATCAGCTGGGCGTCGGTGTCTGAAAAGCAGGGGTCGGTCAAACCGAAGGCCGAGGCCAAACGCCGGAAGATCTCGGTATTGGGCAAGGATTCGCCCTCCGCCGGCACGACGGCCTGAGCCCGCTGCAGCCAGTGCTGACCATAGGCGGCATAGAGGTCATCGCACTCATAGGCGGTTGCAGCCGGAAGCACCACATCGCAGTAGGCCATGCTCTCGGTCATGGCAATTTCGATCCCGCAGGTAAAGATGGCCTCGCGCTCAAGGCCTCGGCGCATCCGGTTCTGATCGGGATGAACCACGAGCGGGTTGTGGTTGTAGATGAAGACGGCCCGTACGGGCGTGGTCAGTTCTGCTCCATCCACCCTATCGTCGGCCAGAATCTCTCCGGCATCGAGGATATTGAAGGTACGGGTGGGGCCGGGTAGCAGATCGGGTCGTGAGAGGCGCGCGGGCGTTCTTGGAAAGGCATTGCCTGCACCCAGAACGATGCCGTTTCGGGTATCGAGTCGGCCCATGAGGGCCGGCAGGGCGAGCAGGGCCCGGATGCTGCTGCCGCCGTTACGGCTCCGCTCCAGTCCATTGCCCGGCGCGATCACCATCGGATCGCTTTCGATCATCCATTGGGCCATCTGGCGGATGTCCTGCGCACGGATGCCTGATTGTTGCGCGGCGCGCTCCACCGGCCACTCGGCGGCCCGTGCCATGAACTCCTCATAGCCCAGTACATGATCGCGAATGAAGGCTGCGTTGTGCGCACCGAGCCGTTGCAGCTCATGGGCCAGCGCAAAGGCGATCAGCACATCGGTACCGGGCAGCGGCGCCAGATGCAGGTCTGCCAGCGCAGCGATGCGGGTGCGCAATGGGTCGATGACCACCAGTCGTCCGCCTTCGCGGCGCGACTGGGTGATGCCCCGCACCAGATGCAGATTGGTGACCGTGGCGTTGTTGCCCCAGACAATGTTCAGCCTGGCTTGGGCGGCCACTTCGGGTCCCAGCCCGGCGATGGCGCCATAGGTGCCGACCCAGGCCTCACGCCTGACTCCTCCACACATGGCGCCCCGGTAGAGCTGGCTCGCACCGAGCTTGTGAAAGAACCGCAGCGACATGCTGTCCATCGAAAGGATGCCGTGGGGGCCCGCGTAGTTGAGCGGCATCACGGTTTCTCGACCGAATTGTTCGATCGCCTGACGGGTGCGGGTGTGCACGATCTCGAGCGCATCCGACCAGGAGATCCGCTCGAACTGTCCGGACCCCTTGGGGCCCACCCGACGCATCGGATACCTCACGCGCTGAGGGCCATGGACCCATTGCGGGGTGTGCTGAGCCACCTTGTTGCAGATCACACCCGCCGTGTAGGGCAGCGCCTGTGAACCCCTGACCTTGATGATCTTTTCGCTCTCGACCGTGACGGTCAGGCTGCAGGTGTCGGGACAATCAAGCGTGCAAACGCTGGGTTTTTCGATGACGGACATTCGGCGCTCCATGAGCCAATCCAGGGATGGTAACTTGCGGTCTGGGTGGTATTCACTGGAATCGCCTGGATCGAGGCGATCGATGAAACACTACAAGAATCAAGCCAAAAAGACACCGATCAGGGAGACCCTTGATGAGTCAGGATGCAACGCTGCGGACACGCGCACGAGCAGTGATCCCCGGGGGACTGTGGGGCCACATGCGCGCCGATGGTTTGCCCGGTGGGTACCCCCAGTTTTTCAAAAGCGGGCAGGGCTGTCGAATCACGGATGTCGATGGCCGGACCTACCTGGACTTCATGTGCAGTTGGGGGCCGATTGTGCTGGGCCATCATCATCCCGAGGTGGAGGCTGCGGCCGATCGGCAGCGCGCTCTGGGCGACGCACTGAACGGCCCGGGCGAGGTGCTTGTTCAATTGGCGGAGCGGCTGACGGGTCTCGTGACGCATGCTGACTGGGCGATGTTTTCGAAGAACGGCACGGATGCCACCACAACCTGCCTCAGCATCGCCCGCGCCGCGACCGGGCGGCGCAAGATCCTGCTCGCGCGCAAGGCCTATCACGGGGCGCTGCCCTGGTGCTCGCCCTATCCGCTGGGCAGCACCGCGGAGGACCGCGCGCATCTGATTCCGTTTGACTACAACGATCTCGACAGTCTTCAAATGGCGGTTGAGCAAGCCGCAGACGACCTGGCCGGTATTCTGGTGAGCGCCTTCAGGCATGACTACGGACTGGATCAGGAGATGCCTTCGCGTGCCTTTGCCCAGGCTGCGCGCGAAGCCTGCAATGCACGTGATGCGGCGTTGATCCTGGATGATGTGCGGGCGGGCTTCAGGCTCTCGCTCAAGGGCAGTTGGGATGAGCTGGGCGTGCAGCCTGACCTCTCGGCCTGGAGCAAGGCCATCGCCAATGGGCATGCACTGGCCGCTGTCACGGGCAATGATCGATACCGCGATGCGGCGAGCCGGCTCTATGTGACCGGTTCATTCTGGTGCAGTGCGGTGTCAATGGCGGCCTCGCTGGCCACACTCGACGTGCTCGAGCGTGAAAACGCTCCCGCCCGATTGAGCGCCATGGGCGAACGGTTCCGGGAGGGGCTCGCGCGTCAGGCGCGGGCTGTGGGTCTGGGCATCCGCCAGAGCGGGCCGCCCCAGATGCCTACCGTGCTCTTTGATGATGATCCCGACTTCGCCAAGGGTGAGCGCTTTTGCATCGAGGCCCTGGCGCGTGGGGTGTATCTGCATCCCAAGCACAACATGTTTTTGTCGCTCGCCCATGGCGAGGCTGAGATCGATGAGGCCTTGCAGGCGACCCAGGGCGCATTTGAAGCGCTGGCGGAGCGACTAAACTAGCGCCCTTTTGCGCGTGGGCGATGAACGCTGCGTGCTTCGGGAACCGATCATGATTCGCCTTGCGATCTCTGTTTACATCCTGGCCATGGTGGCGGCCAATTTCATCGTGGCCGAGCTCGGGCCCAAGGTCTCGCCCATTCTGGCGTTCGTCTTCATCGGTCTGGATCTTGCACTTCGGGACTGGCTGCATGTGAAGATCAGCCGGGCCTCCATGGCGCTCCTGATCGCGGGTGCGGCGGCACTGTCCTGGGCGCTGAACCCAGCCGCAGGCCAGATTGCGCTTGCCTCGGCTGTGGCCTTCGGAGCGGCAGCGATCGTGGACTGGCTGGTCTTCATGAAGGTTCGTGGCACCTGGCTCTTTCGGGCCAATGTGTCCAATACAGCGGGCGCAGCCGTTGATTCCCTGGTCTTTCCAACGCTGGCCTTTGGCAGCCTGATGCCCGAGATCGTCCTGATGCAGTTCGTGGCCAAGACCCTGGGTGGGGCCCTCTGGGCCAGGCTGCTCAGTCGCCGTCTGGCCTGATTCTGGCGGCCTGGCGTCCGGGTTGTCCAGACGCCCTGTCCGCGCGGTTGGTTCGCCTGATCGGGTCTGATTGAAACGCCCCAGTCGGGTTTCGTACTGAATCGTCGTAGACTGAACCGTATCGGAGCGAGACATCCCGGACGGTCATGACCGACTTCCATCGGCACGCAAAGCGTCGCATGGCTGCGATTGCGGCAGCATGCGGATTGCTTGTCGCGTGCGTGGCGCCGCCCGCCATCGAGCCCGCCCGCTGGCCTGCTGCAGTGCAGGTTGCCGAGTCGGGCGCGCCTTTTGCAGGCTGGCCCAATCAGGACTGGTGGACGCCCTGGGGTCTGAGCGAGCTGGATGAGCTGATCCGGCTTGCGCGCGCCAACGCCCCAACCCTCGAAGCGGCCCAGGCCCGGGTCCGGGCCTCCCAGGCGGCGCTCGATCGAACGCATGCTGGGCAGGGCATTCAGGCGAATCTGTCGGTGGAGTCGACCCGCCTGCGTTACCCCGAGGTGGGTGCCGTGCCGGCTGCGCTGGCCGGCCGTCAGGTCTGGAATAACGCGGCCAAACTCAATTTCAGCTGGGATCTCGACTGGTCGGGCCGGCAGCGTGCCGCACTTGAAGCGGCCTTTGCAGCCCTGCAATCGGTCAGGGCAGAGGCGCGGGCGGCTCAAACGCTGCTCGATACCGAGGTCGCACTGGCCTGGTTCGAACTGGCGAGGCTGCAGTCTCTGCTGGCCTGGACCGAGCGGATGATCGCCATCCAGGAGCGTCAGATCTTGATGGTCTCGCAGCGGGTTGCGGCGGGCCTGGACCGGCGCGACGGGTTGTTGTTGCTGCAGGCGTCGATCGCCCGAACCCGGGCCGAGCGGTCGGAATGGATCAGGCTCAAGCAGCGAACCATCGCCAGCATCGCCGAGTTGTGCGGCATTGCTGCAGCGCAAGTACCTGCGAACCGCGCTCGGTGGCCCGATGCAGAGGTACCCGCTCCACTCGACGATCTGCCGGCCTCGCTGCTCGCCCGACGCGCGGATCTGACCGCGCATCGCTGGCGGATTGAAGCGTCGCAAGGGGCTGTCCGTCAGGCGCATGCAGCCCATCTTCCTGACGTCAATCTGGCTGCATTTGCGGGGCTGCTCTCGCTCGGGCTCGATCGCTGGGTGACGCTGGGAGCGCGGTCCTATGGCGTGGGTCCGATTGTCAGTCTGCCGATCTTCGATGCCGGCGCTCGTGCTGCCCAGCAGTCTGAGCGCGAAGCGACACGCGATGCGTTGATTGCGGATTACCACGCAGCCCTGTTGAGGGCCGTGCGGGAGGTCGCGCAGGAACTCGAAGGCCTGCGTGCATTGCAGGGCCAGCGCCATGCGCTGCAGGACGCGGCTGCGGCGGCAGATCAGCTGCTCGGCGTGTCCGAGCAGCGCAGGGCGGCCGGGGTGATCAACCTGATGCCTGTGCTCGATGCAGAGATCACGCAGTTGCAACAGCGCCGCCTGATCATCGAGACCGAGGCCCGCCAATGGCAGAGTCAGATTGGTCTGGTGCGTGCGCTCGGTGGCGGGTTTGATGACACAAACTCGCAGGCGCCCCTGCGCACGAGTGTTCTGGAGAGACGATGAGTCAGTCGGCCGGTTCTTCTGCAGCGGGCAGCGTGCGGCGCAATGCGTTGCTCTGGGTCTTCGCAGTCATCACCCTGGCCGGCCTGGCCTACGGGGTTTACTGGTGGGCCTTGCTGAAGGGCAGCGAACGAACGGATAACGCCTATGTGCATGCTCCGCTGGTTCAGGTTGCCGCGCAGCAGGCTGGAACTGTCGTTGCGGTTCTGGCTGACGAAACCCAGCGGGTTCAATCCGGCCAGCCCCTGGTCAGGCTCGACCCGGCTGAGGCGCGACTGGCCCGTGAGCGGGCACAAGCGCAGCTGGCGCAAAGTGTTCGCGAGGCCCGTGGGTTGGTGGCCCAGGACACGGTGTTGCAGGCGACCGTTCGAACCCGTGAAGCCGAACTTGAACGGCTCAAGTCTGAGGAGGCCCGTGCGGCCGACGATCTGGCTCGCCGTCTGCCCCTGTTGGCCTCGGGCGCGGTTGGCCAGGAAGAGATCGATCATGCCCGTACCGTTTTGAGCGCCAACCGTTCGGCGCGCGCGGCAGCGGCCGCCGCACTCGAAGCGGCACGGGAGCAGCGCAGCGTTCATCGGGTGCAATTCGAGGGCTTGCGAATCGAGCAGCATCCACCCGTGGAGCGGGCAGCCACCGCGCTGCGCGAGGCGATTCTTGCAGAGTCGAGGCTGGAGATTCCTGCTCCGGTCGCAGGCCAGATTGCGCGCCGCTCGGTCCAGGTGGGCCAGCGCATTGCAGCAGGACAGATGCTGATGTCGGTCGTGCCGCTCGAGCAGGTCTGGGTTGAGGCCAATTTCAAGGAGGTGCAGCTGCGGCAGATGCGGATGGGGCAGCCCGTGCGGCTGCGGGCCGATCTGCATGGCAGTTCCATTGAATACCGGGGGGTTGTTGCCGGCCTGGGCGCGGGTACTGGCGCGGCGTTTGCGGTCCTGCCAGCTCAGAATGCCAGCGGGAACTGGGTCAAGGTCGTGCAGCGCATTCCGGTGCGTATCGAGCTGGATGCAGATCAGTTGAGTCGCAATCCGCTGCGGGTAGGCCTGTCCATGCATGCCACGGTTGACGTCACGGTCAAGGAGGGCCAGCGCCTGACCGACTACACACCACCACAGCGGCCGCAGGACACGCAGGTCTATGCCGATGCACTCGCACGTGCCGATGAGCAGGTTCAGGCGGTCATCAATCAGCATGCCGGGCGCCGTCCGGCGGGCAGTCGCTGACCGCGGGGCGGCTGCGGCCTTTTGCTGTCATGACCACTTCGGCATCGCCGCCCCCACCGCTGCCGCCTCTGGAGGGTACCCCTCGGGCGCTCGGCACCTTTGCGGTTGCCCTGGCCACCTTCATGATGGTGCTGGACTCGTCCATTGCCAATGTCTCGATCCCGGCCATTGCAGGTGACCTGGGGGTGAGCCCGGCGCAGGGCACCTGGGTGATCACGTCCTTTGGCGTGGCCAATGCCATTTCGGTGCCGCTCACCGGTTGGCTCAGTCAGCGCTTTGGTCAGGCGCGCCTGTTTGTGGCCTGCGTGCTGCTCTTTCTGGTGTTCTCCTGGATGTGCGGTGCTGCGCCAACCATTGAGTTACTGATCGTGGCGCGCATTCTGCAGGGATTGGCCGCAGGCCCGGTGATCCCCTTGTCGCAGACCCTGCTGCTGGCCAGCTACCCCAGGCACATGGCGGGTACGGCGCTGTCATGGTGGTCCATGACCACTTTGTTTGCGCCGGTGGTGGGGCCGCTGCTTGGCGGATGGCTCACCGACAACATCTCCTGGCCCTGGATCTTCTACATCAACATTCCGATCGGCATGCTTGTGGTGATGATTGCCTGGCCGATCTTTCGGGATCGTGATCAGGGCCCTCGAAGGGTGCCGCTCGATACGGTCGGCCTGGCCTTGCTGGTGATCTGGGTCGGCGCCCTGCAGTTGATGGTCGATACCGGAAAGGAGCACGACTGGTTCGAATCCACCGGCATCGTGGTGCTGGCCGTCGTGGCCCTGGTGGGTTTTGCGGTGTTTGTCGTCTGGGAACTGACCGAGAAAAATCCCATCGTCAACCTTCGATTGTTCACCGAGCGCAATTTCCTGATGGGCACGATCACGGTATCGCTCGGCTTCGGTCTTTTTTTTGCAAGCATCGTTCTGCTCCCGCTCTGGCTGCAGCAGACGCTGGGCTATACCGCCACATGGGCAGGCATTGCGCTCGCGCCGGTCGGGTTGTTCTCGATCCTGCTGTCACCCATCATCGGGCGCATGGTCGGCTGGACAGACCCCCGGCGGATCGCGAGCTTCGGGTTTCTGATGTTCGCGCTGGTCATGGCCTTGCGGGCAAACTTCACGGTCGACGCCCCCTTCATGGTGATCGCGATACCGACGGTGCTCCAGGGAATTGCGGTGGCCTGTTTCTTTTTGCCCATGCAGCCACTGGCCTACCGCAATATCCCGCCTCACCTGATGCCCTATGCCGCCGGCATGAACAACTTCATGCGCATGACAGCGGGTGCTGTGGCCACCTCGTTGTGCACGACCCTATGGGATCACCGCTCAGCAGTGCATCGCGCCGAGATGACCGAACGGGTCAATCTGACGGATCCGGCGGCCCAGGCCTGGATCGAGCAATCCCAGACTCTGGGACTGAGCGGCACGCAAGCTCTGGCCTCGTTGTCGCGGATGATCGATCAGCAGGCACAAACGCTGGCCGTCACTGAAGTGTTTCTTGGAGCCGCATGGGTCTTTCTGGCCCTGATCGCGATGCTCTGGACGCTTCGCTGGGGCCCGTTGGCGACGCGGTCTTCATGATCCTGTCGCAGGGTGGGTGATAGCATTTGAACACTCTGGCCGCTGCTTTTCGGTGGCAAAACTCCGTTACCTGCCGAGCGTGACCATGCGCCCCATTGCTCTCTTTCCTTCAAGTCGGTCGTCTGTCGCAGCCGAGTTGCCCTCGCGCCAACGGGCCACGCAGTCGAGTGGGCCCGGGCTCGCGCAGCATCAGCGTGGCGGTATCGGTGTGGTGTTGCTGGTTCTGATCATTCTGGTCGCGTTGCCGGTGGCCTGGTTCACCTTTGCCTGGAACTGGAGCTACTCCAAGGGCGACCGTGCGGGCTGGGTTCAGAAGTTTTCTGAAAAGGGCTGGCTGTGCAAGACCTGGGAAGGCGAGCTCGCCCTGGTCTCAATGCCCGGGGCGATCCCCGAAAAATTTCAGTTCACTGTCTGGAATGAAGAGGTGGCGTCCAGGATCAACAAGCTGATGGGCAAGCGGGTTTCGCTGACCTATGAGCAGAAGATCGGCTTACCCACCAGTTGTCTTGGCGAGACCCGCTACTACGTGGTTGATGTGCATTCGGTCGATGAGCCGGCCGGACTGCCCGGTCTGGGCGGTGCGGTGGCCGCGCAGCCGAGTGCTCCAGTGCCGACGCAGCCGAGCGGTGCGGTCCCGACTCAGCCGAGCGGTGCAGTGCCCACGCCGCCCAGCGGCGCTGTGCCTACGCCGCCCAGCGGGCGCTGACCTATGCCCAAGCGGGCATCACTCTTTCAACTCTCCCTGGTTTTCCTGCGACGCGACTGGCGCGCGGGCGAGTTGCGTCTGCTCGCACTGGCACTGATTGTTGCTGTCGCGGCCCTGGCCAGCGTTGGCTTTTTTGTCGACCGAGTCCGAGGCGCCTTGCAGTCTCAGGCAGGGCAGCTGCTGGGAGGCGATCTGGTGATCGCCTCCGGAGCCGAACCCTCGGCAGAACTGATCTCCCGTGCTCGCGGCCTGGGGCTCAAGACCGCGCGCACCGTGGTTTTTCCGAGCATGGCCACCCTTAACAATCCGGCCACATCGCTCGCCGCGCTTGCCTCGGTCAAGGCTGTGGATCAAGGCTATCCCCTGCGCGGCGGGTTGAGGATCGATGAGCGGGAGTCTCAGGGCATTCCCGAGCCGGGTACGGTCTGGGTTGATCCTTCTCTGCTGACCGCGCTGCAGATTCAGGTGGGTCAGATCATTCAGCTCGGTCAGTCGGCTTTCAAGGTTGCGGGGCTCGTCACACTCGAGCCGGACCGGGGCAACAATTTCGTGAATTTCGCGCCCCGCGTGCTGATGCGATTGGACGAGCTGGAGTCCACCCGATTGATTCAACCGGCGAGCCGGGTCACCTGGCGTTTGCTGGTGGCGGGTGAGCGCGAGGCGGTTCAGCGCCTGGAGCGAGAGTTGGGCACCGACACAACAGCCTCGGGCCAGCGTGTCGAGACGCTTGAAAATGGCCGGCCCGAGCTTCGCGCCACGCTCGATCGCGCGCAGCAGTTTCTTGCGCTGGTTTCGCTGCTCTCGGGGCTTGTGGCGGCCGTGGCAATCGCCCTGGCTGCACGGCGCTTCGCGCAGCGACATCTCGACGCCTGCGCAGTCATGCGGGCGATCGGGTTGACCCAGAGTCGCCTGATGGGTGTGCTGATGGCCGAGATGGTCTGGCTTGGCTTGCTGGCCGGCCTGTGCGGCAGTCTCATCGGATGGGTAGCCCATCTGGGCCTCATCGCGCGGGCCGGGTCCTCATTGCCGGTGAATCTGCCG
>JBKCEY010000530.1:0-6604 GCA_046304115.1 Burkholderiales bacterium | reverse complement strand
TCTTACGCTGAGTCCTTCATCACCATGAAAAATCTTCTGATCGGCCTGATGACCGTTGCTGTGGTGACTGCCATCGGACTGTCCGATGCCCATGCCAAGCGCGTGGGCAGCGGCCGCGATGTGGGCCGCCAGGCGCCCTCGGGCACCATGCAGCGCGATGCCACTCCGGGTGGTCCTACCGCCACACCCGCTACGCCAGCCGCTCCTGCGGCCGCGCCCCAGGCGGCTCCCGCACGGCCTGCCGCCCCTGCACCTCAGGCTGCCCCCCAGCGCAACAAATGGCTGGGTCCGATTGCCGGCCTGGCCGCCGGTCTGGGTCTGGCTGCACTCGCCAGTCACTTTGGCTTTGGCGAAGAACTCGCCTCCTTCATGATGATTGCCCTGATGGTGATGGTCGTTCTGGGCGTGATTGGCTTCATCATGGCGCGCCGCAACGGGGCTGCACGCCGTGAGCCAGCCTATGCCGGAGCAGGCGCTGGCAGCTACGGGGGCGCACCCATCGGTCAGGAGGCGTCAGTGCCGCCCTCGGCCACTCAGTCGTCCGGCACGCATTACGCGCCCCTGAATGACGCACCCGCAGCGGGCTCCGTGGGTGGTGGCTCAAGCTTCAACCAACCCGCCCAGGGTGTGGCCGCTGCCGTTCCGGCCGGTTTCGATGTCGAGGGCTTCGAGCGCACCGCCAAGGTCTGCTTCATTCGCATGCAGGCCTCGTACGACGCCGGCAACCTGCAAGACCTGCGGGAATTCACAAGCCCCGAGATGTTCGCCGAACTCAAGCTCGAAATCGAGGAACGCAAGGGTGCGGCCAGTCAGACCGACGTCACCACGCTCGATGCGGCCCTGCTTGCGGTTCAGAGGGCCGATCAGGACGAGATGGCCAGCGTGCGCTTCAGCGGCATGATCCGTGAGAATGCCGATGCGCCGGCAGAGTCGTTCGACGAGGTCTGGAATTTTGCCCGCCCGGCAAGCGGCCAGGGTGGCTGGGTGCTGGTCGGTATCCAGCAGCTCTCGCGAGCCTGACCTACTGCGACATGCGCCTGGTTCTGGCCGGTCTCAATCATGTGCTCACCCAGCAGGTCTGGGCTAGAGACCGGTTGAGAACCCACGCCGGGCGCATTGTCCGCATCGTGCTTGAGGGGCCGCTCGGCCCACTGCCTCTTCAGTGCAGGATCACCGAGCTTGGAGGCCTGGAGCCTGTGCAAGGCACCGTGGCGCAAGGCCTGTCCGCTCAGGGCCCGTCTACCCAGGTCCACCCAGTTCAGGGCATGTTCGATCTGGGCGAAGTCGATCCGGGGGAAGTCGAGTTGCCTGCAGTGACGCTCACGCTGCGCCTGTCGGGTAACAGCCTTGGCGCCTTGCTCTCGCAGGGCATCGAAGGTCTGAGTGGTCATCTGCGCATCGATGGCGATGTCATGGTGGCTGCAGCGGTGGCCGACGTGGCCCGTCATCTGCGCTGGGATATCGAAGAAGACCTCAGTCGTGTGGTGGGCGATGCAGCGGCTCATCGTGTGGTGTCGATGGCGCGCACGGGGTTGAGCGCCGCGCAAGGCATGGCCGAGCGCAGCCTGCAGACGGCGGTGAGTCATCTCAAGGATGACCCGCAGGGTATTGTCGAGCGCCAGCAGGCCCGCGCCCTGGATGACCGACTGCAACGTCTGGAGTCCCTGGTCTCATCGCTCGAAGCGCGCGCGCGATTGAGTCCGACACACTGAGCTGTCTCGTTTCAGAGGGCCAGCAGCAGACTCTGAATCTCGTCGGGCTCGTACCCAGCCCAAAGCGCCAGGCTGAGAACCGTTCGTGCCTTGTGGGGCGTACAGTAACCCGCAGCCAGCGTGCCCAGTGCTGAATCATCCAGCCCCGCTCCCGGTCTGACCGGCCCTTGCGGTACCCGACTCGCCCGAACCACGACGCAGCCCGCTTGCACGGCTCGTCGGATGGCCTGCTGCACGGGGTCGGCCAGCGTGCCGTGCCCCGTTCCAGCCATGACCAGACCCCGGGGACCCTGAGCCACCAGCCAGTCGATCAACCCCGGATCCAGGTCGACATGGGTTGCCAGCAGATCCACACGCGGCAGGGTATCGGGGAGGCTGGCCAGTGCACGGGCGAGGGACGGCCGCGATCGGGCCCGGCTGGCTGCATCACCCTGCCAGCAAGGGCGGGCATCGTGCAGGTCGGCCAGAGACTGAGCGTCGCGGGAATCAAATGCATCAACCCGGCTGGTGTGCGTCTTCCAGGCCCGATCCGGTGCAAGTACGCGATCGTTCATGACGATCATCACGCCGGCCTGCCTTGCTCCCGCATCCAGTGCAGTGTGTACGGCAGCCAGCAGGTTCATCGGTCCATCGGCCGAGAGTGCAGTGGCCGGACGCATGGCGCCGGTGATCACCACCGGCAGGCGGCGCTCGCACAGCAGATCGAGCACCAGCGCGGTCTCATCCAGGGTGTCGGTACCGTGGGTGATCACGATGCCAGTGAGATCGCGCCGTTGCTGGGCCTCGCGCACTCGCGCGGCGAGTTGCATCCAGTGTCGGCTGGTGAGGTGTTCGCTGCCGATCGCATAGGGTTGTTCGATTTCGAGATCGGCAAGCTCATGCAGGGCTGGCACTGCCGCGAGCAAAGCCTGTGCACTCAAGGAAGCGGGTTTGTAGAGCCCTGTGCTGGCCGCGTCGGTTGCTTCGCTGGCGATCGTGCCGCCGGTGGCGATCAGCAGGAGTCGGGGTCGGATCATCTGGGTCGTGTCATGTCGGCTGGTCAGGCGATGATTCGCCTTGCTCGAGCCAGGCCTGCATCAGCAGATGCGATGAAACGGGCGCGCTCAGAAACACAAAGAAGGTGATCAGCAGGGCATTCAACCCAGGGGCACCGTCGCGTTGCCAGGTCAGCAGCAGCGTCGCAATCAGCACGCTGCCCACGCCGAGCGTGCTGGCCTTGGTTGGCGCATGCAGGCGCATCGGAAAATCCGCCAGCCGCACGAGTCCGATCGAACCGATGAGGGCGAATGCACCGCCGGCCAGCAGCAGCAGGGCGGCCAGGGCTTCCAGTGCGAGCGCAAGGGATGGGTTTGGCAGGGGCATCAGGTTTGGGTCTCAGCGTCTGGGCAACAGGGGTTGACCGCCAATCAGTCGCGCACCGGCCACGGTGGCTACAAAACCCAGCAGGGCAATGATGAGCGCCACCTCGAAGAGGACGGACAGCCGCAGCTTGAGGGCCAGCAGCAACACCAGAGCGAGGGCGTTGGTGGTGAGCGCATCCAGTGCCAGCAGGCGATCGGCCATCGACGGGCCGATCAGAACCCGTGCACTGGCGAGCAGGGCGGCAAGCACAAAGAGCACCAGGCTCGCGGACAGGGCCCAGTCGATCATGCTGTACTCCCCTCGGGGCTGGGGTCACAGAGCGCGATCACGAGGCATTCGTAGCGTGATCGGATGGATTCGATGACAGCCTGCGGATCGGGTGCATGCAGGGCATGCACGTGAAGGACCTTGCGATCACTGCTGATCCGGGCCGATACGGTGCCTGGTGTCATGGTGATGATGTGGGTGAGCAGGGTGATGCCCAGGTCGCTTTTTACCTGCAAAGGCAGATCGATCCAGGTTGTCTGAAGTCGCGCCTGCGGCCCCAGAATCTGCAGCGCCACCTGCAGGTTGGCACGCAGGATATCGATCAGCACCACCAGGACCAGACGCAGGCCCGCCGTGATGCGGCTTGCGCTGGGCCTGCCGGGCAGGGTGGGTTCGTGATGGGGCGCGAGGCCAGCAAGCAGCAAGGCCAGGGCCGCACCCAGGAGCACCTGACCGGCGTCAAGCGACTGCTGCAGCAGCAACCAGACGGCCCAGAGCGCCAACGCGAGGCCCGGTCGGGGTACCCGACGCTGCAGCCATCGCTGGAAAGGAATGTTCATCGCACGGGATCGGGCAGTTGGGTTTGAGGGCTCGGGCGCTGCGAAGTCCGCAACATGCGTTCGATGACTGCCGAGGGATTGGCCAGATCCCGGGCGGTGTTGAGTGCAAAGGTCTGTACCGGTGAGGCGGCGAGGGTTAATGCGAACAGGGCCAGCAACGAGCCCACCACCAGGCGCTGAGCGCCGCGGTCTTGCTCGCCCCTGTCCTGAGCAACACGGTCCTGAGCAACACGGTCGTGAACAACACCGTCGTGAACAACACCGTTGTGAACAACACGGTCTTGAGCAACACGGTCCTTGACGATACCGTCCGCGGTGAACGATCCACGATGCGGTTCGGCGACGGCCGTTGCGGCCTGGATCGGCTGCATCGACCAGAAGATCCGGCCGCCAGCGCGCATCAGCGCGATGAGGCTCAGGCCGCTTGCGGTCAGCACGCCTACCCAGACCACGGTACGCAGGATCTGCGACGGCGTTTGCGCATCGGCCGACAGCGTGCCGACCAGCAGCATCGCCTTGGCGAGGAATCCCGACCAGGGTGGCAAGCCGGCCACGGCACTGGCGAGCGCAAAAAATGCGATCGCCTCCAGCGCACCCCGGTGACCCTGATCAATCCGATGGGCCACCACGATCAGCGCGGCTGCTGCGAGGCAGCCATGAGGCATGTAGGCGAGCGCTGCGGCCACGGTCTGCTCATGGCCATAGCCGATTCCCACAGCCAGAAAACCCGCTGAGCCAGCCACCACGAGCGTGGCGATCTGCACCACGGAGGCAGCACGCAGCATGCCCAGGGCGGCAATCAGCAGCGTCAACACACCGAGCACGGCCAGCAGGTTCAGCCACAGTCCGGTCATGACCCAGGCCGATTCGCTCGCAGCCAGTGTGAGCACGCGCAGCATGCAGATCAGTCCGACCTTGGTGAGAATGACGAAGAACCAGGCCACCGGCAGGCAGGTGACCGGATAGGTGCGTGACATCCAGAGTCCCAGGGGCATCAGGCCCGCCTTGAGCATGAAGACCGTGAGCAGCACGCCGAGTGCCGCCTGACCCAACTGCGCCGCCAAGCCATCAAGCGCTGCCAATCGACCGGAGAGGTCGGCCAGATTCAGGGTGCCGGTCAGTCCGTAGATCAATCCCGCTGCAATCAGAAAGAGCGCCGATCCCACCAGGTTGAGCGTGACATAACGCAGTCCGGCCAGAATGCGGGCGCGCCCGTCACCGTGCACGAGCAACCCATAGGATGCGATCAGCAGCACCTCGAAAAACACAAAGAGGTTGAACAGATCGGCGGTCAGAAAAGCCCCGTTGACTCCGGCGATCTGGATCTGCAGCAAGGGATGCAGATGCTGCGGGTTGCTCTCCGAGGGGATCCCTGTGCGGGCCAGGATCACGGCGCCCAGCCCGAGCAGACTGCACAGAGCCACCATGAGCGCAGAGAGCCGGTCGGCCAGCAGCACGATGCCCCAGGGGGCAGCCCAATTGCCCAGCAGGTACACGCTGCTCCAGTCGCTTGCGGTGAACACGAGCAGCAGGGCGGCCGCTGCGCTGGTGAGCAGCGCAGCGAGCAGCGCCAACCCCTGTTGCACGGCGATGCGCCGATCAATCAGCATCAGTGCCGCAGCAAGGGCGGGCAGCACCACCGGCAGGATGGGCAGATGGTTCAAGCGCGATCCTCGGGCGGGTCCGCCGCATCGCTGGCCGCTTCGGTGTTCGCGCGCATGGCCAGCACCAGCAACAGGGCGGTCATGGCAAACCCGATCACGATCGCGGTCAGCACGAGCGCCTGAGGCAGCGGGTCGGCCATGGCGGGGATGCGGTCTGAAGCCTCCGATGCGGCGTTGAGCATGGGTGGCTGGCCCACGGTGAGTCGCCCCATGGCAAAGAGCATCAGATTCACGGCATAGGAGAGCAACGTCAGGCCCAGCACGGTCTCAAAAGTCCGGGCGCGCAGCAGCAGGTAGATCCCGACCGCTCCAAGGATCGCGACCGCGCTGGCCAGCAGCAGATTCATCAGCTGCGGCCCGTGGATCGGCAGCTCGATCATGCGGGAGCGCTCCAGCGGGTCATGTCAGCCTGCCCTTTGCTCGGTACGCCCGAGCGCCAGCAGCATCAGCACGGTGGCGCCCGTGACGGTCAGATACACGCCGAGGTCGAAGACTGCAGCGCTGGCCAGCGGCACCTCGCCCACCAGGGGCAGCGCGGGGTGTGCAAACGAGGTTGTGAGATAGGGATAGCCCCAGAGCCAGGCGGCCAGCCCGGTGAGGGTCAGCACGATCAGCCCGCTTGCGGTCAGCGAAACCCAGAGCCGCGGGTTGTTTAGACGACTGCCGTGGCCCGCCATGATCTGCAACACCAGCACGATGGCCGCAACCAGCCCGGCGATGAAGCCCCCTCCGGGCAGGTTGTGGCCGCGCAGAAACAGGAACACCGACACCATCAGTCCGAAGGGCAACAGGCCGCGGGCCACCGTGCCCAGCACCAGACCGGGCGGCGTACCGGGCCCCGCAGCGTTCAGGATGCGTCCGGCCAGCAGCCCGTGGACGACCAGGGCTGCGCAGGCCATGACGAAGGTTTCACCCAGGGTATCGAATCCGCGGAAATCCACGATGATCACGTTGACCACATTGGTGCCGCCAGCCTCGGTCAGCGCCCGAGCGATGTAGTGCCCCGAGAGGCTGTCTGCGGGCAGGCCCAGTACCGCCC
>JBKCEY010000529.1:0-7045 GCA_046304115.1 Burkholderiales bacterium | reverse complement strand
AGCGCATCGTTCAGGCCGCGAGTGGCCGCCTGCGCGGTACGCACATTGGCTTTGACCGACACGTTCATGCCGATGTAGCCCGCCGCGCCGGACAGAACGGCGCCGATTGCGAAACCCACGGCCGTGGTCATGCCCAGACCGGGCACGAACAGGATCACCAGAAACAGGATCACCCCAACGATGGCGATGGTGCGGTACTGGCGGTTGAGGTAAGCCTTGGCGCCCTGCTGGATGGCGGTGGCGATGGCCTGCATCCTCGCATTGCCCGCATCGAGGCCGAGGATCCATTTGCTCGAAACAAGGCCGTAAATCACGGCCAGCACGCCACAGGCGAGCGCGAGCAAGGTTGCTGTGGAAACAGCTCCACTCATGAGGGAAATCTCCGTTCTGGGTAACTTGTCAGTTGTTATCGCTGGGGCCGCGGGAACTGCTGCGGCCTGCCCGACAGACGCCGGGCGCTGCATCTTCACTGATTTAGGCGGTGCTTGGCAAGGCGAGGGCCTTCAGCAGTCGGCCATCGGCGCGCCCGAGCCAGGCCCGGGCAGCCCCCGCTTGTGGGCGTTTTTCGAGTGTCAGGGACTGACAGAAAGGCTCTCAGCCCAGGGCGGCAAACGCCCTCTCGCGGATCTCATCGACGCTGCCCAGCCCCGAGATCCGGGTGTATCGAGGGGCCACGGCATCGCCGGTCTGGGCCCAGCGGGAGTAGTAGTCCACCAGCGGTCGGGTCTGACCCTGATAAACCTCCAGACGCTTGCGCACCGTTTCTTCGAGGTCGTCGTCGCGCTGGATGAGCTCCTCGCCGGTGACGTCGTCCTTGCCCGCCACACGAGGCGGGTTGAACCTGACATGGTAGGTCCGTCCGCTGGCCGCATGGACTCGGCGTCCACTCATGCGCTCGATGATGTCGGAGTGGGGCACATCGATTTCGAGCACGACATCAATGCGCACGCCCGCCGATTTCATGGCATCGGCCTGCGGGATCGTGCGTGGAAACCCGTCGAAGAGGTAACCGTCAGCGCAATCGGGCTGGGTGAGGCGGTCCTTGACCAGTCCGATGATGAGGTCATCAGACACCAGGCCACCGGAGTCCATCACCTTCTTGGCGGCCAGGCCCAGCGGGGTTCCGGCCTTGACTGCAGCCCGGAGCATGTCGCCCGTGGAGATCTGGGGGATGCCGTATTTGTCCTTGATGAACGCGGCTTGGGTACCTTTGCCCGCGCCGGGCGGGCCCAGAAGGATCAGGCGCATGACTGTGCTGTGCTGGTCAGAGGTCGGAAGAGCATTTGACCTTAACCGCAAAGGCCGGATGGGTCAAACCCGGGGTATTGCCCAGGCGCTGCCAAAGGTCCGCCCTGGGCAATGGGCGGGCGATGGCATGAGGACGTTCAGCTGAAGAGCTTTTGCACGCGTTCGAGGTCCGCTGGCGTATCGACTCCTGCAGGAGGCGCCTGATCAACCCGCAACACGGCGATCCGAACGCCGTGCCAGAGTGCTCGCAACTGCTCGAGGGATTCAAGCTGCTCGATCGGGGCCGGCGCAAATGAGCGCCAGGCCCTCAGAAAGGCTACCCGGTACGCGTAAAGACCCACATGTCTCAGGACCTGTCCCTGGCCCGGAAGCTGCGCGGGGCGCTCGATCGGGAAGCGGGGCATGGCATCCCGGGTGAAGGGGATCGGCGCCCGGGAAAAGTAGAGCGCCCGGTCCTGGGCGTCGCAGACGACCTTGACCACATTCGGCGAGAAGAATTCATCGACCTCGACGATGGGATGGGCGGCGGTGGCCATGCCACACTCGGGCCGCTCGGCCAGCAGACCCGCCACCTCGCGAATCAGTTCGGGCGGGATGAGAGGCTCATCGCCCTGCACATTCACGACGATTTCGTGGTCCTGCAGCTGGAGGGCGTCGACCGCCTCGGCCAACCGATCGGTGCCCGATGGATGATCGGCGCGCGTCATGATCGCGGTGACGCCGTGCTCACGGGCGGCGGCACGCACCGATTCGGAGTCGGTTGCAATGGCCACGCGTTGAGCGCCACTCAGGGCAGCCTGTCGGGCCACCCGGATCACCATGGGCAGTCCGCCGATATTGGCCAGCGGCTTGTCGGGGAGCCGGCTCGAGGCCATGCGAGCGGGCACCAGGGCAATGAACGACGGGGTCATTGCGCTGCGGGAATCGCTCGGGCCTCGGCTTCGATCAGCACCGGAATGTCGTCGCGAACCGGATACGCGAGCCGGTCGGCTTCGCAGATGAGTTCTGATGCAGCTCGGTCATGTCGCAAGGGCCCCTTGCAGATCGGGCAGACCAGGATTTCAATCCATTTGGGATCCACGCAGGCGTTCCTCCAGCCAATCGATGAAGCCCGGCTCGACCATCGCCCGGGCGGTGACCTCATGACAGCGTTCGCGCAGCGCGGCGGGCCAGTCAGCGCATTTTACGGCGTCCTTCGAGGTCATCAGGATGATGTCGGCTTGAAGGCCTTCAACCCAGGGTCGGTGGATCGGTGCATGGTCGGCCAGCGCCCAGCACGCGGGATCACGCCCGGCTTGTCTGAGATCGTCAAAAAAGCGCCCGGGCTGGCCGATTCCGGCGAGCGCATGCACGCGTCGGCCCTGCCACCGGCGTGCTGCGTCCTGAAGATCGAACTGCTCCTGACCGTCAAGTCGCAGGCAGCGTTGCGCGCTCACGCTGAAGCGAAAAACCCTCGAATGCTGAATCGGTGGTGCGCTGTCTGCCCCATTGAGGGCGATGGCATCGACCAGCAGGGCATTGAAGAGCGGTTCGCGCAAGGGCCCGGCCGGCAGCACCCGCCCATTGCCGGCGCCTCGCGCATCAAAGACCGCGATCTCCAGGTCACGCGCCAGGCCAGTGTGCTGCAAGCCATCATCGCTCAGAACCACCGTGCAGTCATGGTGGGCCAGCAGCGCCTGCAGGGCCGATCCTCGATCATGTCCGAGCGCCAGGGGCAGACCCGTGATTCGGGCGAGCAGTGCGGCTTCATCGCCCAGCCTGTGGGCCGCATCGTGGGGGATCGGATAGGGCATCAGGTGCGCGCCGTGGGGTGTCTCAAGTCCGCCGTGTCCGCGCGCAAGCAGTCCGACCCGCCAGCCCCGCTGGGCCAGCGCCTGTGCGGTCGCAATGATGAGCGGGGTTTTACCGGTACCGCCCACCAGGAGGTTGCCGATCACCACGACCCGCGCGCGCGCATCGGCCGGATGAGCGGCCTTGCGCCGGGCGATCCGGTGCCGGTTGCGCTGGGCGATCCGACTGACCATCCAGGATGCAGGCATCAGCAGAGCGACCACCGCCCGTGCAAGGCGCTCGGGCGGGTCGAACCAGAGGTGCTTGAGGGCCGACTCGAGCCGAGCCCGCACGCTGGGGGAGCGGCCTGTCGGGCCGGCAGGTGGGCGGGTCGTGCAAGGCGGGTCGGGATTCAACGGCGGCTGGCCTGAGCCGCAGAGCCCGGGGACTGCCCGGACTGCGTGGCAAAACTCACCCGCGCAAGGCCCGCGATGCGCGCTGCCTCCAGCACCTGTACGACTGCCTGGTGGGTGGCCGCCGCATCGGCATGGATCACCACCGTGAGTTTTTCCCGCCCGGCTGCGACGCGTTCGAGTTCGCGAGCAAAGCTGGAAGCATCCTGCCAGCCGACTTGTCTGCCATCGATCGCGTGGCGGCCATCCGCCCCCACCGTGACCTCGATCTGGGCAGGTTGAGTGGCTTCCTGGGCTGAACTGGATGGCAGATCGACCTGTACTTCGCTCACCCTGGAATAGGTCGTGGTCACCAGCACGAAGATCAGCACCACCAGCAAAAGATCGATGAGCGGAATGAAATTGAGCTCCGGCTCATCGCGATGCAGGCTGCGCCTGAAGTTCATCGCGCGCGGCCGCCTTCACGGCCGACCGGCGCGAGGGCCTCGAGCAGCCGCTGGGCCTGTTCCTGCATCAGCAGCATGAAACCCTCGACGCGAGTCCTGAAAAACCGGGCGGCGATCAAGGCCGGGATCGCAACGGCCAGGCCCAGCGCGGTGTTGTACAGGGCCACTGAAATGCCATGGGCCAGTGCCTGAGGGTTGTTGCCACTCGGATTGGCTGCCCCAAAGATCTCGATCATTCCGATCACGGTTCCAAACAGACCGAGCAGGGGCGCCACGGCCGCCACCGTCGACAGCGCGCCCAGATAGCGCTCAAGTTCGTGGGCCACGCTCTGGGCGGCTGATTCCATGGCCTCCTGCATGGCGGCTCGCCCACCGGTGCTGTTGCGAACGCCCGCGGCCAGGATGCGCCCGAGCGGCGAATCAGCTTCCAGTCTTTGCACGGCCTCTGGCCCCGCAGCCCGGGCCTGCATCAGAGTCAGCAGCTGGCCGAGCAGGGCGGGTGGCGCGACGCGGGCGCGTCTGAGCACGACCGTCCTCTCGATCATCAGCGCCAGCGCAATGAAGGAGGTCAGGATCAGAAACCAGACCGGCCAGCCAGCCGCCTGTAGGATGGACAACACGACGCTCTCCGGGAATCGATGCTCCCTCGGGCTGGATTCGCCCGGGTCGATCGGATGATCACAACATGGCGCTCAAGGAACACCATCCAAGTCTCTGATTGTCCGGGCTTTGCCGGGTTGGGGGCAAGTCGTACAAACCCTCACACTATCCCCAGAACCTGTGGATAACTCTGTGGGTGACTTGGGTGCACCGCTGAAAAAGGCGCTTGAAAGCGTGCCTGAGCTGGATTGCCGAAATATTACGCAAAAATTAAAATCAATAAAATCAATGACTTGCTACGATAGTGCGACCATCAGAGGCAGTATGTCCTACAAGACGTCGATTTCTGGCGGTTTGTGGATAGTTTCGGCCGGAAAACCCGCATGAATCCTGACCGTTCTTCCTTTCGGCGCCGAGCCCCGCCTGCTGCCGAGTCTGAGCCAGGACGCTCTGCGTCTGTGGGCGACCCCCCCGAGGGCGATCGAACCGGTGGACCGAATGTGATCTCGGTGGGCGAGCTCAACCATGCCGTTGCCCGCCTGATCGAGCGCAGCTTTACCCCGCTCTGGGTCAGCGGCGAGATTTCCAACCTGCGCTCCTACGCGAGCGGGCACTGGTACTTCAAGCTCAAGGATGCGCGGGCCTCGGTCGATGCGGTCATGTTCAAGGGGCGTACCCGACTCCTGGATTTCACCCCGGCCGATGGCGATCAGGTTCAGGTCCGTGCCCAGCCCTCGCTGTACGAGGCGGGCGGTGGTTTTCAGCTGGTGGTCGAGTCCATGCGCCCGGCCGGCGAGGGGATGCTCTTTCGCCGCTTCATGCAGCTCAAGGCAAGGCTGCAGGCCGAGGGCCTGTTTGATGAGGACCGCAAGCGTGCGATTCCGGATCAGCCTCGCTGCATCGGGGTGGTGACTTCCCTGCAGGCGGCCGCCCTGCGCGATGTACTGACCACGCTGGCCCGCCGTGCTCCACAGGTGCCGGTGATCCTCTATCCGGCGTCGGTGCAGGGTGCGGCGGCGCCTGGCGACCTGTGTGAAGCGCTGGCGCGCGCCAACCGGCGAGCCGAGTGCGATCTGCTGCTGCTGGTCAGGGGCGGGGGGTCGATCGAAGACCTCTGGGCTTTCAATGATGAGGGGCTTGCCCGTGCGATCGTTGCGAGTGCCATTCCCGTCATCAGTGGGGTGGGCCATGAGACCGACTTCACCATTGCGGACTTTGTGGCGGATTGGCGGGCGCCCACCCCCACCGGCGCAGCGATGCGGGCAGTGCCCGATCGTGGCGAGCAGCGGGTGGTTCTGGAGCGCGATGCGCAGCGCCTGTCGCTGGCCATGGATCGGCATTGGGCGCAGGCCGCGCAGCGACTCGAGTCGGTGGCGCGGCTGCTGCGTGCGCCGTCGCTGCAGTGGGCCCAGCGCGCCGCCGTGCTGGAGCGGCTTTCACAGGGACTGTCCAGGCTCATGGGTGATCGTCTGCAGCGCTCGCAGTCCAGGCTCGATCGATTGGGCACAGGTCTGCGCGCGCCCTCGCTGGAGCGGTCCTCGGCCCGCCTGCAGATGGCTCAGCGCGCCTTGCCGGCGGCAATGGCTGCGCGTGTGGAGCAGTCTGCCAGGCGGCTGGCGCTGGGCGAATCGGCGTTGGGCTGGGCCAGTCCGCAGGCGGTTCTGGATCGGGGGTATGCGCTGGTCACCGATCCGCAGGGGCGTTTCGTGCGCGATGCAGAACACCTGATGCCCGGACAGCCGGTTTCGGTACGGTTGTCCCGTGGCGGCTTTGATGCCGTGGTCAACGCGGTGCAGACCGACCCCACGAAGGCTGGGGCAGATTGAGAGGGGCGGCGCCGCTGGCCTACAATCGCGCCTTCTTCAGGAGGACCCTCATGGAACATACCCTGCCCGCACTGCCCTACGCGATTGACGCCCTGGCCCCCCACATCTCGAAGGAAACCCTCGAGTTTCATCACGGCAAGCATCACCAGACCTACGTCACCAACCTCAATGGCCTGATCAAGGGCACCGAGTTCGAGTCGATGAGCCTCGAGGACATCGTGCGCAAATCTTCGGGCGGCGTGTTCAACAACGCGGCGCAGATCTGGAATCACACCTTCTACTGGAACTCGCTTTCGCCCAAGGGCGGCGGCGCACCCAGTGGTGCACTGGCCGCAGCGATCAACGCCAAGTGGGGCTCGTTCGATGCCTTCAAGGAGGCCTTCAACAAGTCGGCCGCGGGCAATTTCGGCTCAAGCTGGACCTGGCTGGTCAAGAAGGCTGATGGCAGCCTGGATATCGTCAACACCAGCAATGCCGCCACGCCGATCACCGGCGCCGACAAGCCGCTGATCACCTGCGACCTCTGGGAGCATGCCTACTACATCGATTACCGCAACAGCCGGCCGAACTATCTCGGCGGCTACTGGAATCTGGTGAACTGGGACTTCGCAGCCCGCAACTTCGCCTGACCCCGCAGGGCAGACCGGTTCGTTCGCCAACCGGTCTGCCGCGTCACTGGCGCGGTTGGATCCTGAAAACCCGGGGCGCGCTCAGCTTCGCGCCCGCGGTGAGTCCGCGGGTC
>JBKCEY010000528.1:0-1922 GCA_046304115.1 Burkholderiales bacterium | reverse complement strand
TGCGCTTCGGTCGATTCGGGCCAAGGTACTGCTGATGCCGGGTGATCACGACCTCTATTTCCAGGTCGAGGACAATCGGCTGGATCTGGCGCATCTGCGCGACGCAGAACTGAGGCCGATCCCATCGATCTGGGGCCACCGCGCTGGCAACCCGATGGCCAACCCGGTGGATGCAGCCTTCATTGCAGCGGCGGTTCGCGAGTTACTCGCGGCACCCTCGCCCTTGTAAGATGATGAGGTCGCTGGATGTTGCTATGTCGACAGGACCACTACCGGACCACGATATCAGCGCTCGAGTGCGTCGGGCGAATTGACAGTGCGAGCGATCCGTTCGCATTCGGTAACTCTAAGGTCCTGATTTTATGTGGCATCGTGCTTACGGCCTGATTTTTGCTGCAGTCTACTCACCGCTGCGATTGAGGCTCGTGATGATGCAAACCTGCCCGGTAAAATCAACACACAAATGGGCTCATACGAATGCCACTGTAGCGCGTGCGGCAGTGTGCGTGTTGTTGGCCTTGAGCAGCACCTGGGCGGGGGCAGGGACCCTGATCTGGGACTGGAGCTATTCTCTGGTTGCCAACCCATCAGAGCGGGTCGCGAACGGAACCTTCACCACCGACGATACCCCGGACGTGAATGGCTTCTACTCGATCAGCGCCCTGACCGGCAATCGTCAGGGGGTAGCGATCGTGTCATTTCAAGCGACTGGAACTGCGATTCCCCAAAATGATGCCTACCCGGTCGACAACAAAATCCGGGTCGCTCACCCCGGGGGACAGCTCACCAAAGCAGGGTTCGGGTACGGACTGGCCAACGGTTGGTATGAAAACCCCTTCCTTGCAACCTGGGAGCTCCCCTCACTGGTCTATTTCGCCTTCCTGACAAAGCCCGGAACCAACAATCCGCCCGAGGAGCCGCAGGTGAACTTTGAGGCGAGCATACGCGTGCCAGAACCATTCAGCGCAGGGCTGGTACTGAGCGGCCTGCTGATCCTCGGGGTGCAATCGATACGCAAACGCCGGGTGAGTGCTCCAGCGGCCGACCTTCAGGGCTCGGTGTCGAGCGGCTCAATGAGCTTGATCTTCAGAGATCCCTCCACTGCTCCCGAGATGGAGCGGTCGAGTACTGAAGCCGTCCTCACAACGAGGTCCGTTCGCAGTCGGGCCTGACTATGCAGAGTTCCCCGATGACCCAGGCTTGGCCACCACGGTCTGGCCATAGCTGGCCGCCAGCGACACGAGCGCGCTTCGATCCGGATCGGTCCAGTTGATGCCTTTGTCGAAGGCTTCAAACATTTTCGAGGCGTTTCCACGCGACGTGACAGAAAAGAACTCTCCACCACCCTGCGCAAATCTGAACCAGTGTGTACATCCGCCAGGTACGTGGATCACGGTTCCGGTGGTCGCCAGGGTTTCGACATCTTCAACGCCGCAATGCACGGCGCCACTGAGTACAAAAAACGATTCATCCCAGGCGTGATGGTGCGGTCCGGGGCCTGTGCCTTCAGGCCCGGCGATTCGGAAGAGTTCGTAGCCCTCGGTTTGCTCGCTGGAGGCCAGCACGGTGATCTTGAATCCACCGACATCAAGCGGGCGAGCGGCCTCCTGGACGCTCTGAATCAGGGGCTTTGTCATGTCAATGCTCGATCGATGTAAGAGATAACAGACCCAACCCGGACCACGCCAGCGGCCTCAGGGATTGCCGAGGTAATCGCGCTTGCCGATTTCCACGCCGTTGTGCCTGAGGATGTTGTAGGCCGTGCTGATATGAAAGTAGAGGTTGGGTACTGCATGGCCCAGCAGGAACTGCATGCCGCTGTAGCGGGTTTCCTTGTCTCCGCGCCGGATCACGATCTCCTTGTGTTCAGTGCCATCGATCTGCTCGGCCTTGAAGGTCTGCAGGAAGGCCACGGTCTTGGC
>JBKCEY010000527.1:0-1236 GCA_046304115.1 Burkholderiales bacterium | reverse complement strand
GCTCGCTCATGGCCTGGGCCAGCTCCAGCGCGCTGAAGGTGCCACGGGTCAGACCCTTGGCGAGCGTGGACACGTCAGACCAAAGGTTCATGCGCGGGCTCCAGAGTCTCTGTTCATGCCGTTACTCGCGGAAACAGGTGCTGCGTGATCATGGCACTCATGCCTTGGCGCCCAGGTTGCGCGCCCGCTGCGCACGGGCCGCCAGTGCGTCGGCATCGGGGCCCTGTTCGGCTGTCATCGGCCAGCCACCGGTATGCAGACTGACGATGTCAGCGAGCGAACGAATGAACGCCGGACTGTCGTTCAGGCAACCCAGGTAGTTGAAATCGGTACCGCCTGCCTCAGTGAAGGCATGCTTGGCCTCCATGGCAATTTCCTCGAGGGTTTCGAGGCAATCGGACACAAAGCCCGGACAGACCACGTCCACACTGCGCACGCCGGATTCGGCCAGGGCAATGAGCGTGGGCTCGGTATAGGGCTGCAGCCACTCGGCCTTGCCAAAACGCGACTGAAACGTGACCACCCATCGATCTTCGGGTAGACCCAGGCGCTCGGCCAGCCGACGTGCAGTCACCAGGCACTCGCAATGGTAGGGATCACCCAGCTCGAGCGTGCGCCGCGGCACCCCATGAAAACTCATGACCAGCTTCTCGGCGGGTGGTCGTTGGGCCCAGACGGCCTGCACCTGAGCCGCCAGCGCATCGAGGTAGGACGGGTGATCATGAAACTGCCTCACCCATCGCAGCTCGGGCAGATTGCGCCAGCCCTGCAATTCACGGGTGACCGCATCGATCACTGTGGCCGTGGTGGAACCTGCAAACTGCGGATAGAGCGGCAGCACCAGCACCCGGCGCATGCCCTGCTCGCGAAGATCACGCAAGACCCCGGCAATGGACGGCTCGCCATAGCGCATGGCCAGGACCACCGTGGGATTGAGGCCCCGGGCCGCCAGCTCCTCGCGCAAGGCTTCGGTCTGACGCCGCGAATGGGCCCTCAGGGGTGAGCCGGCCTCAGTCCAGACGCTCGCGGACTTTTGCGCGGAACGCGCCGGCCGGGTGTTGAGGATGATGCCGTTGAGAATCAGCCACCAGATCAGCCGGGGAATCTCGACCACCCGGGGGTCGGAAAGAAACTCGCGCAGATAGGGCCGCAGGGCCGCCGCCGTGGGTGCCGCAGGCGTGCCCAGCTGCACCAGCAGGATGGCTGTGCGTTCGGGGGCGTCATGGCGAAAGGCGG
>JBKCEY010000526.1:0-21936 GCA_046304115.1 Burkholderiales bacterium | reverse complement strand
TTCACTGCCACTGCCCAGACTCGCGAACCGCATCGAAACCCGCTCCGGGACGCCCCGGATCAGCGCAAGGCGTCTCTCAGCACGCTGACGATCTGTGCCGCGATTCGGCGATCGGCCTCGGATGAGACGGTCTTGCCGTCGCCTGCCAGCACACCGACGAGGGTGCCTGAGCCTTCTTCCTGGAGCCGGATCTGGTACAGGGTGCTGGTCAGGTCCTTGGAGGTGGTCCCGGTGATTCGATCCAGCAGACCGCGCGCCCGCGACTCGCGCTGTGGATCGACATAGCGCACGAAATAGATTCCCTTGGCGCGATCGCGATCATCCACCGTGAAACCGCTGCGATCGAGGACCACCCCGACCTGTCGCCAGGAGCGGTCAAAACCATCGACCAGCATGAGTGCCGGTTGCCCGTTGCGGTCGACCTGGCTCGCCCGGGGTGCCGAAGAGCCCGTGGCGGCTGAGCCAGCCCCCGGGGTGGCCGAAGCAGCCATTGCGGCACTGGCTACGGTTTCAGGAACAAAACGCAGCATCATGCGACGCAGGAATTCCGCTTCAAGCTGAGCATCGGCGGGTTGTTGCGTCCAGAAGGTCGAGTCTTTCTGGGCTCCGGTGATCACCTCCTCAAGCCTGCGGTGGCTGAGGTAAACCTCGGTACCCCCGTTTGCAGCAGGCTCGAGGCGCACCAGAAACTTGTCGCGGGTTCCTGAGGTGTAGATGCTGCCGAGCGCCCGCGAGAGCTGGGCACGCAACCAGGAGTCGGGCACCGGTGGGCGGGTTTCGTTCCAGTCGGTCTCGATGACGCCGGTCTCGGCAGAGTCCTTGACCAGCGCAAACCCGGTGGCTGTCCAGAACTCGCGAATGACGGGCCAGACCTTGGCGGGCGGCTGATCAATCACCATCCAGCGACGGTCACGATCCCGCTCAATGCGCGCACCCTGCACCTGGGGAAGAACGGCGCCCTTGACGTCGGCCATGGGGCCCTGCCCGCTGCGCGCGCGATTGAAGTCGCTCAGGCTGGTGCCCCCGGGGCGCTGTGGAACCGCAAAGCGATCATCGGCCTTGGGAGAAACCAGATCGGGGGGTACCTCAAGGCGCTGCCCTTGCGAGGCCGCTTTGTACTCGATGCGCCCGAGCTCGGTGAGAGTCTGCGGCGCAGAGCAACCGGTCAGGACACCGGCGATCAGAACCCCTGCAAGCAGCACCCTCATGCCAGGACTCCCGAGCGATTCAGAATATCGAGCACTCGGGCTTCGTTCACAGCAGCCAGGCGCGTCATGGGCAGACGAATGCCGGCCGGTATGCGACCCATGCGATGCAGAGCCCACTTGACCGGGATCGGGTTGGCCTCGCAGAACAACCCCAGGTGCAGGGGCAGCAGCTTGCGGTTGATGGCGCGGGCCTTGACCAGATCGCCTGCCAGCGCTGCAGCGCAGAGTTGGGCCATTTCGAGCGGAGCGACGTTAGCCGTGACAGAAATGACGCCGTGGCCACCCAGCGCCATCAGCGCCAGTGCGGAGTCGTCATTGCCGCTGTAGAGCGCAAATGAGGCGGGCAACCGATCGAGCAGGTCAGCCGCCCGAGGCATATCACCCGTGGCATCTTTCAGACCCATGATGCCCGGCACAGCGGCAAGCCTCACGATGGTGTCGTTGGACAGATCGGCCACCGTGCGACCCGGCACGTTGTAGAGAATGACCGGCATATCGACCGCCTCGGCCACCGCCTTGAAGTGCTGATAGAGGCCTTCCTGACCGGGCTTGTTGTAGTAGGGCACCACCTGGAGCGAGGCCTTGGCACCGACCTTCGCCGCATGGCGGGTCAGTTCGATGGCTTCGCGTGTGGAGTTGCCACCCGTACCGGCAATCACCGGTACTCGCCCCGCAGCCTGCTCGACCGCAACCTCGATCAGGCGGCCGTGCTCATCGACATCGACCGTGGGCGACTCACCCGTGGTGCCCACCGCAACGATGGCCGCCGTGCCGCTCTGGACGTGCCAGTCGATCAACTTGCGATAACTGTCGAGGTCGAGACTTCCGTCCTCGTGCATGGGTGTGACGATCGCAACAATGCTGCCCTGGATCATGGTCGCAAGCTCTTGCCGAAAGTCGCGATTCTATCGCAGGACGGGCGGCTCACAGCGCCTGAGGCTGGCGGGATCGGACAGCGGCAATGCGCTGGATGACTGCACGCCCGGGCCGCTCCACGATGCCACACTCAAACCCGATCACCTGAAGGCCTGCACGCTCGGCCCAGTGCAGCAACTCGCCCTCCTTCAACAGAAAGTCTGGATTGCGGGGCCGACCGTAATCGGCGTTACCCACCGCAAAAGTTTCGTGAATCCACAGACCGTGCGGCGCCAGCAGATCCAGCATCAGGGCCAGGCGGGGACGAAAGAGGTAGTTCGTGCAGACAATCACATCGAATTGCTGACCGGAAAGACGCCAGGGGCCGGCCTCGAGATCCTCGCACTCAACCGTGATGGAGGGGTCTGCGGGGCGCCGCAAGAAGTCCAGCGCGTGTTCATCCCGATCGATGGCCAGCACCTGATGCCCCAGTCGAGCCGCCCAGCGGGCATGACGGCCAGAGCCGCAGGCCAGATCGAGCAACCGACCCGCTGGCCGGGCAGCCAGCCAGCGCGCGACCCATTCTGACGGCGCGCCAGGCTCAGTAGCGTGGCAAATGAGGATTTCGTCCGGTTTTGACGGTGGTTTTTCTGTCAGCATCGCTCAATCATCATGACCAACAAGGTTTCCCCGCCAGTCTACGCAAGGCTGATGGGCCGACGTGCTGTCGCGGCACTCGGCCTGGCCCTGCTCGCGCTGATCGCTGCGGGCCTGCTCTGGCATCTCAGGGCAAGCCCTGCCGGCGCATGGGCCGTTCCATTGGCCATGGTGCTGACAGCAGCTGGTTTCGTACGGGCACTGGCGAGCGCCTCGCAGTGGTCCTCCGAGCTTGTCGAGCGACGCGAAACGGCGCACCGGCTTGCCGAGTTGATGGCCGAGCAGCAGGCGGCCGAATCGCTCGCCATGATCGGCTCCTGGATGTTCGACATGGCCCGCAGCGAGATTCACCTGAGTGATGGCGCGGTGAGAATCCTGGGCTTGCCGATCGGCGAGACCCGGCTGTCCGGTCGAGGATTTCTGGCCCGCGTTCATCCCGAGGATCAGGAGCGCTGGCGCCGTACGCACCGCAGGGCACTGCGTGATGGCCAGGAAGCTCGCCTGGAGTATCGCGTGGTCCTGCCTGACGGCGGTACGGCCTGGGTCCGCAGCGTTGCCCGAATCGAAGGCGCCTCGGGCCGCAAGGCCAACACGGTGGCAGGCATCGTGCAGGACATCACCGCCATGAGCGCCATGTCGCGCCAGCTTGCCCAGAGCGAAGCCAAGTACCGGGATCTGACCCGACTGTCAGCCGACTGGGTCTGGGAAAGCGATGAGGAAGGTCGCCTGTGTTACCTGTCGGAGAGTGCCGACATTGCCTTTGGCGGGAGCTGGATTCGTAACGGCATGGGACGACAAGGCTGGGAATTCCGGATGGTTGATCTGCCCAGGGTCGACTGGGACAGCCACCGTCAGACCCTGCAGCGACGCGAGATTTTCGAGCATCTGGAGTTCGCCCTGATCGATCCGCAGGGCGGGCTTCATCACGCCAAGATCAGTGGCAGCCCGGTCCATGACGACAGCGGCCGATTCGTGGGCTACCGCGGGGTCGGCCGCAACATGACGCGGGAATTCCAGCAAAGACTGCTGCTGCAGATCGAAGGTGAAATTGCGGGGGTGATCCGCGATCATGCGAGCGCCGAAGAGGTCATCCGCGAGACCATCCGGTGTGTGTGCAAACTGATGAGCTGGAGTGGTGGCGGGCACCTGGTTCAGATACCGGCCACCCGAACCATCAGCCTTCGCGAGCGCTATGGCCCTTCGGCACTGCTCAGGGTCCTGGCTCAGATGCCAACCCAGCTGCCGCTCAGCGTGGACAGCGTCGAGGACCGGGTCTGGACCCACGGACGGGCCTTGTGGATCGAGGATCTTCAGAATGAGCTGGAGTTCTCGATGCGATATCGCACCGAAGCGACCGAGCAGCAGGCTGCACTGCTCGCACCTGTGGTCGACGAGAACGGTCAGGTGCTGTCAGCACTGGTGCTGTTCGCCCCGATTGCCTTTCGGGCACCCGCGCTCGTCGATCAATTGGGTGAAATCCTCTCGCGCACGCTCTCGCAGTTTCTGCAGCGCAAACAGGCCGAGGAGCGACTGCTGCACGCATCCTTGCACGATGCGCTCACCGGATTGCCCAACCGGGTGTTTCTGACCCATCAGCTCGAAGAAGCGGTGCGCAGTGCGCGTCACGCTGCTGTGCTTTATGTCGATCTCGATCGCTACAAGTTCATCAATGACACCCTTGGCCACTCGGTCGGCGACCAGGTTCTGATCGAAGTGGCCCGGCGTCTGCGTGAGGCCTTGCGCAGAACAGACGTTGCTGGGCGCATGGGGGGTGACGAGTTCATCCTGCTTCTGATGGATCTGACCGAGCGTGAACAGATCGAAGCGGTTGCACGCAAGGTGCTGCAGGCGATCGAGCGGCCCTTCGTGCTGATGGAGCGAGCGTATTTCCTGTCGGCCTCGATCGGTATCGCTGTTACACCTGATGACGGACGGGATGCGCAGGACCTGATTCGCGCAGCCGACAACGCCATGTACCGGGTGAAGTCTGAAGGCCGCAACGACGTGCGCTTTTTCAATGGCGAAAGCTCGGATGACCGCAGCGCGCAGCTCGAGCTGGCCAGTGAATTTCCGTTGGCCCTGCAGCGGGGTGAAGTCATCCTGCACTACCAGCCCGTCATGGTCATGTCTCAGCGACGGATCCTGGGCATGGAAGGTCTGATGCGCTGGCGGCACCCACGGCATGGCCTGCTGTCGGCAGACCGCTTCCTGCCCATGGTCGAGCGCAACAACCTGGCTGAAACCATCGGGCTCTGGACCCTGCGCCGTGCAATCGATGATCGGCTGTCGCTCGGCCTGACCGCCCATCCGGATCTGGTGGTTTCGGTGAACCTCTCGCCGCGACAACTGCTGGCCGAGGGCTTTCTGAGTCATCTCAACACCCTGCTCACCGAACGCGCGTTCCCGGCTCGCTTGTTGCGCCTGGAGCTGACCGAGAACGCCCTGATCGATCACAGCGAGCAGACCGTCGGACTCCTCGCCGAATTGCGCCGATTGGGTATTCAGGTGGTGATTGACAACTTCGGTACGGGCTATGCCTCGCTGTCGTATCTCAAGCACCTGCCGATTGACGGTCTGAAGATCGACCACACCTTCATCGATGGACTTCCCGATGACCGAGGCAATGCGGCCATCATTCAGGCGGTCACCACGCTCGCGCGCAGCCTGGGTATCGAGGCCATGGTCGAGGGCGTTGAAAACGCTCAGCAGCTCAAGGCCTTGCGCGCACTCGAATGTGACCTGATGCAGGGCTCTTTCATCAGCGAGCCGCTGCCGCTTTCAGAGCTCGAGGATTTTCTGGCCACCCTGCCCCAGGTCCGCCAGATGCATCTGGTGGCCTCGAGGCCTCAGCGAGCCAGCACCGGCGCGCCGTAATTGAGCCCCATCACTTCACGGACATCGTGCATGGTCTCGCGGGCCACGGCACGGGCCTTGTCGCAACCCGCATCCATGATGTCGCGCAGCAGTGCCGGGTGATCGAGGTATTGCTGGGCCCGCTCGATGAAGGGCTGCTGCTCGGCGATCACGGCATCAATCACGGGCTGTTTGCACTCCAGGCAGCCAATGCCTGCCGTAGTGCAACCCTTGCGAACCCACTGGCGGGTATCTTCGCTTGAATAGACCTGATGCAGTTGCCAGACCGGGCAACGCTCGGGTGAGCCTGCATCGGTGCGTCGCACGCGGGCCGGATCGGTCGGCATGGTGCGCAGTTTTTTGGTGACCGAAGCCGGATCCTCACGCATGGCAATCGAGTTGCCATAGCTCTTGGACATTTTGGCGCCATCGATGCCGGGCAGCCGTGAGGCTTCGGTCAGCAGGGCCTGGGGCTCCGAGAGGATGAGCTTGCGCCCGCCCTCCAGATGGCCTGAGAGTCGCTCACGATCGGTTGCAGACACGCTCTGGCTGGTCGCCACCAGAGCCCGGGCCTCATCGAGCGCCGCAGAATCGCCCTGCTCCTGCCAGCGCCTGCGCAAATCCTCGAAGGCCTTGCCTCGCTTGCCACCGAGTTGCTTGATCGCGGCGGCGACCTTCTGCTCGAAGTCGGGCTCGCGCCCGAACAGATGGTTGAAGCGCCGCGCGATTTCACGGGTGAGCTCAACATGCGGCACCTGGTCTTCGCCCACCGGCACGGAGCTTGCGCGATAGATCAGGATATCGGCCGCCTGCAGCAGTGGATAGCCCAGGAACCCATAGGTGGTGAGGTCCTTGTCGCTGAGTTTTTCCTGCTGGTCCTTGTAGGTTGGCACGCGCTCGAGCCAGCCCAGCGGCGTGGACATGGACAGCAGCACATGCAGCTCGGCATGCTCAGGCACCCGCGACTGAATGAAGAGTACCGCCTGCTCGGGATCGATGCCGGCGGCGAGCCAGTCGATCACCATCTCCCAGATGTTGCGCTGGATGATTTCGGGCGACTCGTAGTGCGTGGTGAGCGCATGCCAGTCGGCCACGAAAAAGTAGCAGGGCTGCTCGGCCTGCAGACGCACCCAGTTCTTGAGGGCGCCGTGATAGTGGCCAAGATGAAGGGCGCCTGTAGGGCGCATGCCGGAGAGAACGCGCGGAGCAAACATGGCCTGAAGTGTACTTGAGGCAGCCTCAGGACTCAGATCATGCGATCGATCGGGCCCCGCCCCTCGCGCATCACCTGCGGCGTGTCGCCGGTCATGTCGATGACTGTGGTGGGCTGCACACCCGGCGAAGGCGCATCGATCACCAGATCGACCCGGCCCGCGACGCGCCGCATGATGTCATCGATGTCGAGGAGCGGTTCATCGTCGCCCGCCAGAATCAGGCTCGACCCCAGCAACGGCTCTCCGTGGGCCTCCAGCAGAGCCAGGGCAACCGGATGGTCAGGCACCCTCAGCCCCACGGTTTTACGTGACGGATGCCAGAGCCGGCGCGGCACCTCCCGGGTTGCGGGCAGCACAAAGGTATAGGCGCCGGGAGTCCATTCCTTGAGAAAGCGGTACTGGCGGTTGTCGATCTGGGCATAGGTGCCCACCTCGGCCAGGTCACGACAGAGCAGGGTCAGCAGGTGTCGGTCATCGATGCCCCTCAGGGCACGCAGTCGATCAACCGCCGATTTGTCACCCATCGAGCAGGCGAGTACCGGGCAGGCATCGGTGGGCATGACCACCAGCCCGCCATCGCGAAGCACAGCCTGTGCTTGCTGGATCAGCCGGCGCTGCGGATGGGTGTCATGGATCTCGAAGCGCTGGGTCACGACTCAACCTCGCATTCAAGCCTGCACCCGATCGACGCTGGAGTGCGGTACCGACGGGGTTGAACACGACCGCGACATGGCGAACTCACTGTACGAGGCGCTGCGCTTGCGGCCAGTCGTGCCAGACCGGCAAAACGCCGGCAGGCAGCCTGCCGACCGCGCCAAGGTCGTAGCGACTTTCGTTGGGCCCATGAAAGTCCGAACCGCGCGAAGCCAGCAGTCCAAAGCGCTGTGCCACCTGGAGGTAGTCACGTTCCATGCCCGGGGCGTGGCTGCCGCTGATCACCTCGATGCCCCGACCGCCGGCGTCCGTGAACTCGCGAATGAGCTGATCGCGCGTCAGATCGGACAGGCGATACCGGCCGGGATGGGCCATGACCGCAAGCCCGCCTGCTTGCGCGATCCAGCTCACGGCATCGCTGAGCCGGGCCCAGCGATGAGGCACGAAGCCCGGCTTGCCTTCGACCAGATAGCGGGTGAATACGGCCGAGACGTTGGCACACCTGCCGGTCTCGACGATATAGCGTGCGAAGTGGCTGCGTGAAACCAGCCGCGGATTGCCCACGTACCTGAGCGCGCCTTCATAGGCATCGGGGATACCGACACCCTCGAGCTGGGCGGCGATTTCGCGGGCGCGACCATCGCGACCTTCTCGGGTCGCTGCCAGTCCGGTGGCCAACACGGAATTGGCGGGATCCACCTTGAGTCCCACGATATGAATGGTCTCGCCACCCCAGGTGACCGAAACCTCGACGCCGCACACAAAGGGCAGACCCAGGGCATCGGCCCGCTCGCGGGCTGAAGCAAGACCGCCGAGCTCGTCGTGATCAGTCAGGGCGAGCAGGTGCACACCGTTGCGATGGGCCCGCTCGACCAGCTCATGCGGAGCCAGCGTGCCGTCAGACACCGTGGAGTGGCAGTGCAGGTCGATATTGAGCTGGGCGATTCGATCGGATGGCATGTTTCAGGCCCCCACGAAGGATTCAATCAGTTGTGCCACCTGCTCTGGCTGGTCGTGATGAAGCATGTGCCCGGCTTCGGTCAGGGTGACCTCCTGCAGATCGGGAATACAACCCAGACGGGCCCGGTAGGCCGGATCGTTGCGCAGCTTTTCCCAGCGGGTGCCCTGCTGCGCGCCGACCAGCAGCACGGGAGCCGAGATGTTTGACCAGCAGGCATTGGCCTCATCGACCCGATAGAGATAGGGATTGATGGCCTTGTGAGCAGGGTCACCCAGCAATTCCAGGCGCCCCGTTGCATTGGCTTGCGCCCAGTGAGAGGCCAACCAGATCGCCCGATCCGCGCGCAGACGAGGATTGGTCTGCTGCAGCCGCCGGGCCACCTCGTCCAGCGAGCCGTAATCCTTCAGGCGGCTGCCCACACGGATCTCGTCAAGCCATTGGCCAAGACGCCCGGGGGCTGTGGCTGGATCGGTCGGATTCAGACCAAACCCTTCAAGACTCACCAGCCGACGGATGCGCTGAGGACGCACCCCGGCAGAGGTCATGGCAACCGTTCCGCCCATGCTGTGAGCCACCAGGTTGATCGGCTGGGATTCAGGCTCCAGAGCCTGCAGCAAGGCCTCAAAGTCGGCCAGGTAATCCGGAAACCAGTAGCAATCGGCCGGGGCCCGGTCGGTCAGCCCGAAGCCACGCCAGTCGGGGGCCAGCACATGCCAGTCGCGGGACAGACAATCCACGACGAACTGCCAGGACGCCGAAACATCCATCCAGCCATGAACCATCCAGAGTCGGGGCGCATCCTGTGGCCCCCAGGTCCGGACATGGTGGCGCAGACCGCGGGCCTGAATGAACAGGGACTGCGAAGGGCGTCGGGGCAGGTCAATTGAGCTCATCTGAACCCGCCATTATAGGCGGGCGGCCCGGGCACGCCCCTCCCACCGCTGCAATTCGCTCTCCTCGAAACCGGCGAGCATCCGAGCGGGCCGATTGAAGGGTGGCGCCGGCGAGGCGACCGCGTTCGCTACAGCCAGTTCATCCCAGGCAAGCAGAGGGTCAAGGCCACGCTCCCGACACAGCCGGTGAAACCAGGCATTGCCGATCGCCACATGCGCAACCTCCTCACGCAGGATGACCTCCAGGATCGCAATCGCCCGCCGATCACCGGCCCCACGCAAGCGCTCGATGATCCGGGGCGTGACATCGAGTCCGCGGGCCTCGAGCAACCGGGGCACCAGCGCCACCCTCAGGAGCACGTCATGCCGCGTGCGAAGCGCCATCTCCCACAACCCGTCATGCGCCTCGAAGTCGCCATAGTCATGGCCGCGACGCTGCAGCTCACCGTGCAGCATCGTGAAATGGCGGGCCTCATCCAGGGCCACCCGGACCCAATCGGTGACCCATGGGGCGGGCATGTCACCGAACCGCCAGATGGCATCGAGTGCGAGGTCGATGGCGTTGAATTCGATGTGGGCAATCGCGTGCAGCAGAGCCACCCTACCCACCTCACTGCCTACCCCGCGGTCGGGAACCTGACGAGGATGCACGAGCAGTGGGCGCGCGGGTCGTCCAGGGCGCTGCGGCGGATCGGTCAGCGCCCGCTCGAAATCGAGGCGCTCCTGATCGCTGATCGCGGGATCACTGGCCATGGGGTCGCTGGTCGTGGTCTGCGAAGCCGACGCGTCAGATTCGCAGTCAACCCATGCCGCCAGCCGGCGCGTGGCTGCACACTTGGCTTGTGGATCGGGTTGGCACCAGGCCTGCCAGGCTCGAACACGGGCAGCCAACAACGCCGATGCCGGTAAACTCGCTGCATTCATGGATCGATCAGTCTACAGGGAGGCATCCGATGGCCGTCTATCGCATTGCAGATCACAGTCCCATCCTTGCACCGAGTGCATGGGTCGCACCCGGCGCCCATGTCATGGGCCGGGTTGAACTCGCCGAAGGCGCAAGTGTCTGGTTTGGTGCCGTCCTGCGAGGCGACAATGAGCCCATTCGCATCGGCGTAGGCAGCAACGTGCAGGAAAACGCCGTGCTGCATACCGACTGGAAATTCCCGCTCACAGTCGGCGATCACGTCACGATCGGTCACCAGGCCATGCTGCATGGCTGCACGATCGGCGAAGGCAGCCTGATCGGAATCCAGGCCGTGGTCCTCAATGGCGCCAAGATCGGTCGCAACTGCCTGATTGGCGCGGGCGCGCTGATTCCCGAGGGCAAGGAGATTCCGGATCGCAGCGTCGTCATGGGGTCGCCTGGCAAGATCGTGCGCGAACTCACCGATGCCGACATCGCCCGCATCCGCTCGGGCGTGGACAACTACATTGCCAAGGCCGCCAGCATGCGCAAGGACCTGGTCAGGCTCGATGTCTGATCTGCTGCATCGCTTTCTGATGCAGGACGCACCGGTTCGTGGCGAGCTGGTCTGTCTTGAATCGGCCTGGCATGAAATCGCAAGCCGTCACGACCTGCCGCAGTGCGTGCGCGACCGCCTCGGTGAGCTGTGTGTGGCGGGACTGATGCTCGCCGCGTCGCTCAAGTTTGACGGCGCCCTGGTTCTGCAGATTCAGGGCGATGGCCCGGTGTCTCTCATGGTGGTCGAGTGCGAATCCGATGGCCGATTGCGCGCGACTGCCAAAGTGCGCGAAGGCCAGGTTTGTCCGGAGCAGGCCAGCCTGAACGATCTCGTCAACCGCACGGGCAAGGGTCGATTCATGGTGACACTCGATCCGCGCAAAAGCACCGTGCAGCGCCAGGCCTATCAGGGCATCGTGCCCTTCGAGGGCGACACCATCGCCGAAGTGCTTGAGCGCTACATGGCTCGCTCTGAGCAATTGCCCACCCGGCTCTGGCTCTCGTGCGATTCCCGGCGCGCTGCTGGCCTCATGCTGCAGCGTCTGCCCGACGAGGGCGGCACCGCGAAGCCCTTGCCGAGCGCACCCGAACCGACAGCTGCCACACCGGCTGGCGCCGCCCAGGCTGCAACGCAGGATCCGCATGACGAGGCCTGGCAACGCATGCTGTATCTGGCCGATACCGTGACCGGCGAAGAACTTCGCAACCTGCCCGCTGAGCAGATGCTTCACCGATTGTTCTGGCAGGAGTCGCTGCATGCCTTCGATGCACGCGCGGTACGGTTTGCCTGCAGCTGCTCGCGCCAGAAGGTGGGCGACATGCTGCGTATGCTAGGGCGCCAGGAGGTCGAGAGCATCCTGGCCGAGCAGTGGTCGGTGGCCGTGCGCTGCGACTTCTGCCACACCGCCTGGACTTTTGATGCGGTGGACAGCGCTGAACTTTTTTTGGGCGATACCGCCTCTGTCCCTGGCCCCTCAACCCGTCACTGATGGCAATTCAGCCCTGATTAGATCCGGGCCTGATTCGATTCGGGCCTGATTCGATCCGGGCCTGATTTCGATCCGGGCCTGATTTCAACCGATCAGGGGTTGCGCGATCGAGCCGGCGCTGCAGCGACCGTCTGCTGAGCCTCGGTCGCACGGTTTTCCTGGGGGTTCGAGGCTGAACCCTGAGCACTGCGCGCCACATCGGGTAACTGAACGAAGATCTCGTCCGATCGCATCATGCCAAGCTCGTAGCGGGCACGCTCCTCGAGCGCGCCAGTACCTTCGCGAAGATCCCGAACTTCGCCTTCCAGTGACCGGTTACGCTCGAGCAAACGGTCATTGGACCCTTGCTGCAGGGCCACCTGCCGCTCAAGATCCCAGACCCTGAGCCAGCCGCCTTTGCCCAGCCAGAGCGGATACTGGATCACCACCAGCAGCGCGATCAGAGCACAGGTGAGCATGCGCACGGTGCGCCCGCCTCAGTACAGGTTGTAGAAGGCAGAACGACCGGGATAGTGCGCCACGTCGCCCAGATCTTCTTCAATGCGCAACAACTGGTTGTACTTGGCGATGCGATCAGAGCGCGACATTGAACCGGTCTTGATCTGCAAGGCATTGGTGGCCACAGCAATGTCGGCAATCGTGGTGTCTTCAGTCTCGCCCGAGCGGTGCGACACGACCGCCGTGTAGTTGTTGCGCTTGGCCAGTTCGATGGCCGCGAAGGTCTCGGTGAGCGTACCAATCTGGTTGATCTTGATGAGAATCGAATTGGCAATGCCGGCTTCGATGCCCTCGCGCAGGATGCGCGTATTGGTCACGAAAAGATCATCGCCCACCAGCTGGACCTTTTCGCCGAGCTGATCGGTGATCACACGCCAGCCATCCCAGTCATTCTCGGCCATGCCGTCTTCGATGGAGATGATGGGATAGCGATCGGCCCAGGTGGCCAGCAGGTTGCTGAACTCGGGCGCGGCCAGCGACAGGCCTTCGCCATGCAGCTGATAACGGCCCTCCTTGAAGAATTCGGAGGCGGCACAATCGAGGCCCAGAGCAATCTGGCTGCCCGGCGTGTAGCCGGCTTTCTCGATGGCCTCGAGAATCAGCTGAATCGCCGCCTCGTGATTGGCCACGCTGGGCGCAAATCCACCTTCGTCGCCCACCGCCGTGCTCAATCCGCGGTCGTGCAGGATCTTCTTGAGTGCCTGGAAAGTCTCGGCGCCGTAGCGCAGGGCCTCACGAAAGGTGGGCGCCCCGATCGGGATGATCATGAATTCCTGGATGTCCAGGTTGTTGTTGGCATGCGCGCCGCCATTGATCACATTCATCATGGGCACGGGCAGCGACATGGCGCCCGAGCCCCCAAAATAGCGGTACAGCGGCAGACCCGACTCTTCGGCAGCGGCTTTGGCCACAGCCATCGAGACGGCCAGCGTGGCATTGGCGCCAAGACGGGCCTTGTTGTCGGTGCCATCCAGATCGATCAGCGTCTTGTCGAGATAGGCCTGCTCCGAGGCATCGAGCCCCAGGATGGCTTCGGAAATTTCTGTGTTGATGTTTTCGACCGCCCGCAGCACACCCTTGCCGCCGTAGCGGGACGCATCGCCATCACGCAGTTCGATCGCTTCTCTGGAGCCGGTGGAGGCGCCCGAGGGCACTGCAGCGCGCCCCAGCGTGCCCGACTCCAGCAGCACGTCGCACTCGACGGTGGGATTGCCTCGGGAATCGATGACCTCGCGGCCAATGATGTCGACGATGGTGCTCATGGGGTCAGACTCCTTCGACCACGATCATGTTGAAGAATTCGGTTGCCCCGGCCCGGGCATGGCGGGCCTGCAGGTAGAGCGCCGAATCGTAAAAGGCCTTGGCTGCGTCGTAGCTCGGAAACCGGATCACGACCATGCGGGTCGGCGCCCAATGACCCTCCAGGGTTTCGCTGCGCCCCCCTCGCACGATGAACTCGCCGCCTGCAGCGGCCACGGCTGCGGGGGTCAGGGCCATGTAGCCCTTGTACTGTTCCGGATCGGTGACCCGGACATCGGCAATCACGTAGGCAATGCTCATGCCAGCCACTCCTGTTCTGGAAATCCGTTGCGCTTGACCAGGGCATCGAGCTCAACGAGTGTGCTCAGCAGGGCCTCCATGCGCGGCAGCGGCCAGGCATTGGGTCCGTCGGACAGCGCCCTTGCGGGATCGGGATGGGTCTCCATGAAAAGACCCGACACACCTGAGGCTACCGCCGCACGCGCCAGCACCGGCACGAACTCGCGCTGCCCACCCGAGGCGCTGCCCAGCCCGCCCGGCAGTTGTACCGAGTGGGTGGCATCAAACACCACCGGGCAGCCGGTGCCTCGCATGATCGCCAGGCTGCGCATGTCGGAGACCAGGTTGTTGTAGCCAAATGAGGCGCCGCGCTCGCACACCATGATGGTGTCGTCAGCATGTCCGGCCTCTACAGCCGCCTCGCGCGCCTTGTCGGCGACATGCTTCATGTCGGCTGGGGCCAGAAACTGGCCTTTCTTGATGTTGACCGGCTTGCCCGTGGCGGCCACGGCGCGAATGAAGTCGGTCTGGCGACACAGAAAAGCAGGGGTTTGCAACACATCGACCACCGCGGCCACCGGTTCGGCCTGCTCGATATCGTGCACGTCGGTCAGCACCGGAACGCCGATCTGACGACGGACCTCATCCAGGATGCGCAGCCCGTCATCAAGGCCGGGGCCCCGAAAAGACTTGCCCGAACTGCGATTGGCCTTGTCGAACGATGACTTGTAGATGAAGGGAATGCCGAGCCGGCGGGTGATCTCCAGCAGGTGTCCGGCCGTCTCGATGGCCAGCTCCTGCGATTCGATCGCGCAAGGACCCGCGATCAGAAAAAAGCGCCGATCCAGACCGATTTCGTGTCCGCACAGCTTCATGAACGCTGCTCCTGGCCGGCGCCGGTACGGGCCCGCTGTGCGAGTGCAGCCTGCACATAGGAGATGAACAGCGGATGGCCATCTCGAGGTGTGGAGGTGAACTCGGGGTGAAACTGCACCCCGACAAACCAGGGATGGGCATGCGCACCCACCTGCGGCAGTTCGGCGATCTCGGTCAGGCCTTCGGTCGGTGTACGGGCCGAGACCTTCAGTCCGGCCGATTCGAGCCGCGGCACATAGGTGTTGTTGACCTCGTAGCGATGCCGGTGACGCTCATTGACCGAATCGCCATAGATGCGCTGTGCGAGCGTTCCGGGCAAGACCGGGCAACGCTGCGCACCAAGTCGCATGGTGCCGCCAAGATCGGACTGCTCGTCACGCTTTTCGAGGCGGCCTTCGCGGTCCATCCATTCGGTGATGAGACCCACCACGGGATGCGGGCTGGCGGCATCGAATTCGGTGCTGTTGGCATGCTGCAGACCGCACACATGGCGCGCGTACTCGATGACGGCCAGCTGCATGCCCAGGCAGATGCCGAGATACGGCACACCATGCTCACGTGCAAACCGGATCGCGGCGATCTTGCCCTCAACGCCCCGACGCCCGAATCCACCCGGCACCAGGATGGCATCAAAGCCCGCCAGGCCGGCTGTGCCCTCGCGTTCGATCTGCTCGGAATCGATGTACTCGATCTTCACCCGGCTGTCGGTATGAATGCCGGCATGGATGAGCGCCTCGGTCAGTGACTTGTAGGACTCGGTGAGATCGACATACTTGCCCACCATGGCAATGCGCACTTCATGGGCAGGATGCTGCTGCCGATCGACCAGGCGATCCCAGACCGACAGATCCGCCGGCGGCGCCTGCAATCGAAGCGTTTCGCAGAGCAGATCGTCAACGCGCTGCTCATGGAGCATGCGCGGGATCTTGTAGATCGAGTCGGCATCCCAGACCGAGATGACCGAATCAAGCGGCACATTGGAGAACAGCGAGATCTTGGCCCGCTCGTCATCGGGGATCCGGCGGTCTGCGCGGCACAGCAGCAGATCGGCCTGAATGCCGATTTCTCGAAGTTTTTGCACCGAGTGCTGGGTGGGCTTGGTCTTGAGTTCGCCCGCCGAAGCGATGAACGGCACCAGCGTGAGGTGAACGAAACAGGCATTGCCGCGCCCAAGCGCCAGGCTCATCTGGCGGGCAGCCTCGAGAAAGGGCAGCGACTCGATGTCGCCCACCGTGCCGCCCACCTCGACGATCGCCACCTGAGCGGCCTCGGGCGTACCCACGCCGGCGCCCCGCTCAACAAAGGCGCGGATCTCGTTGGTGATGTGCGGAATGACCTGCACCGTGCGGCCGAGGTACTCACCTCGACGCTCCTTGCGGATCACGGAATCGTAGATCTGACCGGTGGTGAAGTTGTTCGACCGGCGCATTCGCGCCCGGATGAACCGCTCGTAATGCCCGAGATCAAGGTCGGTCTCGGCACCGTCTTCGGTCACGAAGACCTCGCCGTGCTGAAACGGGCTCATGGTGCCCGGATCGACATTGATGTACGGATCGAGCTTCAGGAGGGTGACGCGCAGGCCGCGTGATTCAAGCAACGCGGCCATGGATGCGGCGGCGATCCCTTTACCCAAGGAAGAGACGACCCCGCCGGTGACGAAGACGAATTTGGTCATGGCGCCTACCGGTAAATGCCGAGTATACCAAGAGGGATGCGGTATCGTCTGGCTCTCCTCCGAGGGCGCACCCATGAATGCCCATCCCTTACGCACGGTGCTGCACGATGAAGTGCATACCCGACCACGGCCTCATGTGGCCGCTCCCCATGCCATGGTGCATGTCTCGGTCCTGCATCCGGCCGGCAGCAAACCGCGGGTACCCGCGGGCCTGGCCGACTGGCTGGCCGAACAGGGTCTGCCGCCGCCTGCCAGCGCTCAGAGTCACATCGATGCGGAGTCAGGCGCCCTGCGGGTGAAATGGGAGCGGCATGGCGAATTCGATGATCTGACCGTCTATGCCGCGGGACCTCTGCAGGCTGACCCTTTTGCTGCGGGTGTTGCCGATACCCTGATGGCTCGTCTGCTCGGTGACGAGGGTGAGGTGATCGCTGCGCTGAGAATTGCGGTGTTGCCCGTTGCAGCGGATCCTTCAGCCACCTTCAACCGTGCACAGGCGGTGAGCAGCTTCGATGCCGGGGGGCTGGTGGGCGCCACCATCAGCGACAACGATGCGGCGGTCTACAGCGACTTTCGACTCGACGCGCAGGGCTACGGGCGCGTTCTGGTTCAGGACCATGCCACCCATCCAGGACAGATGGGCCGTGCGGTGCAACGCATCATCGAGATCGAGGTCTACCGGATGATGTCGATGCTCGCCTTTCCGCAGGCCAGGACCATGGCCGCCGAACTCGATCGCGCGGAGGTCGCCCTCTCAGCCCTGGTGGCTCGCCTGGATGTGGCCCCTGAAACCGAGGAGCCCGAACTGCTGCGCCAGCTCACGGGCCTGTCGGCCAGCATCGAACAACTGGCCACCGGCACGGCCTTCCGGATGAGTGCGGCACGGGCCTATCGCACCCTCGTGCGCCAGCGTGGGGTCGAGTTGCGTCAGGGCAGACTTCCGGGTCTGCAGACCCTGACCGAGTTCCTTGAGCGGCGCTTCGAACCGGCCATGGCCTATTGCGATGCGGTCACCACGCGCATGGGCGCAATATCAGAACGGATCAGTCGGGCCAGTGCCCTGCTCGGCACGCGGGTCGAAATCGAACGCGAGCGGCAGAATCAGGCGCTGCTGGCAGCCATGAACCGGCGTGCCGCGCTGCAGTTGCGCCTGCAGGAAACGGTCGAAGGCCTGTCGGTCGCAGCGATCGCCTACTACGCCACCGGCCTGGTGGGCTATGTCTTCAAGGCGGGCGCAGATGCGGGCCTGAAGATCGACCCGGAGGTGGCCACAGGTCTGGCCGTCATCCCGATCGTGGCTGGCGTGGCGCTCGCGTTGCGCGCGGCCCGCAGGCGACTGGGCAAGCGAAGCACCGACGCCCAGGGCTGATTGTTCAGGTCAGTCCGAACCCATCGTCAGCACCGATGATTGCGCCATTGATGAAGCGCGACTGGTCGCTCGCCAGCAACAGCACGATGCCGTCGAGATCCTCGGGCAGTCCGAGCCGACGACGTGGTGTCATCGCAATCAGCTTGCGACCCGCCTCGGTTTCCCAGTGGGCCTCGTTGAGCTCGGTGCTGATATAGCCGGGGCAGATCGCATTCACATTGATGTTGAAGCGGGCCCACTCGAGCGCCATGGCACGCGTCATGTGCACCACACCGGCCTTGCTGATGCTGTAGGTGCCGATCATGGACAGGACCTTGAGGCCCGCCATCGAGGCGATATTGATGATCCGGGACTGGCGCTCGGGCTCGGCGCGGGCCCGCTCGATCATCTTCTTGCCGACGGTCTGCGCCACAAAGAACGCTCCCCGCAGGTTGGTATCGAGCACGAAGTCATAGTCCTCGGGCGTCACATCCACCAGCCGCTGAGTGGTGCTCACACCCGAGTTGTTGACCAGGATGTCGATCGGACCGGCCTCGGACTCGGCACGGTTCACAGCAGCCTGGATCGAGGCGGGGTCGGTCACATCCATGGCGACGGCGTGGGCTGCTCCCCCTGATCCACGGATCTCGGCCACCAGGGCATTGAGGCGATCGACACGACGAGCGGCCACCACGACGGTGGCGCCCTGGGCGGCGAGGATGCGCGCAAAGCGGGCACCGAGACCGCTCGAAGCACCGGTCACGAGGGCGGTCTTGCCGGCAAGATGAATCTGGAAAGGCTGGGTCATGGGATTCTGATTGAGCACAAGCGGGCCGAAGTCTGCCCGACTCGCGGGTGGATCTGCAAACCCTGGTTTGCGCCCCGCGCCTGCTTTGGCGAGAATTACGGGTTGCATCATGCAGGACATCAGGGAAGGCACCATGGACATTGAACGCGAATCAATGGAATTCGACGTCCTGATCGTGGGCGGCGGGCCGGCAGGCCTGTCTGCAGCGATCCGGCTCAAGCAGCTCGCCGCAGAAAAGGGCACGGATCTTTCGGTCTGCGTCATCGAAAAGGGATCCGAGATCGGTGCCCACACGCTTTCGGGTGCGGTCATGGATCCGATCGCGATCACCGAGCTGATCCCGGACTGGAAGGCGCAGGGAGCCCCGCTTGAAACCGAGGTCACAGCCGACGAAGTGCTGTTCCTGACCGAGAGCAAGGCGATTCGCACGCCCAATTTCGCGCTGCCCGATGGCCTGAAGAACCACGGCAATTACATCGTCAGCCTGGGCGCCGTGGTGCGCTGGCTGGGCCAGCAGGCCGAGGCGCTCGGCGTGGATGTCTATCCGGGCTTTGCTGCGGCCGAGATCCTCTACACCGATGACGGCGCCGTACGAGGCGTGGCCACCGGCAACATGGGCGTGGGCCGCGACGGCGAACCCACCGATGCCTTTCAGCCCGGCATGGAACTGGTCGCAAAGTACACCCTGTTTGCCGAGGGCGCGCGCGGGCATCTGGGCAAACAGCTGATCGCGCGCTTCAAGCTCGATGCCGACAGCGACCCCCAGACCTATGGCATTGGCATCAAGGAGCTCTGGGAGATCGATCCGGCCAAGCACCGCAAAGGCCTGGTGGTTCATACCGCAGGCTGGCCCCTCGATAACGCGACCTACGGCGGCTCCTTCCTCTATCACTTCGGCGAGAACCTGGTGTCGGTGGGTTTTGTGGTGGGCCTGGCCTACCAGAACCCCTGGCTCTCGCCCTTCGAGGAATTCCAGCGCTACAAGACCCATCCCGCCATTCGCGACACCTTTGAGGGCGGCAAGCGCCTGAGCTATGGCGCACGGGCCATCACCGCGGGCGGCATCATGTCGCTGCCCAAGACCGTCTTTGCGGGTGGCGCGCTGATCGGATGCGACGCAGGTTTTCTCAACGCCTCGCGCATCAAGGGCAGCCATGCCGCCATCAAGACCGGCATGCTGGCCGCAGAAGCCGCCTTCGATGCGCTGGCCGCAGGCCGCAGCGCCGACGAACTCACCGCCTACCCCGAAGCCTTCAAGGCCTCCTGGCTGCATGAAGAGCTCTGGAAGGCCCGCAATTTCAAGCAGTGGATGAGCAAGGGGCTGGTGCTGGGCACAGTCATGACGGGCATCGAGCAGACCGTCCTGCGTGGCAAGGTGCCCTGGACCCTGCATCATCAACATGCTGATCACGAGTGCCTGAAGCCCGCGTCGAGCTTTCAGCCCATCGTCTATCCCAAACCCGATGGCAAGCTCACCTTCGACCGGCTCTCCTCGGTGTTCCTGTCGAACACCAATCACGAAGAAAACCAGCCCATCCATCTCACGCTCAAGGATGCGAGCGTGCCGGTGGGCCTGAACCTTGCCCGATATGCGGGGCCCGAGCAGCGCTACTGCCCTGCGGGCGTGTACGAGTTCGTCAAGAACGACGACGACTCAGACCGCCTGCAGATCAACGCCCAGAACTGCGTGCACTGCAAGACCTGCGACATCAAGGACCCCAGCCAGAACATCGTCTGGGTCGTGCCTGAAGGCGGCGGCGGCCCCAACTACCCCGGCATGTAAGGACGAGGAGTCCACCCATGAGCAAGCTTTATCCGAGCGCCGCGGCGGCGCTGGCTGACATCGTGCAGGACGGCCAGATGATTGCCGTGGGCGGCTTCGGTCTGTGCGGCATTCCCGAGGCCCTGATTGCCGCCCTGCGCGACAGCGGTGTGCGCAATCTCACCTGCATTTCCAACAATGCCGGGGTCGATGGCTTCGGCCTGGGGCTGTTGCTGGCCACCCGCCAGATCCGCAAGATGATTGCGAGCTATGTGGGAGAGAACAAGGAGTTCGAGCGTCAGTTCCTGTCGGGCGAACTCGAACTCGAATTCACCCCGCAGGGCACGCTGGCCGAAAAACTGCGGGCAGGTGGCGCAGGCATTCCGGCCTTCTTCACCCGAACCGGGGTCGGCACGATCGTGGCCGAGGGCAAGGAAACCCGCGAATTCAATGGCAACACCTATGTCATGGAACATGCCCTGGTGCCGGATGTCTCGCTGGTCAAGGCCTGGAAGGCCGATCGGGCTGGCAACCTGGTCTTCAGACGCACCGCGCGCAACTTCAATCCCAATGTCGCGATGGCCGGACGAGTCACCGTGGCCGAAGTCGAGCAGATCGTCGAGAACGGACAGATCGACCCCGATGCCGTGCATCTGCCGGGCATCTATGTGCACCGGCTGATTCACAATCCGACCCCCGAAAAACGCATCGAGCAGCGCACGGTGCGGGCGGCCCGCTGAACGGCCTTCGGGATCGCATCGATTTCGACGCCCTGGCGTACCGCTCCCCTGAAAAACCGCCCGCACGACTGCAACTACGACCGCACCTACGACTGCATCTGACACGGAGCTTCACTCATGCCCTGGACACGAGACGAAATGGCCGCTCGCGCGGCGCGCGAACTGCGCAACGGCTTTTACGTGAACCTGGGTATCGGTCTGCCCACTCTGGTGGCCAACCACGTGCCTGCCGAGATGGAAGTCTGGCTGCAATCCGAAAACGGGCTGCTCGGCATCGGCCCCTTCCCGACTGAAGAGGAAGTCGATGCCGACATGATCAATGCAGGCAAACAGACGGTCACCACGCTGCCGGGATCTTCGATCTTTGCCTCGGCCGATTCCTTCGGCATGATCCGCGCCGGCAAGATCAATCTGGCCATCCTCGGCGCCATGCAGGTGTCCGAGAAAGGCGACCTGGCCAACTGGATGATTCCGGGCAAGATGGTCAAGGGCATGGGCGGCGCCATGGACCTGGTGGCTGGCGTGGGCCGTGTCATCGTGCTCATGGAACACACCGCGCGTCGCAAGGATGGCGGCGAGGATCTGAAGATCCTGTCCGAATGCAATCTGCCCCTCACCGGTTTGGGTGTGGTCGATCTGATCATCACCGACCTGGGTGTAATCGAGGTCACCGAACAGGGCCTGGTTCTGCGTGAACGGGCCCCCGGCGTGACTGTTGAGGACGTGATCAGCCGCACCGGATGTCCGCTGGACACCACGGCGACCAAGACACACGCCTGAAGACAGTCTGACCTGAATACTCAGCCCGACCTGCTGCGGCCGGGCTGACAGCAATCAGGCTGGATCGGGTTCAGTCACGCGGACGGCGTGGGCCACCAAAACCACCGCCACCGCCGCCACCGCCGCCGCCGAAACCACCGCCGCCACCGCCGCCCGGTCCACGA
>JBKCEY010000525.1:0-17096 GCA_046304115.1 Burkholderiales bacterium | reverse complement strand
CGACATGGCCCTGCTCGATGTTCAGGTGGCCATGACCGCCAACATGAGCTCCAACTATCTGCACAGCGGCGAGCCACCCAAGCGCTGGGGCAATGCCCATCCGAACCTTGTGCCGTATCAGACGTTCAAGGCCAGCGATGGCTGGATCATCGTGGCCTGTGGCAATGATGGTCAGTGGCGGCGCTTTTGCGCCATCGGCGGCTGCCCGGATCTGCCCGACGATTCGCGCTTCGCCCGGGTTCAGGACCGCATCCGCAACCGCGACACGCTGATCCCCTTGCTGGAAGTGATGGTGGCTCGCAAGAGTCAGCAACAGTGGATCGACGAGATGGAGGCCGAGGGCGTGCCCTGCGGGCCGATCAATGATTTTCGTCAGGTCTACGAGAACCCGCAGGTTCAGGCGCGCGGCATGTGCATCGAGTTGCCCCGCGAGGATGCAGGTGCGGTCAAACTCGTGGCCAACCCGATCAAGGCCTCGCGCACGCCGCCGGCCTACCGCAGCGCACCGCCCAAGCTCGGGCAGCATACCGAGCAGGTTCTGCAGGAGGTCCTCGGCTGGAGTGGTGAGCGAATTGCTGCAGCGCGATCGGCCGGCACAATCTGAAGGGCGGCTGAAGAAAAGCCCCATGCGGATGCAGGGGCTCGATCGAAAACCCACAAAAACCGGATGAGGCATGCATCAAGGGCTTGCCAGCCTCATTTGCTCGGGTAGACTGCGCCCTGCCTAACGCATCGCGAGTATCAGACGATGCGTGGCACCGGGGCAGCCCTCGCCCCGCAGCCAACTGGAGACGTCTTCATGAAAATCCGCAACCAACGCGACTTCTGGTCCGGTGTGCTCTTCGTGATCACCGGCGTGCTGTTCATGATTCTGTCGAGGCAGTACCAGTTCGGTACCGCAGCCAAGATGGGTCCTGGATATTTCCCGACCGTTCTGGGCGGCATGATGGCCGTGCTGGGCCTCATGCTGAGCATCCCGGCCTTGAGCCGCAAGTCGCCTGAGCTCAAGGTCGATCGCATCGACTTCAAGGTGATCGGCGTCATCCTGCTGGCGGTGGCGGTCTATGCGGCCACCTTGCCCTCGCTCGGCTTCATCGTGTCGCTGGTGCTGCTGATCTTCATCTCGTCCATGGCAAGCCATGAGTTCAACGTCAAGACAACGGCCATCTCGGCAGTGGCCTTGCTGATCTTCTCGTACCTGGTGTTCGTGAAGGGCCTTGAGCTTCAGTTCCCCTTCCTTCCCGTCTTCCTGACCCGCTGAGCCTCGCAGCCCAACGCACAACACGACTAGAGACAGGACCCGCACATGGATTTGCTGAACAACCTTGCCCTGGGTCTTTCGACCGCGGGCACACTGATCAACCTGATGTACTGCTTCATCGGAGTGGTACTGGGTACGCTGATTGGCGTGCTGCCGGGCATCGGGCCGCTGGCTACCATCGCCATGCTGCTGCCCGCCACCTACAAGATGACCGACCCGACCACGGCGCTCATCATGCTGGCCGGTATTTACTACGGCGCTCAGTACGGAGGCTCCACCACCGCCATTCTGGTGAATCTGCCGGGTGAGTCGTCTTCGGTGGTGACCACCATCGACGGCTATCAGATGGCCCGCAAGGGTCGTGCAGGTCCGGCCCTGGCGATTGCCGCGATCGGCTCCTTCATCGCAGGTACGGTCGGTACGCTGATGCTGGCGGCGTTTGCCCCCCCACTGGCCGAGGTGGCCTTCAAGTTCGGCCCGGCCGAGTACTTCTCGCTGATGGTGCTCGGTCTGATCGGCGCGGTGGTGCTGGCTCACGGCTCCGTGCTCAAGGCACTGGCCATGGTGGTGTTCGGTCTGCTGCTCGGCATGGTGGGCACCGACGTCAACTCCGGCGTGGCCCGCTTCTCGTTCGATGTGCCTGAGTTGTCTGACGGCATCGAGTTTGTGGCCGTGGCCATGGGCATGTTCGGCTTTGCCGAGATCATCCTGAACCTCGAGCAAAAGGAAAACCGGGAGGTCTTTACCAGCAAGGTCACGGGCCTGTTTCCGCGCTGGGCCGACTTCAAGGTGGCCTTGCCGGCCATCGTGCGCGGCACGGGCATTGGCTCCTTGCTGGGCATCCTGCCGGGTGGTGGTGCGGTGCTGGCCTCGTTTGCCTCCTATGCCATCGAGAAGAAGGTCTCCAAGACCCCTGAAGAGTTCGGCAAGGGCGCCATCCAGGGCGTGGCGGGCCCCGAGTCGGCCAACAACGCCGGCGCGCAGATGTCCTTCATCCCGATGCTCACGCTGGGTATCCCGACCAACCCCGTCATGGCCCTGATGGTGGCGGCCATGATGATTCACAACATCCAGCCCGGCCCGCAGGTGATGACCAGCAATCCCAAGCTGTTCTGGGGCCTGATCGTCTCGATGTGGATCGGCAACCTGATGCTGGTCATCCTGAACCTGCCCCTGATCGGCCTCTGGGTGAAGCTGCTGTCTGTGCCCTACCGGATCATGTACCCGGCCATCTTGCTGTTCTGCTGCATCGGCTGCTACTCGATCAATAACAACGTCTTCGACGTGTTCATGACGATCCCGTTTGCGATCCTGGGCTACATCTTCAAGAAGCTCGATTGCGAGCCGGCGCCCATGCTGCTGGGCTTCGTGCTGGGCAAGCTGATGGAGGAATACCTCAGGCGCGCCATGACCATCTCGCGAGGCGACCCCACCGTGTTCTTCACGCGACCGTTGTCGGCCACCCTGCTGGCCCTGGCCTTCCTGCTGCTGATCATCGTGTTCCTGCCGGCCATTTCCAAGAAGCGCGCCGAGGCGTTCGCAGGCGACGACTGATCGTTCGAGGCACCCGGAGCCCGGATTCATTCGGGCTCGGTTTCATGCGGGCCGGCGCCCTGTGCGACCGGCCCGTTGCTTTTCCGTCGGCAGGGTTGCGGATCGCTGATGACGGTGGACTCAGGCCCTTCGAGATTCAGATCTGCAGACTGCTGGAGTGAAAGATCGCAATGCAAGACTTGAGCGACGTGAAGCTGCTGCTCTTCGATGTGTTCGGCACGGTGGTCGACTGGCGGGGTTCGGTCGCGCGCGAGGTCGAGGCGCTGGGTCTGGGCCTTGACGGCGCCGCATTCGCCGACGCCTGGCGCAGGCGTTATCTGCCTTCGATGCAGGCGGTGCGCGAGGGCCAGCGCGAGTGGATCAATCTCGATGGTCTGCACCGTGAAAATCTGCAGGCCGTGCTGGATCGCTTTGGCGTGGCGCAACGCCTTGATGAAGCGGCCCTGGAGAATCTGAATCGTGCCTGGCACCGCCTGGAGGCCTGGCCCGATACGGCAGCGGGCCTGCAGAGCCTGCGGGCCCGCTATACCGTGAGCACCCTGTCCAATGGCAACACTGCCCTGCTCGTGAATCTCTCAAAACATGCTGGCCTCACCTGGGACGCCGTGCTGTGCGCCGAGACCTTCCGTGCCTACAAGCCCGATCCCCGGGCGTATCGCAGTGCCGTCGAGCTTTTCGGTCTGCAGCCTCATCAGGCGATGCTGTGCGCCGCCCATGCAGCAGACCTTCGTGCGGCCGCGCAGTGCGGCCTGCGCACGGCCTATGTTGACCGCCCCCTGGAGTGGGGGCCGGATCGGCGGGGAGATATTCCTTCGGCAACCGACCGATTTGATCTGGAGTCGCGAGATCTGCGTGATCTCGCGGCACAATTAGGCTGCTTCCCCAACTGATCCGACCATGACCTCCTTCGACTGGAACAATCCCTATCCCACCGTCCGCACCCCGGTTTTCGGGCGCAATGTGGTGGCCACGTCTCAGCCCCTGGCAGCGCAGGCGGGTTTGCGCATGCTGGCCGCGGGCGGCAATGCCATTGACGCGATCGTTGCGGCCGCTTCCACGATCGCACTGACCGAACCGGTCTCCAACGGTCTGGGCTCCGATGCATTCGCAATCGTCTGGGATGGCCAGAAACTGCATGGCCTCAATGCCTCGGGCGTCTCGCCGGCTGCCTGGGATACCGCCTACTACGCGCGCAAGCATGCAGGTGCTTTTCCGATGCGCGGCTGGGACTCGGTCACGGTGCCCGGTGCAGTGGCCGGCTGGGCCGCACTGCATGAGAAGTTCGGCAAGCTCAGCTTCGAGCATTGCCTGCAGCCTGCGATCGAATACGCAGAACAGGGCTACATCGTCTCGACCATCGTGCACCGCAAATGGCTCGCCCATGTCGAGATCCTCAAGGATCAGCCGGGCTTTGCCGAGCACTTCCTGCCCCGAGGGCGTGCGCCGGCGATCGGTGAGCGCTTTGTGCATCCTTCTGCCGCCGCAACGCTCAAGCGCCTCGCTGCCACGAAGGGCCGTGACCTCTACGAAGGCGAAACCGCGGCACGCCTGGTGGCCCATGCCAAGGAGCACGGAGCTGCCATGGCTGCTGCCGATCTGGCCGAGTATCGCCCCGACTGGGTCGAGACCATTGGCATGGACTACATGGGTCATCGGCTGCACGAAATTCCGCCCAATGGGCAGGGCATTGCAGCGCTGATGGCCCTGGGCATTCTCAAGAACTTCGATCTGTCGAACCTGCATCCGGATTCAGCCCAGGCCCGCCATCTGCAGATCGAGGCCATGAAATGTGCCTTTGCCGATGTCTACACCCATGTCGCCGACATCCGGCACATGAAGTTCACTCCCGATCAGCTGCTTGATCCGGGCTATCTGGCTGAACGCGCCAGACTCATTCGTCACGACCGGGCTACCGACTTCAAACACGGAACCCCACCGGCGGGCGGCACCATTTACCTGACCGCTGCCGATGCCAGCGGCATGATGGTGAGCTTCATCCAGTCCAACTACATGGGCTTTGGCTCAGGCGTCGTGGTGCCGGGCACCGGCGTGTCGCTGCAAAATCGCGGTTACTGCTTCTCGCTCGACCCCAGCCATCCCAATGTGGTGGCGCCGCGCAAGCGTCCCTTCCAGACCATCATTCCGGCTTTCCTGACCCGCGATGGTCAGCCTCAGATGAGCTTTGGCGTGATGGGCGGCAACATGCAACCCCAGGGGCACATGCAGACCCTGGTGCGCATGCTTCAGTGGGGCCAGAACCCGCAGGCGGCCTGCGATGCACCGCGCTGGAAGGTCAACCGCGGGCTCGACCTCGATGTCGAACCGGCCATGCAACAGAACGTGGTCGACTCCCTGCGTGCCATGGGCCACAACCTGGCGCCAGTGGCCGATCCTTACATGGACTTTGGCTCGGGCCAGTTCATCTGGCGCCTGTCCGATGACATCGTCGATGGTTATGTTGCGGCCAGCGACAGCCGTCGCGACGGCCATGCCGCCGTGTTCTGATCGCCTCAGTCTTTTGAATTGATCTTACGACCTCATTGAGACCTCTCTTGACGGACTCACCGAGACATCTCCATACAGTTGCCTTCTGCGGATTTATCGTTTCATGACGCGCTCTTACGATCCCACCCCTTCGATGCATGTCGCCTTTCTGGGCCTGGGCGTCATGGGGGCTCCCATGGCCGGTCACCTCGCCCGTGCAGGCCATCAGGTCACGGTGTACAACCGCACCGCCACCAAGGCTCAGGCCTGGGTGGCCGAGTACGGTGGCGCATGGGCAGCAACGCCGCGCGAGGCCGCTGCACACGCTGACCTGGTGTTTGCCTGTGTCGGCAATGACGACGACCTGCGCAGCGTGGTACTCGGTGCCGATGGCGCGTTTGCTGGCATGAAGCCCGGCGCCCTCTTCATCGATCACACCACCGCATCGGCCGAAGTGGCGCGCGAACTGCATGCCCAGGCCTGTGCTCTGGGACTCGACTTCATCGATGCGCCGGTCTCCGGTGGCCAGGCAGGTGCGGTCAATGGGCAACTCACCGTGATGTGTGGTGGCGATGAGGCCAGCGTCGAGCGCGCCCGGCCTGTGGCGATGGCCTTCTCGCGGGCCTTCACTCGCATCGGGCCACCCGGCGCCGGTCAGCTCGCCAAGATGGTCAATCAGATCTGCATCGCCGGCCTGGTGCAGGGCTTGTCCGAGGGCATCCACTTCGGACAATCTGCAGGCATCGACATGAAGCTCGTGCTCGATGTAATCGGCAAGGGAGCAGCTCAGTCCTGGCAGATGGACAACCGCGGCAAGACCATGGTTGATGATCAGTTCGACTTCGGCTTTGCGGTCGACTGGATGCGCAAGGACCTGGGGCTTGTGCTCTCGGAAGCTCGCCGCAACGGGGCAAGCCTGCCCGTCACGGCAGTGGTCGATCAGTTTTATGCCGACGTGCAGAACATGGGCGGCAACCGGTGGGATACCTCGAGCCTCATCCGACGGCTACGCCGCAAGGGCTGAAGCGGCGGATTCAAGGTCTCGGCCTACGGGCACAACACGCCCCGGGGCGGGTCTCAGAACCGGCTGCGCCACTGCTCGCCTCGGGCGAGAACCCGCTCCAACGCCTCACGATCACCCTGATTCAGCGCAGCCTCGAGCGCATCGAGCTGCTCGCGAAACGCGCGCGCCGAAGCCAGCACTGCGGCACGGTTGTCGAGCAGGATGCCGGCCCAGAGATCGGCGGGCGAGCCGCCCACGCGAGAGGTGTCTCGCAAGCCTGCGCCATGAAACCGGATGGCTGCATCGGCCCGCGGCCCTTCGCCGATGGCGGCCGACAGTGCGAAGGCCACGGCATGCGGCCAGTGTGAGATGTCGGCAAACAGCGCGTCGTGCTCGGCGGCGTCCATGCGCGAGACCCGGGCCCCGACACTTCGCCAGAGCGCCTCGACGCCTTGCAGGGCCTCGGTGTCACAGGCCGGGGTCGGGCAGGTGATGAGATGTCGCCCCTCAAAGAGATCGGCCCGTGAGGCCTGCGGCCCCGAGCGATCAAATCCGGCGATCGGATGACTTGCCACGAAGCGGCCCAGTCTTGAACCCAGCCCTGCTTGCGCCGCCTCAACCACGCTGGCCTTGGTGCTCGAAACATCAACGAGCCAGGCGTCAGATGCAAGGCTCTGGGCCAGCGTGCCCTCTCGCAGCCATCGCACATTGACGGCCACCGGTGCAGCAAGCACCACGATGTCCGCACCCGCGACTGCGTCTTCGACGCTTGGGGCAACGCGGTCAATCCAGCCCAGGGTGAGCGCCGCCTGGGCATTGGCAGGGTCGAACCCTCGAACCTCACCCACCTCGCCTCGCGCGCGCAGGGCTGCCGCAACTGAACCCCCAAGCGCGCCCGTGCCCAGGCTGGCCAGCGTGGGGCGCGACGGCGGCGGCAGCGGCGGGCTCAAGGTCGGGTGCTCTTGCCCAGAGTAGCCGCCAGAGCAGTCAGGAATCGATCGTTTTCTTCGGGCAATCCCACGCTGATGCGCAACCAGGTGGGCAGGCCGTAGTTACCCACGGGCCGCACGATCACGCCCGCCTTGAGCAAGGCCAGATTGACGGCTGCGGCATCACCCACTTCCACGAGCACAAAATTGCCATACGAGGGCAGGTAGCGCAGGCCCATGGCCTCAAACGCCTGCGAGAGTTGCCGGCGGCCCGTGGTATTCACCGCCCTGCTGCGCTCTAAAAAGTCGGTGTCGGCCAGTGCGGCCACAGCCGCAGCCTGGGCGATGCTGTTCACATTGAAGGGCTGACGCACGCGATTGAGCAGATCGGTGATGGCCGGCTGGGCCACGCCATAGCCCACGCGAAGCCCCGCCAGTCCATAGGCCTTGGAGAAGCTGCGCGAGACCACCAGATTCGGAAAGCGCCTCACCCAGGCCAGCGCGTCGTAGCGGTCCTGGGGCTCGAGGTATTCGTTGTAGGCCTCATCGAGCACGACCAGAACCTCAGGGGGCACCGAGGCCAGGAAGGCCTCGATGTCGGCCCCGGGGATGAAGGTTCCGGTGGGGTTGTTGGGGTTGGCAATGAACATCACCCGGGTATCCGGGGCAATGGCCGCACGCATTGCAGCCAGGTCGTGGCCGAAGTTGCGGGCTGGCACCACGATCGCGCGCGCGCCACGTGCCTGGGTGGCCAGCTCGTACACGGCAAAAGAATGCTGCGCATAGATCGCGGAACTGCCGGGCTTGAGGAAGGCCTGCGACACAAGCTCCAGGATGTCGTTCGAGCCGTTGCCCAGAGTGATCCAGTCGGAAGGAACGCCAAATCGGCGCGACAGCGCTCCCTTGAGATCGAATCCATTGGCATCCGGATAGCGGCCGAGTTCGGCGGCTGCAGCCAGCATGGCCTGACGAGCTGACTCGGGCATGCCCAGGGGATTTTCGTTGGAGGCCAGCTTCACGATCCGGGCCTCATCCAGCCCGAATTCACGAGCCACCTCGGAGATGGGTCTGCCGCCCTGATACGGAGCGATGGCCCGGATCCAGTCGGGCGCTTGAGCAACGGTCCGGTCAGCGATGGGTGCGTTCATGGGGTATTAGCCTCTCTGGGATACGAGCCCAATGATTTGAAGAAGGCGGCATGCGAACGGATCTCCGCCAGCGCAGCCGCGACATTCGGTTCGTCCTGATGGCCGAGCAGGTCGATGTAGAAGTAATACTCCCAGGTACCCTGTCGGGCCGGTCGGGACTCGAACCGCTTCATCGAGACCCCGTGCCGGGCCAGCGGCTCGATGAGGGCATGCACGGCACCCGCCCGATCAGGCACGGACAGGATCAGCGAAGTCTGGTCTGCCCCTGAGACGCCACAGGCATGGTTGCCGATCACCACAAACCGCGTTCGATTGAGCGGGTCATCCTGAATCGCTTCGGCAACGATCTGAACCTCGTAGCGCCCGAGCGCACCGTCGCCGGCAATGCCTGCGGTATGCGACTCGAGCGCCGCCAGACGGGCCCCTTCAGCATTGCTGGCGACCGGCACACGCTCGATGCCAGGGTAGTTGCGATCAAGCCAGCCCACGCACTGGGCCAGCGCCTGAGCATGGGCGCAGATGCGCGTAATGCCCTGCATGGTGCCGCTGCGGCTCAGCAGATGATGGCGTACCGGCACGGTGATTTCGCCGCAGATGCGCAAGGGGCTTTGCAACAGGAGATCCAGGCTGCGATTGACGGCGCCTTCGGTGGAATTTTCGACCGGCACCACTCCAAAGTCGACCGTACCGGCTTCGCTCGCGCGAAAAACCTCATCAAAGGATACGCAGGGAACGGCCTCGACGCCCTGACCGAACTGCGCGATGACGGCCTGCTCCGAAAAGGTACCCACCGGCCCCAGATAACCGATGCGCAGTCTGCGCTCAAGCGCCCGACAGGCCGAAATCACCTCGCGCCAGATCGACTGAAGGGCCGAATCGGGCAAAGGCCCCGGATTGGTATCGGCCAGTCGCTGCATGATCTGGGCCTCGCGCTCGGGCCGCCAGATCGGCGCATTGGTGGCGTGTTTGAGCGCCCCCACCTCCAGCACCAGGCGCCCCCGCTCAGCCAGCAATTGCAGCAGTTGCGCATCGACCGCATCGATGCGCTGGCGGATTTCAGACAACCGATCACTCATGATCAGCCCCGCGCGCGCTCGAACTCGCGCATGAACTGAACCAGCGCCTGGACACCCTCCAGCGGCATGGCGTTGTAAATGGAGGCCCGCATGCCCCCCACCACCCGATGGCCCTTGAGTGCGACCAGCCCCTCCTCCTTGGCCTGGGCCAGAAAAGCATCGTTGAGCTTTTCATCACGCAGGAAGAAAGGCACATTCATGAAGGAGCGATGAGCCCGCTCCACCCGGTTTTCGTACAGCCCACTGTTGTCGATCGCGCCATACAGCAGCGAGGCCTTTTCGGCATTGATGCGGGCCATGGCGGGCAACCCGCCCTGGTCCAGAATCCACTTGAACACCAGCCCGGCCAGATAGATGCCGAAGGTGGGGGGCGTGTTGAACATGGAATCGTTCTCGGCCACCACCTGGTAGTTGAAGGCACTGGGGCACAGGGGATGTGCATGGCCGAGCAGGTCCTCGCGAATGATCACGAAGGTCAGCCCGGCGGGCCCGACATTTTTCTGCGCACCGCCATAGAGCATGCCAAAGCGGCTCACGTCCATTGGGCGAGACAGGATGTGCGAAGACACATCCGACACGATGGGTACGCCCGCGGGAACAGCGCCAGGCCCCTCGCCCACCGCAATGTCGTGGTGAAACTCGACGCCATCGATGGTCTCGTTGGTGCAGACATGCAGATAGGCAGCCTGCGGCGAGCACTGCCACTGCGCCTGCTCCGTAATGGTACGGTAGGCGCCCTGCGCATCAGCCGAGTCGGCCACACGATTGACCTGCCCGTAACGACCCGCTTCTTTGAGCGACCGGGCCGACCACTGGCCCGTGACCAGGTAGTCGGCCTGACCCGTGCGACCCATGAGGTTCAAAGGCACGATCGCGTTTTCGGCCAGCGCCCCGCCCTGCATGAAGAGCACACGGTAGTTCGATGGAATATCAAGCAATGTGCGAAGGTCAGCGATCGCCTGCGCATGCACCCCCATGAATTCCTTGCCGCGATGGCTCATCTCCATGATGGAGGTGCCTGTGCCATGCCAGTCGAGGAGTTCGTCGGCCGCCTGTCGCAGCACCGGCTCAGGAATCAGCGCCGGGCCGGGCGAAAAGTTGAAGACCGAACGCGTCATGCAGGCTCTCCCTGATCATCGCCCTCGACGGCATCCGTGACATCCGTCTCGACCACTCGCTGCAGACCCGTCAGCGTGGTCCCTTTCTCGACGGCAATGAGGGTCACGCCCTGCGTGGCACGTCCCATCTCGCGGATCTCTGAAACGCGGGTGCGAACCAGCACGCCACCGGTCGTGATCAGCATGATTTCGTCGGTGGACTCGACCAGCACGGCGCCGACCACCCGGCCGTTGCGTTCACTCGTCTGGATGGCAATCATGCCCTTGGTGCCGCGGCCATGACGGGTGTATTCGGTGATCGGCGTGCGCTTGCCAAAACCGTTTTCGGTCGCGGTCAGCACCGACTGGGTCTCGGTCTCGGCCACCAGCATGGCGATCACGTTCTGACCTTCTTCAAGCTGCATGCCGCGCACGCCACGAGCCGCCCGGCCCATGGGTCGCACGTCGTTTTCGTCAAAGCGGACCGCCTTGCCCGAGTCCGAGAAGAGCATGACATCGTGAGCACCATCGGTGACGGCGGCACCGATCAGGTAGTCGCTGTCATCGAGATCGACCGCGATGATGCCCTTGCGCAGCGGGCGCGAGAACTCGGTGAGGGGTGTTTTCTTGACCGTGCCCAGACGGGTGGCCATGAACACGAAATGCTGGTCATCAAAGGTCTTGACCGGCAGCACCACGGTGATCTTTTCGCCATCGACCAGCGGGAACATGTTGACAATGGGCTTGCCTCGGGCTGCACGCGAACCCTGGGGCACCTCCCAGACCTTGAGCCAGTAAACCCGGCCGCGATCGGAGAAGCAGAGAATGTAATCGTGGGTATTGGCAATGAAGAGCTGGTCGATCCAGTCGTCTTCCTTCATGGAAGTCGCCTGCTTGCCGCGGCCACCACGGCGCTGGGCCCGATACTCGGACACGGGCTGGCTCTTGATGTAACCGGTATGCGAGAGCGTGACCACCATGTCGGTGGGCGCGATCAGGTCCTCGGTTTCGAGTTCAGTGGCATTAAGTTCGATCTGCGAGCGGCGCGGGTCCTTGTTGGGGTCGCTGTACTCGGCACGGATGGCCTTGAGTTCATCCGAGATGATGGTGCTGATCCGGTCGGGCCGCGCCAGAATATCGAGCAGGTCGGCGATGGTGTCTATCACCTCGCGGTATTCCTGCAGGATCTTGTCCTGCTCCAGGCCGGTCAGGCGCTGCAGACGCATCTGCAGGATTTCCTGGGCCTGCACTTCCGACAATCGATAGCCCTGATCGGACAGCCCTGCGCCCGGCTCGATGCCCAGCGGCTTGAAAGCTGCCGCATCAGAGCCGGCGCGCTCGACCATCTCACGGGCCAGGCCCGGATTCCAGGTGCGGGCCAGCAGTCGCTCGCGCGCCACGGGCGGTGTGGGCGAAGCCTTGATCAGCTCGATCATTTCATCCACGTTGGCCACGGCCACGGCCAGGCCCTCGAGCACATGACCACGATCGCGCGCCTTGCGCAGATCGAACACCGTGCGCCGCGTGACCACTTCACGTCGGTGCGACAGGAAGGCCTCGAGCATCTGCTTGAGATTGAGCAGGCGGGGCTGGCCATCGACCAGCGCCACCATGTTCATGCCGAAGGTGTCTTGCAGCTGGGTCTGCTTGTAGAGGTTGTTGAGCACCACCTCCGGCACTTCGCCGCGCCTGAGCTCGATCACCAGCCGCATGCCCGACTTGTCGGACTCATCGCGGATGTCGGAGATGCCCTCGAGCTTTTTCTCCTGCACCAGCTCGGCGATCTTTTCCTGAAGCGTGCGCTTGTTGACCTGAAAGGGCAGCTCATCGACCACGATGGCCGTTCGTGCGCCGCGGTCAATCTCTTCGAAATGAGTCCGCGCCCGGATGACCACCCGACCCCGGCCGGTTCGGTAGCCCTCTCGAACGCCGTTGACGCCATAGATGATGCCGGCCGTAGGAAAGTCGGGCGCCGGAATCAGCTCGATGAGTTCGTCGATCGTGGACTCCGGCCGACGCAGCAGCAGCAGGCAGCCCTCGACCACTTCGCCCAGGTGATGCGGCGGGATGTTGGTGGCCATGCCCACTGCAATGCCCGAGCTGCCGTTGATCAGCAGATTGGGAATGCGAGCCGGAAGCAACAGGGGCTCGCGCTCCGAGCCATCGTAGTTGGGGCCGAAATCGACCGTGTCCTTGTCGATATCGGCCAGCAGCTCATGCGCAATCTTGGACAGCCGGATCTCGGTGTAGCGCATCGCCGCAGCATTGTCGCCATCCACGGAGCCGAAATTGCCCTGGCCATCGACCAGCAGATAGCGCAGAGAAAAATCCTGCGCCATGCGAACGATGGTGTCGTAGACCGACTGATCACCGTGTGGGTGATATTTGCCGATCACGTCGCCAACGATCCTCGCTGACTTTTTGTAGGGGCGGTTCCAGTCGTTGTTGAGCTCGTGCATCGCAAAGAGCACCCGCCGGTGAACCGGCTTGAGGCCATCACGCACATCGGGCAGCGCCCGGCCCACGATCACGCTCATCGCGTAATCGAGGTAAGAACGACGCATTTCCTCTTCGAGGCTGATTGGCAGGGTTTCTTTGGCGAATGAGTCCATGAAGGCCACGTAGCAGATAAACCCTTGAATTTTAAACCAAGCGGCTATCCTTGCCCGGTTTTGACCCGAATGGCCCAGAACGCCTCTTTCAGGCACAAACCATGTCCGACGCCGCGCCCCCCGATTTCGCTGCCTTCCCCCGCTCAGACGCCTCCGATTCAGGGACGCCCGTGACAACGCTCATCAGTCCCCGCTGGATTGCGCCGGTCGTGCCTGCCGGTACGGTTCTCACCGGACACAGTGTCGCGATCCGGGGCGAACACATCGAAGCCGTGCTCCCCACTGCGCAGGCACGCCAGGACTACCCGGATGCCCATGAGGTACGTCTGGATGCTCACCTGCTTACCCCGGGGCTGGTCAATGCCCACAGCCACGCGGCCATGGCCCTGCTGCGCGGGGCGGCCGACGGCCTGCCCCTGCAACGATGGCTGGCAGAGCGCATCGGCCCGCTCGAGGCCGCGCTGGTCAGCGATGCATTCGTCTTCGATGGCACCGTCATGGCCTGCGCTGAAATGCTGCTCGGTGGCACGACCACCTTCAACGACATGTACTTTTTCCCTGAAGCGGCTGCGCGAGCGGCCCAGGTGATGGGCATGCGGGCCGTGATCGGCATGATCGTGATCGATTTTCCAACGGCCTGGGCGAGCAGCGCAGACGAGTATTTCGACAAAGGCCTGGCCCTGCGCGATTCCTGGCGCGGCGAACCGTGTGTGCGGTTCGCACTGGCCCCGCATGCACCCTACAGCGTGTCGGATGGCCCGCTGGAGCGGGTTGCGCGGCTATCGGCCGAATTGCAGTTGCCGGTTCATATTCATGTCCACGAGACAGCCCGTGAGATCACGGATCATCAGGCCCGATATGGCCTGCGCCCCCTCGATCGCCTGAATCAGCTGGGGCTCGTCACGCCCGAGCTCATGGCGGTTCATGCCGTCCATCTCAACGACACCGACCTGGCGTTGCTCGCACGACAGGGCGCCAGCGTGGTGCACTGCCCCAACTCCAACCTCAAGCTCGGCAGTGGAATTGCCCCGGTGGCCGAGCTCCTGGCCGCCCAGGTGAATGTCGCCCTGGGAACCGACGGCTCCGCCAGCAACAATCGGCTGGATATGGTGCTCGAAGCCCGCATGGCGAGCCTTCTGGCGAGCGGGCAAACGGGCGAACCGGCTGGCCTCGATGCCCATCGCGCCCTCGAAGCGGCCACGCTGGGCGGCGCCCGGGCCCTCGGTCAGGAGTCAGTCCTGGGCAGCATCAGCGCCGGAAAATGGGCTGACCTGGCCGCGTTCGACTTGAGCGACGAGTACGGTGCCCTGGTGACCGATCCGGTTTCTGATCTGATCTTTTCGGCAGGTCGTGAAAGGGCAAGCCATGTCTGGATTCAGGGCGAGCCTGTTGTAGTGATGCGACAAATTACGGGAACTCCAGCCCGTGAGACCCTGAGCGGGGTTCGTGGGCGAAGAGGCGTGTGGCACAATCGCGCCGGTCAGGTGATGCAGCAAGGCCGCCCGTCGGGAATATTTCGCTTTTGATCTCCCCGATGGCGTCTGTCAGGTCTTCTGGCATCAGGCATGTTCAGGGTTGCTTTGCTTTCGTTGGTGTGTCGGTATACTGCCGAGGTCTCGCGAACGGTTTGCAAGGCGTTGATTTTTCAGATGTGAGTCATCTCACCGAGAGGAGAAACATGAAGAAATCGCTCAAATTCGGCGTCCTGGCGGCTGCAGCCCTCCTTGCTGCTTGCGCCACCAGCACCGACAAGCCCCAGATCGAGGCCAAGAAGCCCGAGCAAAAAGGCTATGTGCAGACCCCCTACGGTGGTGTTGTTACCACACCGTTCGCCGAGCAGCCCGGCAGCCCCAAGGGTGCCTGCGTTCGCACGCAATGGTGGGACGCCAAAGACGCACAGGTTGATTGCAATGCCGACCTGATGCCCAAAGCCGCCCCCGCTCCGTCGCCCATGGCGCCGGCCCCGCGTCCTGCTGCCCCGGCTCCCGCGCCGGCCAAGCCCGCGCCCGCACCTGCGGCACGTCCGGCAGCCCCGGCCCCGGCCCCGACCAGCGAGAAAGTCACTTTCGCCGCTGACGCCTTCTTCGATTTCGACAAGGCCGTCCTCAAGCCCGAAGGCAAGTCCAAGCTCGACGGTCTCGTGGGTCAGATCAAGGGCATCACCCTTGAAGTGGTCATCGCTGTGGGTCACACCGACTCTGTCGGCTCCGACGCCTACAACCAGAAGCTGTCGCTGCGCCGTGCCGAGGCTGTCAAGGCCTACATGGTGAGCAAGGGCATCGAAGCCAACCGCGTCTACACCGAAGGCAAAGGCAAGAAGCAGCCGGTCGCCGACAACAAGTCCGCCGATGGCCGCGCCAAGAACCGCCGCGTGGAAATCGAAGTGGTGGGCACTCGCGCCAAGAAGTGATCGGCCTGCAGGGCCCCGCCCTGCAGCTGATCGGAACCCCGCTTCGGCGGGGTTTTTCATTTTTGCAGTTCTGTACTTTTTGTATGCTTGTGACATGACGAACGCAGCGGCACTACCCCCCTCCAGCGCAACGGCAACTGCCAATGCCGACCCGGCTGAGATTGCCAAGTTCGAAGCGCTGGCCGCACGGTGGTGGGATCCCGAGTCCGAGTTCAGGCCCCTGCATCAGATCAATCCGCTGCGTGCCAACTGGATTGAAACTCTGTGCGGCGGGCTGGCCAACAAAGTCGCCCTTGATGTGGGCTGTGGCGGAGGAATCCTGGCCGAGGCCATGGCCCAGCGCGGCGCGCAGGTTACGGGTATCGATCTGGCCGACAAGGCCTTGCGAGTGGCCGAGTTGCATGGCCTCGAATCGGGTGCGCAGGTCCGTTATGTGCGCAGCTCGGCAGAAGACTTTGCGACAAGGGCTGCCGGCAGCTTTGATGTTGTGACCTGCATGGAGATGCTCGAGCATGTGCCCGATCCGGCCCAGGTCGTTGCGGCTTGCACCAGCCTGGTACGCCCCGGCGGCTGGGTCTTTTTCTCGACCCTCAACCGCAACCCCAAGTCTTTCCTGTTTGCCATCATCGGCGCCGAATACATCCTGCGCCTGCTGCCGCGCGGCACCCACGAATACGCCAAGTTCATCCGCCCCTCTGAGTTGGCCCACTGGGCGCGCAGCGCCGGTCTTGAGCAGCGGGCCCTGAGCGGCCTGACCTACAACCCCATCACGCGCGCCTATCGGCTTCATCCGCAAGACCTCAGCGTGAATTACCTGCTGGCCTACCAGCGACCCTCCGCCTGACTGAACAACCCGGATTCCAGCGCATGCCTGCCCCCCTGAGAGCGCCACTGGCCGCCGTCTTCTTCGATCTCGATGGCACGCTGGCGGATACCGCAACAGACCTGTCCCTTCCGGTCAATGCGATGCGCGTGGCTCGGGGGTTGCCCGAGCTGGCCCTGGCGGACCTGCGTCCCTTTGCCTCGCATGGCGCCCGAGGTCTCATTGGCAAGGCGCTGGGCATCAAGCCAGAAGATCCGCAGTACGAGGCGCTTCGACTGGATTTCCTTGCGCGTTATGAGGCAGCCATGGTGGTGCACACCCGGATGTTCGACGGTATGCCACAGGTGCTGCAGACACTGGAAGCCCGGGGAATTGTCTGGGGTGTGGTGAGCAACAAGGTCGAGCGGTATGTGCGGCCCATCATGTCAGCGCTGGGCGTTCTGGAGCGTGCGGTGAGCGCCGTTGGCGGCGACACCACCCCGCATGCCAAGCCGCATCCCGAACCCTTGCTGCATGCCGCTCGACTCGCGGGCGTTGATCCCCGGCAGTGCATCTATGTGGGCGATGATCTGCGAGACATCCATGCCGGCAAGGCGGCCGGCATGGCCACAGTGGCTGCCGCCTATGGATTTTGCGGCGAAGACCTGCCGGCTGTGCCTTGGGGTGCCGATGCCCTGATCGAACAGCCCCTGGCCCTGC
>JBKCEY010000524.1:0-890 GCA_046304115.1 Burkholderiales bacterium | reverse complement strand
GGTTCGGTTGTAGCGGCAAAACAGGCGTTCACCGACATGCTCGAAAAACGCACCGATGTAATAGGGCTTTTTGTGCGGAGGATTTTCGCCACGCCGATCAAGGTACCAGGGGCCGGTCATGACATCCATCAGATCGGGCCGACGCTCCAGTACAGCGTTGTAGATTGCCGCGCTGCTCACCAGTCGAGACAAGCCGCCCCGCTTGGCGGTCTGCAGGCACATCAGGCCAACGATGTCACCCAGGTCATTGTGAAAGGGCAGGCGAAGGCGCGTCTGGTATCCACGCACATTCGGGTCGGCATGAAAGTCAACGCCCAGATCGGTGATGTGACCCAGCACATCGCCCTGCGCGTTCTGAGCCATGGGCTCACCCAGATGTCGACCGATGCCCCAGTAGATCAGGGCTGAATCCGACGCCGCCAGGTCAGCGATATCCAGCCCTCTGATAAGGCAGAAACCACGTCCCTGCATCAGTTCGAGGCGTAGCGCAGCCAGCACGGGGCCCAGCGTGGGCAGCGGAAAGTCATCTTGCGACAAGGCCGGAATCTCTGCGCCTCGTGCGCGGGCCTGGGCCAGTGCCTGCTTCAACTCTCGATTGTGGTCCTGTGTCAGGAGGAGCTTCCAGTCCGGGCGATCGCGCAGATCGACTGCCCGCCATGCACTGGGATGCTGATAGGGCAGGGCGTTGTTGGGGATAGGGTCGGTCATTGAGTGTCTCCTCGTTTTGCGCATGCGCTCTGTGTGCGAGATCCCTGCGAACCGTCGAATGATCGAAACTCAGGACGCTGGCAAATTGCGCAGCCAGTCAGTCAGCAGGCGATTCACGGTTTCGGGGGCCTCCTGTTGTGTCCAGTGGCCGATGCCGGGCAATAGATGAGCGCCCCTCAGGC
>JBKCEY010000523.1:0-2661 GCA_046304115.1 Burkholderiales bacterium | reverse complement strand
GGCAGATCCGGGTTTTTCATGACCTCGAGCAGGGTCTTGTAGTGCCCTTCGACCAGCGCATTCGGTGTGCCCGCCGGCGCACCGAAACCACCCCAGTAATCGAGCACCGGGGCGGTATTGCCGAGGGTGTCCCGGAACGAGGGGATATCGGGCATCAGCGCAAAGCGTTTGTCGGTCATGACGCACAGCGGCCGGATGCGACCCTTGAAGGGCACCACCAGGGGCAGAGCAGAAACGCTGAAATCGGTTTCGCCCTGGGCCAGCGCAGTAATGCTGTCGGGGCCGCCCTTGAACGGGATGGCCTGTGCCGAGCAGCCATTGTTGCGCAGCATGAGTACGGTGGTCATGTGCTCCTGACCTCCCAGGATGGTGCCGTAATTGGCCTTACCGGGGTTGGCTTTGAGGAAGGCGATCAGATCCGCCGGCGTCTTCATGGGCGAATCGGCCTTCACGAAAATGGTGCCGGGCGTGCCACCAAACTTGCCCACCATCGCGAGCTGCTTGAGCATGTCGTACTTGCCAAAGCTCAACTGGGTGGCGCTCATTCCGTTGTTGAGGTGGATGAGCGCGCTGCCATCGGTCGGAGCGCTCTGAATGGCCTGCATGCCGATCAGATACGAGGCGCCGGGCCGGTTTTCGACGATGATCGGCGTGCCCGTGAGCTGCGACCAGATGTCAGTGATCAGTCGCACGCCAACATCTGCCGCACCCCCCGCAGGCAGAGGCACGATGACTCTGAGCTGCTTGGGCTGCGCATGAATGATGGCGGGAGCGCCTGCGATCAGGCCTGCAGTGGCCTGCAACACGCGGCGACGGGTGTTGGCTGTGTGGGTCATGGTGTCTCCTGAGGAATGAGCGATCAGCTCTCGCGCTTGAGCGCTGGGAAAAGAATTACATCACGGATGCTGGGGCTGTCGGTCAGCAGCATGATCAAGCGATCGATCCCGATGCCGCAGCCACCGGTCGGGGGCATGCCGTGCTCGAGGGCGCGGATGTAGTCGGCGTCATAGAACATGGCCTCCTCATCGCCTGCATCCTTGGCCTCGACCTGAGCCCTGAATCGGGCTGCCTGATCTTCGGGATCATTGAGCTCCGAAAATCCATTGGCAATCTCGCGGCCGGTCATGAAGAGTTCGAAGCGCTCGGTAATGCCAGGCCGATCATCGGACTCCCGGGCGAGGGGCGAGACCTCAACCGGGTAATCGATGATGAAGGTTGGCTGCCAGAGCCTGGCCTCGGCGGTTTCCTCGAAGAGCGCGAGTTGAAGGGCGCCCACGCCCGCCTGCCGAAGTTTGGGGTCATTGAGGTTGGCGCCCAGCCGTGCGAGCTCCTTGCGCAACCATGCGGCGTCATCGAGCTGGGCTGCATCGTAGTCGGGGGCATGAGCCAGGATGGCCTGCACGATGGTCATGCGCGCGAAAGGTTCGCCCAGCTGAAGCTCGCGGCCCTGATACTGCAGCGTGGTGCTGCCACAGGCCGCCAGCGCGGCATCGCGAATCACCTGCTCAGTGAAGTCCATGATCCAGCGGTAATCGGTCCAGGCCGCATAGAACTCCATCATCGTGAATTCGGGGTTATGCCTGGGGCTGATGCCTTCGTTGCGAAAGTTGCGATTGATCTCGAAGACCCGCTCGAAGCCCCCCACGATCAATCGCTTGAGGTAGAGCTCCGGCGCAATGCGCAGGAACATCTGCTGATCGAGCGCGTTGTGATGCGTGATGAAGGGTTTGGCTGCGGCGCCCCCCGGGATGGGCTGCAGCATGGGCGTCTCGACCTCAAGAAACCCATGCTGGGTCATGAACTGGCGAACGGCTGAGACGGCCTTGCTGCGCGCAACAAAGGTCGTGCGTGCGGTGTCGTTGGCGATCAGGTCGACATAACGCTGGCGATAGCGTTGCTCCTGATCGGCCAGGCCATGAAACTTGTCGGGCAGGGGCCTGAGTGATTTGACCAGCAGCTTGAGTTCTGAAACCCGAACCGAAAGCTCGCCCTTCATGGTCCTGAACAGCACGCCTTGCGCAGCAACGATATCGCCCAGATCCCAGTGCTTGAAGGCCTCATGCACCTCGGCGCCCACGCCCTCATCGTTGATCCAGATCTGCAGGCGACCGGTGGCGTCCTGCAGGGTGGCAAAGCTCGCCTTGCCCTGCACACGCTTGAGCACCATGCGCCCGGCCATGCTCACCGCGATGGGCTTTGCTGCCAGGGCGTCCCGATCCTGACCTTCAGCGGCGGCGATCAGCTCAGCGGCGCGGTCTTGCGGCACATGATCATTCGGAAACGGATTGCCCGTACGCCGCAGGGCGGCGAGTTTTTCGCGCCGCTCGGCAATGACATGGTTTTCGTCTGAAGCCTGGGCTTCGGTCGGCTGATCCTGACTCGCAGGGCCAGGGTGTTGCGCAGGGCTCATGTCGGCATTGCTCATTTCAGACTCCCTGCTTGAGGCTTGCCGTGATGAACGGGTCGAGGTCACCATCGAGCACCGAGCGGGTATCGCCGATCGTGACATTGGTCCGGACGTCCTTGATCATCGACTGATCGAGAATGTAATTGCGGATCTGGTGGCCCCAGCCGATATCGGTCTTGGCCGCTTCGACCTTGTCCTGTTCGGCACGACGCTTGCGCAGCTCGTGTTCGTACAGTCGGGATCGAAGCATGTTC
>JBKCEY010000522.1:0-13700 GCA_046304115.1 Burkholderiales bacterium | reverse complement strand
GTCCGCAACGGGCACTCTGGCCCAGTCCTCTTTCGTTGGGCCTGAGTCGAAGGAGGCTCACAGGCGCCGGCTGAAGGTGCTCTATGTGCTGGGATTCGGATCCGATTGCGCGGGACAGCCCAGGCTGATCGAGCAGGAGATGCAGCCATTTCTTGCGGCCAGGGGGTATCGGATGCAGGTGGCCACGGTCAGCGGTCTGGGCAGCAGCGCTTCCAACGCACTGGCCCTGCGCGACACCATCCTCGCCGCAGGCACTGCGCAAGAGCCCGTGGTGATCATCGGTCACTCCAAGGGCGCGGTCGATGCCTTGCAGGTTCTGGTTGATTATCCGCAGGTTCGCTCCCGGGTCGCTGCGTTGGTCTCCCTGGCTGGCGCAATCGGCGGCTCGCCTTTGGCCGATCGTGCACCCACATCGGTACAGCAGGTTGCTGCGGCCATCCCTGGGCTTGATTGTTCGGCTGGCGATCTGGGGGCCATCGAAAGTCTCAGGCCCGCCGTTCGCCAGACCTGGCTGGCGCGTCATCGCCTGCCATCGGATGTTCGGATGTATTCGGTTGTCACCCTGCCCCATGTACAGCGCCTATCGCCTGGGCTGATACCCACCTATCGGCTGCTGCGACGCATCGACCCTCACAATGACGGCAATGTGCTCAGCCGTGACCAGATCATTCCAGGCAGCACGCTAGTGGCCTATCTCGATGCGGATCACTGGGCCGTCGGATCCGATCTGAGCGCAAGCACCAATCCGATCGTTCGTGCCGCAGCGGGAAACCAGTCTTTTCCAAGGCGAACACTGATCGAAGCCGTGCTGACCCTGATCGAGCAGGACCTGGCGTCGCCCAATCACCTGCCCAAGGCCGATGCAGGCCATCCATGACCCTGGTGGCGGTCAGTTGATTGGCGAGTCAGAGCAATGACAGGAAATTTTGCATCATGAGCGACGCACAGCTGCCTGAAACTTCTTTGCTCAAAACGCCGCTGCATCTCGTCTCGGGCGACAGTGCAGCCGGTACCCTGCGCGCAGCCAGTGCGGTTTTTGGGCTGCCTGGGTCGGTGGTCGGATTTTCTGATGACCTGACCCAGGGCCCCCTGGGCGATCTTGCTGCCCGTGATCGGTACGTACGCGAGCTCTTGAAGAACGACCCTGAATTCGACCCAGAGAAAGAACAGCCCTTCCGCGCGTTGGGTACGGTCCTGAATCGACTGGATCAGTGCCCTATCGATTCAGTTGTGATCTGGACCGGTCTCAACGTCAATGACGAGATCTTTCTGGCGATGCTTTGCCGGCGGCTTGCCGGAAGATCGGTGCCAATCACGAGGATCGTCGTGCCCGCTGTGGATGACCGAAGCTATGTGGGCATGCATACCCCGCAATCGCTGGCTCGGCTGTTCGAGACCCGACAATTCGTGACATCCGCGGAGCAAGTCCGCAGGGCCCGCGACTTCGACCGCCTGTGTGCCCGTGGAGGGATGTTGCGTCGGCTTGAGGGCTCGCAGGTGATTGATGTACCCCTGAGCTTCTATGACCCTGTGCTGCTGACGATCTGCAGCAGCGACTGGCAACCGGCTGCGCAGGTGGTCGGACAGGCCATGGGGCGATCCGATGCACTGAATCTGATGGGCGATGCATTTTTTACCGCCCGTCTGCAGGCTCTGATTGATGCAGGCCAGATCGAAGCCCGAGGGCCACGTGAGCGTCTCAGGGGTTTATCCGTACGACGGGCCGGGTGCCGGTAATCCTGGAAACACCTTTTTTCAGGTTTCGACTCACAACGTTGCGCGCATCAGCGTAACGACCAGCACCAGAATCCCGATTGCGAGGTTGATCAAGACCCACTTGCGAATCTGCCCCAGTGCGGCACCACCGTCGGCCCAATTGGAGGCAATCACCGCCCGGCCCAGCCGCTTGAAAAACACAAAGCGGATGAGCATGAAGATCGCCACCATCGCGATACCCAGTATCGACATGAGGGTCCATGCGAACGGCATCGCGACATGATCTGCCGAGTGTGCCCCCGGGATGACCACGCGGCCCAGCATGGCGATGCCGCTTGCCAGAGCCAGTAGCGAGGCGACAAGCACTGCTTTGAAGAAGCGACCGAGAATGTCGTGCATCAGCCTCAGCCGCAGCGGTGGCTCCAGTTGAGCCACAGCGGGACGCAGAAAAAAGTGCGCGAACACCATGCCGCCTATCCATACGATGATGGACAGCACATGAAGGGTCTTGAGGGTCGCGTAGAGCATCACACAGTTCCGGTCATTCTGCGGGTCATGAGACGCGCTTGATGGAAAAAATCGGTCGTCTCAGCGGTTCTTCACGAATCGGCCAATGCAAGAGCGCAGCCCCCAGGGCCAGCGCGATATCGATCGCCCAGATCCAGTTGTAGGAGCCTGTCGCCTCAAACACGGTGCCACCAAGCCAGGCGCCCAGAAAGCCTCCGATCTGATGCGTGAACATCACGAGGCCAAACAGTGTGGCCATATTGGAGAGCCCGAAAAACTTCGCCACCAAGCCTGCTGTGGGCGGCACAGTCGACAGAAAGGTCAGGCCCATGACCGCAGCAAAAATCAGCACGACCGTACCGGTCTTGGGAGACAACAGAAAAATCAACACCGCAAGCGCCCGAACGGAATACACAATCGAGAGCAACGACTTCATACGCCAGCGACTCATCGCCCAGCCCACGCCGATGCTGCCCACGATGTTGAACAGGCCGAGCAAGGCCAACGACCATCCGGCCCAGACCGTGGGCAGCCCGCACGCAGCAATGACACCCGGCAGGTGTGTGCCCAGGAAGGCCACATGAAACCCGCAGGTGAAAAAGCCTGCTGCAAGGAGCAGATAGCTGCGGTTGCCCAGTGCCTCACGGATCGCCTGACGCGTACCCACGACAGGCTGGCCGCTCGCCGCACCCTGAACGGAATTCCCGCGCAAAACAAAGGCGGCCGGCAGACACAGCAGAACCATCAGTGCAATCACCTGCAGCGCGGAGGCCCATCCGATGCTGACCATCAGCGTGGCTGCGATGGGCGCCATGGCAAACTGCCCGAATGAGCCGCCGGCGTTGACGATCCCCGAGGCGAAGCTGCGCCGTTCAGCGGGAATCAAGCGCGAAGTCGCTGCCATCAGCACTGCAGGGCCCGCCATGCCCGAGCCTCCTGCGGACAGCACACCAATGGCCAGAATCAAGCCCCAGGTGCTGGTCATATAGGGGGTGATGAAGGTGCCGATCGCCACCAGCAGTGCGCCAATCAGGAGAACCCGCCCGGCGCCTATCTTGTCGGCCATGGCGCCCGCAAAGGGCTGTGTGAGGCCCCACCACAGCTGACCGAACGCAAAGGCCAGGCTGATGTTGGCCAGGCCCAGACCGGTGGCCGTGTTCAAGGGCGACAGAAACAGACCCATGGTCTGGCGCGAGCCCATGGTCAGGGCGAAGGTGCCTGCTGCCGCCAGCAAAACGATCCAGAGGGCGATCCGCGGCACCTCAGTGGTGGTGGATTGGGTGTTCATGACAGTGAGCTCCGGACCAGGCGAAATGTGGTGGCGATGGATTGCCTGTGATGAATCTGAGACACGCGGCGGCGACTCGAGACCCGGATCCCTTCGTTGAACAACATCAGCATCGCAGCCAGCTCTTGCGCGCGCACAGGCTCGGCGCCGGCATCTGTCAGGCAGTCGCCAAACAGCGCTTGCAGCTGATCAAGATGGCGGCTTGCGTGATCCGCAAGCGCATCATCGACGCCGGCCATTTCAAGAACAGTGTTGACCAGCATGCAACCCCAGTTCCCTTTGGCACCGCTTGCTGCCACGAACCCGCGCTCAAAAAAACTCTGTAGTGCATCCACAGGAGGCATCTGTGCACGGCTACGCTGAATCAGATCCAGTGTGCGCTCTGCCCAGAGATCGAGGCATTCAATGAAAAAGCTGCGCTTGTCCTTGAAGGCCGCATAAAAACTGCTTCGGCCGATGTCCATCGTCTGAAGCAGCTCCGCGATTGAAGTGGCTTGATAGCCCTGGCGCCAGAACATCGCCATCGCGCGGTTCATGGCCTTGGCTCGATCGAATTCAATGGGACGAGGCATGATTGGGTTTTGTACCAATTGGTGCGGAATGATATAACAGCCCGAGCACATGACCCACTGGACCTGCCCATGTTGAAACTCCATCACGCCCCCAACAGCCGCGCCGGGCGAATCGTCTGGCTGCTGGAAGAACTCCAGCTGCCTTTTGAGCTCAATCGAATGGATTTCAGCCCCAAAGCGTTGAAGTCGGAAGAGCATCGCGCAAGACATCCGTTGGGCCGGGTTCCAGTCCTGGAGGATGGCGACCTGATGTTGTACGAATCGGGTGCAATCGTGGAATATCTGATTGCACGACACAGCAATGGGGATCTCAAACCGGCAGTGAACTCACCTCTTTTCCCTCAATACCTTCAGTGGTTTCATTACTGCGAAGGCATGGTCATGCCGCCGATCAACACCATCGTCGTTCAGACCTTGCTGCTGCCGCCCGAGCGCCGCAATGAGGAGATTCTGGGTCAGGCCAAGCGCCTTTTGACCAAAACACTGGAGCCACTCAACGAGACACTGAGCGGTCGTGACTACATGCTGGGTGCACTGTCAGGCGTGGATTTCATGCTGGGTCATGCGTGCTACATGTCAAGGCGACTCGGTTGTATGCCTGAGGAGATGACCCATCTTCATGCTTACGTGAGCCGCCTGGAGACGCGACCTGCCTTCATCAAAGGCATCAAGGCCTGACCTGCCGCGAAAGCATTACGACAAACCCGCGTCTTAGCCAGCACGCAACCAGCGGTACAGTCTGATTGCGTCTGGCTATTGCGTGAATTTTCGAATCACGCCACCACAACCTTCGAAACACTGCCGAAAGCTCTCATCGCAACGCCATTGGGTATCAGGGATGTTGCAAGCAGGCCGGTAGCATCTTCTCGCTTCGTCGGGGCTTCTGGCGTTGCGATAACAGCCCCTATAGGCCATCTCGCTGCGCTGCTCGCAGGCATACCGCTCGGCCTGCGCGCGGTTTATTTCATTTCCACGGCATACTTCACGAATCCCCTGGCATTGAGTCACGCACAAGCGTCCGGTGTCGCTTGACGGCGGCTGATACTCATAGCGCACCGTGGTGCAGCCTGCGATCAGCAGGGCGGCAAGTACGCAGAACATCCTGAATACTGATTTCATCTTCAATCCATTTCCCTGGGAAGACCCATCTAAAGGCCCGAGAATGTTGCCTTCCAGTGATATCAAGAAACGACGCTGTCTTGCGGCGGCGATCTTAGCTTGTTTCGTTGCGGCAGGCTGCGCAAACCCGCTTCAGAGTGCTGGGCCGGCATCCCAAAGCGTCGGAACGCAAAAGAACGCGGGTGCACTACTGAACGGCACCTCCTGGCGACTCGTTGAAATCCAATCGATGGACGACGCAACAGGTACCCTGCGCCCGGATGACCGCAATCAATACACCCTGGAACTTCGCAAGGATGGAGTGGCGAGCCTGAGGCTTGGTTGCAACAGAGCCACGGGCTCATGGACGGCGGAATCAGCCTCCGATAGAAACAGCGGCCGATTCATTTTTGGCCCTCTGGCGGGCACTCGGGCCATGTGCCCACCCCAGAGCCTGGACTCGAAGATCATGGCGCAAGCGCCCTATGTGCGAGCGTACTTGCTCAGAAACGGTCGCCTGCATCTGTCCTTGATGGCCGATGGCGGCATCCTGGTGTGGGAACCGGCGTACAGGTAGCGTGATACAGACCTCAAATCGATGGTCGATCTCTTGACGATGAACCTGCTGCTTGCCGCGTGCCTTGCGCTGCCAAGCGGCATTCTTCAGGGCTATGCCGGATTTGGCGGCGCGTTGTTTGCCTCGCCGTTCTTTGCGCTGCTGTTCGGGCCCTCAACCGGATTCAGCATCCTGGTGATACTCATGCTCTTCAGCCAGGCGCCCCTGTTTCCTGAAGCGCTGCGCAAGGCCGACTGGAAAGAGTTTGCACCGCCTTCGATTGCTGCGGCCATCACCATGCCGCTTGGTGTTGCCTTCCTGGTGGCTGCAGACCCAACCTTCATTCGAAGGGGCATGGGCGCACTGATCCTGCTCGTCACATTCGTCATGATGCTGGGCTATCGCTACAGCGGCAAACGACGCATCTGGGTGGGATTCGGCACGGGGGGCGCCGCCGGAGCAATCAGCGGTTTTTTTGGCGTTCCGGCATTTCCTTTGGCCGCCATTTATCTGCATCACGCCGATCGATCACCCGGCGAGATCCGCGCGAACGTTCTGGCAGCGATCTGCTGCACCCTGACGGTCTATCTGATCGTCTTGAGCCTGAATGGCGCCTACAACACCTCTGTACTCCTGCACGCAGCCATCCTGACGCCCATCTTCACGGCCGGGGTCTATCTGGGTCAGTATCTCTTCAGAGTTGCGCCAACCGAGTGGTTCAAGAAAGTCACCTACGGCATCCTGATCTGCACGGCCCTCCTGATGATGGCGAGCTGCGCTCACCATCCCTGATCGTCAATGCCTCTTACAGGCCTCAGCCCCCAACCGCAAAGCGCGCAAGCCGCTGCCGGATGAGGCCATCGGCTTCGGCCATGATGCGATCGATCAGCTCCTTCACGGTCGGGATGTCGTGAATGAGCCCGGCCACCATGCCGCAGCTCCAGGCTCCAGCATCCATGGTGCCTTCCAGCATGATTTTGGGATAGACGCCTGCCACCTCGTCGATGATGTCGTCGAACTTGATGCTGGAACCCAGTGCCTTTTCCTTCTCGAGCAGGCGATCCACCGCGTCATTGCGCAGCACGCGCTCGGTGTTGCGCAGCGGACGCATCACCAGGCGCGTATCCAGTTCGCTGGCGGCCACAATCGCGTCTTTCACGTTCTGGTGAACCGGCGCTTCTTTGGTGGCAATGAAACGGGTACCCATGTTCATGCCTTCGGCGCCCAAGGCGAGCGCGGCGACCAGGCTTCGGCCATCGGCCATGCCGCCGCTGGCCACGAACGGAATCTTCAGTTCATCGGCGGCACGCGGCAGCAGGATGAAATTGGGAATGTCATCTTCCCCCGGATGTCCACCGCACTCGAAGCCATCCACGCTGACCGCGTCGCAACCGATGGCCTGGGCCTTGAGCGAATGACGCACGCTGGTGCATTTATGGATCACCTTCACGCCAGCCTCGTGCAGCATCGGCAGCCATTTCTGCGGATTGTTGCCGGCGGTTTCGACGGCCTTCACGCCGCCGTCGATGATGGCCTTGATGTAGCCCGGATAGTCGGGGCTGCTGACGGTCGGCAGGAAGGTGAGGTTCACGCCAAAGGGCTTGTCGGTCAGCGCGCGGCACTTGGCGATCTCGTTGGCGAGCAGCTCAGGGGTCTTTTGCGTCAGGCCGGTGATCAGGCCCAGGCCACCGGCATTGCTCACGGCCGCTGCAAGTTCGGCAAAGCCGACATAGTGCATGCCGCCCTGGATGATGGGGTGCTGGATGCCGAACAGTTCAGTAATGCGGGTCTTCATGAGGTCTCCTGAATTGAATTTTCATTTTGTACTGACGAGTTCATAATGACAAGCCACCCTGAACGGGCACGCCTGAAAAAAGAAATCACCATGACCAAACCAGTTTGCCTGATTCTGGGTGCCGGAGCCGGGATCGGCGGCAACGTTGCCAAACGCTTTGCCCGTGAGGGATATCACGCCTGCCTGGCTCGGCGAAGCGATAAAGCCGGACTTGACAGGCTGGTGTCCGAGATCCAGGCCGAGGGCGGTTCAGCGAGTGGCTTTCTGCTCAATGCCGTCGAAGAGAACAGCATCGAGGAGTTGGTCAGTCACATCGAAACCACGCTCGGCCCGATCACCGTGGCGGTGTTCAATCTGGGCGCACAGATCGGAGACCGGGGTCTGGTGACCACCACCCTCAAACAGTTCGAGGTCGGCTGGCGCATGGCCACCTTTGGCCTGTTTCGCCTGGCAAGGGTGCTGTTTCCATACATGGAAGCCCGAGGCAAGGGGACATTGCTGGTCACTTCGGCGACTGCTGCGATGCGCGGCAACGCGGGCCAGCATTCACATGCTGCGGCCATGGGTGGGCGGCGCATGCTGTGCCAGTCATTGAACGCCCAGTTCGCGGGCAAGGGCATCCATGTCGCGCACATCGTGATCGACGGTGCGGTGGATGCACCCGACACGCTGGGCAAGATGCTGGGCCCGGAACGCTTTCAGGCGCTGCGCGAGAAAAAAGGCCTGGAGAACGACGGTCTGCTGGTACCCGCAGAAGTCGCCAATACCTACTTTTACATCGCCCACCAGCATCGCTCCGCCTGGACCTTCGAGCTGGACCTGCGTGCGCACTCCGATCTGGCCTGGTGGAACCATGCCGGCAACCCGGACCTGAAGTAGGATCCATCGATCCTGAAGCCAAACACAGTGGCCAGCAGCAACGAGCGGTGTTGCGCCTATCCACAGGAGCATGAGCATGAGCAAAACCATTGAACTGATCTTTGATTTCGTCAGCCCCAATGCCTATCTGGTGTGGCAACCGCTGCGCGCACTTGCAGCGCGCCAGGGTGCACAACTCAAGATCACGCCGGTGCTCCTTGGCGGCATGCACAAACTGACCGGCAACGCGCCGCCCTTCATCCGCGATGCGGAAGTCAAGGGCAAGAATGCCTATGCCCGACTTGAAATGGAGCGCTTCATCGCAAAGCACGGTTTCCATCGGTTCAAGCTCAACCCGAAGTTCCCGTTCAATTCGGTCAACCTGTTGCGCATGCTGCTCGCTCTTGAAGGTGAGGATCAGTTCAGGCTGATCGAGGCTCTGAACCCCGCACTCTGGGAGCGTGAGCTTGACGTGGCGGATGCCGACGCTGTCGCAACAGTGCTCGCAACGGCGGGTTTTGATGTCGAAGCCCTGGTCGCCGCGACGCAGGACCCAACCATCAAACAGGCCCTGATCGAAAACACCGAGAAGGCCGTGGAGCGCGGCGCCTTCGGGATTCCGACGTTCTTCATCGGAACAGAAATGTTCTTTGGCAAAGAGCGCCTCGGGCAGATCGAAGAGATGCTTGAAAACAGCTGATGGCCGCGGGGTCGGTCATGCGTTCGCCGGACACAGCGGAGCAGTGCAAAAAAGAGAGTTAGTAGACCTCATGATCGCGGCAAATTGACCCCCAACATATCCATCACAAGAGGGCTGGGGTCACAGGGGATGGGGCTACAGGACTCCAGGATCAACTGAGTGCCACGCTGAATCCTCGGCTCACCGCAGGGCGCGCCATGATCTGCTCGTACCAGCGATGCACCGCTGGAAAGTCTCGCAGATCGACCTGATGCCGCTCATGGCGCCAGACCCATCCCACGATCGCGAAATCTGCAATCGACAGCTCATCAGCAAACCAGTCATGCATGCTCAGGTGGCGGTCCATCACTCCGTACAGGCGTAGCGTCTCCTTGCGATAGCGCTCCAGCCCGTAGCGCTGGTCCTGCGGGTCCTTGACCCCCAGAAAATGATGGACCTGACCGGGCATGGGGCCAAAGCCTCCCATCTGCCACATCAGCCACTCCAGGGCAGCGACACGCCGCCGGGGGTCCTGGGGCATGAAACGCCCGGTTTTTTCGGCCAGGTAGAGCAGGATCGCGCCTGATTCGAAGATGCTGATCGGCTGACCCTGCGGCCCATCGGGATCAACAATCGCAGGAATTCGATTGTTGGGACTGATCCTCAGGAACTCAGGCTCAAACTGCTGGCCCTGGGTGATGTCGACCGGATGAATGGCGTAGGGCAGCTGCATTTCTTCCAGCGCCACGCTGATCTTGCGCCCGTTGGGCGTATTCCAGGTGTAGAAGGCTATCGTCATGGGGTGGTCTTTGAGGGGGGCGCGCTGGCTGAAGATGCACGGTTCCGCCTGGATCTGTTGAGCTCGCCCCCGCCCGGTTCCGCCTGGGCCCGTTCGGTTCCGCCCGGCTCCGCTCAGGTCCGTTGTTTTCGGTCCGGCTCAGTCGCCAGTCGGGTCGGGCTCTGACACCGTGGGTTGGGCCAGCGGCGGATTGCACATCTTCTCGCCATCCCAGAGCTGGCCACACCAGCAGCGGCCCTCGTTGTCGATGATGCAGGTACCGCTGCCGCAGCAACGTGGATCGTCATTCATTTTTTTTGCCTTCGCGCAATATGGTGCGGGAGGATACGCCGCATACACGCTACTGCATGGGCATCCCATCCCCGGATGAGGTTAAACCCGTACACTCGCTCCAATGCCAGACGCGGATCGTCAGCGCGCACTGGCTGTACATTGGTTGATACGGCCTATGCATCGCTTCCTTTTCCTGCTGCTTTTTTTTCTCATCAGCGTGCCCATGCCCAGCCAGGCCATCGAGGAACCCCGATACGAGGTGATCCGGCAATTTGGCGAGGTGGAGTTGCGCCAGTACGTGCCCTATGTGGTTGCTGAAGTGGTGCTCGAAGCCTCCGAACAGGATGCTGGCAATCGCGCCTTCCCCATTCTCGCGGGCTATATCTTTGGCAAGAACAAGGGCGAGAGGAAGTTTGCAATGACCGCACCGGTCATCCAGACCGCGGCCCCCGCGAAGATGGAGATGACCGCCCCCGTGATGCAGGCGGCGGTTGCGGGTGGCGTTCAGGTGCAGTTTGTCTTGCCTGCGGGCGTCACGCTCGAATCGGCACCTGAACCCCTGGATTCGCGGGTGACCCTGCGCCAGATCCAGGCGAGGCAGTGGGCTGTGATCCGCTACTCGGGCACCTGGTCGCAGGACAACTACGCAGAGCATCTGGGCAAGCTGCAAGCGGCCTTGGCTGCGGCTGGTGTGACCCCGCATGGCGCGCCGGTGCTCGCCCGCTACAACGCCCCCATGACGCCATGGTTCATGCGCCGCAACGAAATCTGGCTGGCGCTGCGCTGACCTGCCCGCTGTGCGACCGGATCATCCCGCCTGCGCACCGAGACCGCCATCATCTGGTGCCCAAAAGCAAAGGCGGCCGCGAGACCGAGTTTTTGCATCGCATCTGCCATCGGCAGATTCACGCGCTGCTGACTGAGAGCGAACTGGCCGGGCACTACGCCACCGTTGAGGCCCTGCTGCAGCACCCGGAGCTTGCGGCCTTCGTGGCCTGGGTGAAAACCAAGCCCGACGATTTTTTTGTTGGGACATCCAAAAGCAAGAGAATCAAGAAAAAGCGGCGTTAGCCACGCAGGCCATGTACAGCCCTTCGATGAACGAGGCGCCGTTCGCGTTGATCAACCCGCTGTCGTCAACCCGCTGTTGTCAACCCGCCGCCGGTGGTCCTGATGAGCTTTGCTCTCTCGTGAAGGTCGTGCTCTCGGCAGATTCGCCGCCTTCTGAGTGCCTGTCAGGCTCTGTGGTGCAGAGGATTTCGTCGAGAACCGAAGTGGCGTAAGTCCCGGCGGCCAAAGAGAACGTGAGCAGCAATTGATCGACTTGCGTCCATTCCCATGACATGTCCGCAGGCTTGGCCACCAGGGCGCGCCGCTCCTGATTCAGGCCGGCATATTCCATGCCCTCGCACAATGTGGCGTGATGCTGCGCCACTGCGTTTTCAAGAGCCTTCGCCTCATCGGTGGTACCCACCCGGCCTCGTCCCCAGAGCGGTCCGGTGGGCTGGCCCGCCACGTCCATCACATCGCCGGGCAGGGTCTGGCCCCAGAGGCCCTTCTGAATTCGCAACGCCAGGACTTCATTGAAGACGAAAGAGCGCACCGCCGACAGGTAGATGCCCTTCTTCTGCGCGTTACGCACGCGAATTTCACGCGCCAGCATGGCCCGCCCCTGCTCGACGTTGCCGCCACCATGGCCAAAGCGTTGAGAACCGAAGTAGTTGGGCACCCCCTGCGCCGCCACAGCATTGAGATTGGCTTCGATGGCGTCGCGACTGCCCTGAACATCACGCAGCAGGATGCGAAACCGGTTGCCTTGCAGATCACCGCGGCGCAGCTTCTTGACGTGACGAATCTGTCTCAGCACCTTGAACTCCGGATGCTCAAGCGAAGTCAGCTCGGGCGCCCCGCCTTTGGGCAGATAGAGGCTGAACCACTGGCGCGTGATGGCGTAGCGGTCCTTGAGGCCGGCATAGCCCACATCCCATTCCTTCACGCCGGCGGCCGCGGCCAACTGCTGGGCGACGAAGACGGTGTTGGCCCCATTCTTCTCGACGTCCAGCCAGATGTGTTCGCCCGCACCGGTGGGCAGCTGCAGCGGCAGTTCGGTCACGAGGAAATCCTCGTTGAGGAGCTTCAGCGTGGCGCTGGCGCCGTTGGCCGGATAAGCCTTGGGCCACTGCGGCAGGGTCGTGTAGGGGGATTGAAGAGCGTCGGTCATGAGCAGTTTGACGGCACCAACTGGCGATAGAGGCAGGCTGTCCATCCGACCAGGGGCTGTCGAGGGCATGATTGTCCTCTCTGGCTGGGCACATGCCTGGGCGTAACGACACCTGGGCTGTGGCCGAGGCCGCTGACACAGAATTGGGCTCAACGATGGGGCGAGTGCTTGCTGTGCTGTTCGGCGTGAACTGGCTTGCGATTCACCGAACCCGTAGTACCTCAAACTGCTGTCGACTTGCAGCGATCTGCATCGACACCTCGTCCCCCTCGCATTTGCCCAGCACGGCCCTGCCCAAGGGGGCATCGCTGCTGATGACCTGAACGAACTGATCGCCGCAGAGCAACTTCATGCTGCCGCCATCCGGGCCGAGAAAGAGCTGTTGCTGCTGGTCGTCGGCATCGACCAGGCAGACCAGCGCGCCAAGCTGTATGCCTTTGCTGGCGTCGTAGGGGAGCGGGCGGAATTGGCGCCAATGAACCATCGCCTGACGGATGGCTTCGGCGCGACGGGCCTGGCCGGTGGCCAGATAGGCGGCCTCAAGACCCAAGGTGTCGTATTTGTTCTCGGCGATGTTCTCTTCGTGAGTCGCCGTTTCATGGGCTGCTCGCGCGGCCTGTTCGACTTGCAGCAGGTCTTCGGCGAGCCGTTCCAGCACTCGCTGCTGCAGCAAGAATTTATCCATGATGAAAGGGCGGCGTCTCGAACAAGCGGGGGCAGGTCTCGATTATGAAGGCCCACCCGCTTTGGGCTTTTCCGGTGGCTGACGAACAGGCGCCGTAAGTCGATGCACAAGTTCTGAAATGAAACGGCCCATAGAACTGAAGGGGCCATGGGGCCCCTTCTTTCTTCACTCTGTCTCGACAGACCCTATTCCTACTGACCCTACTGACCCTACTGACTCGAAGGAGAGGAAGAAGAAAAAGCAGTGGCCGTCAGCTTTTGACCGATCGGCATGCGGCTTCGGAAGATTGCCAGACTGCCTTGGCTCTTTGAATTTGCATCAGCTTGTATCGGCAAAGGTGCTCATGAGGACGGGGCCCGAACGACAGCCAGGGTTCAGTCAGTCAGTCAGTCTTGCGCCGGCGCCAGGCCAGCAGGCCAAGCCCGGCCAGCAGCATGAGGTAGCTCTCGGGCTCGGGCACGGCAGTGACCGAGATCGTGCCGCTGCTGTAGAGCTGGCTGTAGTCCAGCTGAGTGCCCGCTGCCAGCATGAAGCCGCTGGCATCGATGCTCTTGAAGACGCCACTCGTTGTGCCCCAGTCCAGCAGGTCAAAGCTCTGGCCGGCCTGAGCGACAAAGCCGTTCCACGACGTCAGGACCAGCTTGCCGCCCAGC
>JBKCEY010000521.1:0-1345 GCA_046304115.1 Burkholderiales bacterium | reverse complement strand
ATCGAATTGCCATTCGGGCAGACTTTGCAGGGGGGCGAGCGGCAGGCTGCTGCGAATCGCCGCGGCCACCTGCGCTCGCATGCGGGCCGCAGGGCGCAGGCCAGGCGAACTCGCCTCGCCTGTGGACTGCAGCGCCACGGCCGACTGAGCGGAAGGGCGAAAGGCGGGATCCTGAGCAATCAGGACCTCAGCCGGGTCGATCCGCTGCAGTTCAGACTCAAGCTGCGCGGGGGCGACCTGTGCAATCCAGCACTGGCCGCTTGAGACATTCATCCAGGCCAGAGCGATCAGATCCTTGCCCGCTGGATGCAGGGCCAGCAGGGCGCGATCTTCGCGCTCAGGAAGCAGCGCCGCATCGGTCAGGGTTCCGGGCGTGACGACGCGCAACACCTTGCGCTCGACCGGCCCCTTGCTGGTGGCCGGGTCGCCGATCTGCTCGCAGATGGCGACCGACTCTCCTAGCCGGACCAGCCTTGCGAGATATTGTTCTGCTGCATGAAAGGGTACCCCGGCCATGCGGATCGGCTCGCCATTCGAGGCCCCCCGACGGGTGAGTGTGATGCCCAGCAACCGTGAGGCCTTGTCGGCGTCGTCCTGGAAGAGCTCATAGAAATCCCCCATGCGATAAAAGAGCAGCGTATCGGCGTGCTCGGCCTTGATGCGCAGGTATTGCGCCATCATGGGGGTGTGACCGGAGAGGTCGTCGGCGCGGGTCGTGGATCTGGAGTCTGACAAGAGGCTGGGTGGGTTCAGGCGAAGTCGGTCTCGATGCTAGCATCCGCATCATGTCCTTAGCGTCACCTCTGCCCTCGCCCGAGGGGGCCGATTCCGACCGGCCGTGCCTTCAATGGGCCGTGTCATTCTGATGAGACTGGAGACCCCAATGAACGGCACGGCCCGCTACCCGCATGTCTTTTCGCCCCTTGACCTGGGCTTTACCACCATCAAGAACCGCATCCTGATGGGCTCTATGCATACCGGGCTGGAAGAGGCCGAAAACGGCTTCGAACGGATGGCCGAGTACTTTGCCGAGCGGGCCCGGGGCGGTGTGGGCATGATCATTACAGGCGGCATTTCGCCCAATACTGAAGGGGGCACGGGCAGCAAGCTCTCGACTCCGGAGGAGTCCGATCAACACCGCCTCATCACGCAGGCGGTCCACGCCGCAGCGCCGGATGTGAAGATCTGCATGCAGATTCTTCACTCGGGGCCGCTCGCCCGGGTGCCCGATTGCGTGGCGCCTTCCCCGATCAAGTCGCGCATCGGGGCCTACACGCCGCGAGAGCTCGATGAAGACGGCATCGAAAAACAGATCGCCGACTTCGTCAATTGCGCACTGATGGCC
>JBKCEY010000520.1:0-2293 GCA_046304115.1 Burkholderiales bacterium | reverse complement strand
AATCACCACCATCCCCGAAGAAGCCGCTACCGAGCAGACCCGCAAGTTCGGGCCGCTCAGCACGTATCTGGAGCGCACGCTCGGCATGAAGGTGGCCTTCACGCCGGTCAATGACTACCCGGCAGCGGTCGAGGCCTTGGTCAACAAGCAGGTCGACCTCGTCTGGTTTGGGGGCTTTACCCATGTTCAGGCGCAGCTTCGCTCCGGGGGCAAGATCATTCCGATTGCCCAACGGGAAGAAGACACTCAGTTTCGCTCGGTCTTCATCGCGCGCAAGGGTTCGGGCATTCAGCAGCTGTCGGATCTCAAAGGCAAGCAGTTCAGCTTCGGATCGGCCTCGAGCACTTCGGGCAGCCTGATGCCGCGCTCTTTCATGCTGCAGGCCGGCATTGATCCCGAACGGGACTTCAAACGCGTTGCCTATTCGGGCGCACACGACGCCACGATTGCTTCGGTGGTCAGTGGACGGGTGGATGCCGCTGCACTCGACATCACCGTCTGGCGAAAATTCGTCACCGAAAACAAGGTCGACACCAGCAAGGTCGATGTCTTCTATACCACCCCGCCCTACTTCAACTACAACTGGTCGGTCCATGCAGACATGCCGGCCGCACTGCGCGAGCGGATCACGCAGGCGCTGCTGAATCTCTCGCCGGATAACCCGGAAGGCAAGGAAATCCTGACCCTCAATCGGGCCACCCGCTACATTGCAACCCAGCCCGAGAATTACCGTCAGCTCGAGGCCGCCGGCCGCAGCGCAGGTCTGATCAAGTAGATCGCTCGGGCCGGGAATCCTCTTTGAAGCTTGCTCTCGACCGCCTTGCGGTCCGTCATCCTGCGGCCTCGGCTCAGGCAGCGCCTGCACTCGGGCCGATCAGCCTGACCGTCCGGCCGGGCGAGCAGCTGGCGGTCGTGGGGCCCTCCGGGGCCGGAAAAACCACGCTGCTGCATGCGCTGGCCTGCGCGCTGCGTCCGTCTGCAGGTCAGCTTCTGCTGGCCGATCTCGACCCCTGGAGCCTGTCCACCCAAGGCCTGCACCGGCAGCGTTCGAGCCTCTTCCTGGCGCCGCAGGTGCCACCGCTTCCGCCCCGGCAGAGGGTCGTGACTGCAGTTCTGGCCGCTCGATTGCCGCAATGGTCATTGGCCACCAGCTTGCGCTCCCTGGTGTACCCCGCAGACATTCCTGGCGCCCGTGCGGCGCTCGCTCACTTTGACGTCGAAGACAAGCTCTGGGACCGGGTTGATCGCCTCTCGGGTGGGGAGCGTCAGCGGGTGGCGCTGGCACGAACCGCACTCACGCAGGCCAGTCTCTGGCTCATCGACGAGCCTCTGTCCTCTCTCGACCCGACCCGTGCGCTTCAGGCCATCGACGCGCTGACCGGGTTGGCAAGGCAGCGCGGTGTAACGCTGGTGGTGACGCTTCATCAGGTTGAGATGGCCAGGCGTTTTCCTCGGGTGCTGGGCCTCAGAGACGGTGCGCTTCAGTTCGACCTCCCGGGCAGCGAGCTCAATCGGGAGCGATTGAACATTCTTTACGCTCAGCATGAAGAAGAACTCCTGGACGCACTGAGCCCTGCCCCTTCTCCCGTTCGGGCCGACGGACGCCCCACGCTGCCGGAGCGCTGAGGCGGTGTCGGATCCGTCGATTCTCAGGAGGTCTGCCGCGCTGCGAGACCCAGCCTGGTCAGGCCGACTCTTCTGGGCCTGTGCGGGCCTGGCGCTACTGATGCCCGCGCTGGTAGCGACCGAATTCAAGCCCTGGGTGCTCCTTGAACCGGACAGCCTGCGCGTTTCGGTCCAGTTTGTTGCGGATTTCTTTCCGCCCAAGGTCGACCCCGAATTCCTGATGCTGATCGCGCGCGAGACCTGGCGCACGGTCGCCATCGCGACCGCTGGGCTGGCCATCGGCCTGCTGATTGCCATTCCGCTCACCCTCGCATCAACCAGTGTGTTGTCGGTGTCGGCCATCACGGGGCGCATGCATGCGCTGCCCTGGGCCCTGAGGCAAGGGGTCCGGATCATCCTCATCGTGCTCAGAAGCGTGCCCGAACTGGTCTGGGCGTTGGTCTTTGTACGTGTGGTCGGACTCGGGCCCACCGCAGGGGTGATTGCGATTGCGCTTACCTATGGCGGCATGCTGGGCAAGGTCTACGGCGAGATCCTCGAAAGTGACGAGCGGCACGCGGCTCAGTCGGTGCTGCGCAATGGCGCCGGTCGCCTGCACACCTTCCTCTACGCCGTACTGCCCCAGAGTGCAGCCGAGTTGACGAGTTACACCGTCTACCGCTGGGAG
>JBKCEY010000519.1:0-7459 GCA_046304115.1 Burkholderiales bacterium | reverse complement strand
GGCTGCGGCCATCCATCACCTGCTGGCTGCCACCGCCCGCCGGACCCGGCTGGAGGGTCTTCGGGTGCGAGGCCGTGCCCAGGTCGGTCGCGATGGAGTCGTGCAGGCCTGGTTCGACTTTCGCACGGCGGTGGGCGAGGGAGTGGGTCATGTCCGCTTGCGCGACGGGCGCTGCTGGACCCTGTTCACCAGCCTGCGCAGCCTGCAAGGCCATGAAGAGCCGGCGGGCCTGCGCCGCGAGGCCGGTACCCTGCATCAGGTGCAGCGCGGACGCGAACACTGGATCGATCAGCGCGATGCGCGCCGTGCGTCATGGGGCCAAAGCGCTCAGCCCGATGTGCTGATCGTGGGTGGCGGGCAGGGCGGCCTGGCTCTGGCCGCGCGCCTCAAGCGTCTGGGCGTGAGTGCGCTGGTGGTTGATCGCCATGCCCGCCCGGGGGATGCCTGGCGCCTGCGTTATCGATCGCTCTGTCTGCATGATCCGGTCTGGTATGACCATCTGCCCTATCTGCCTTTTCCGGATCACTGGCCGATCTACACGCCCAAGGATCGAATGGCCGACTGGCTGGAGGCCTATTGCAGCGTGATGGATCTGGATTTCTGGGGCTCGAGCCCCTGTCGCCGCGCCCAGTGGGATCCGCAGGCCCACCTGTGGCGGGTGGAGATCGAGCGGGAGGGGCAGTCGGTGATGCTGCAGCCGAAGCATCTCGTGCTCGCCACCGGTATGTCTGGATTTCCGAATCGGCCCTCCTATCCGGGTCAGCAGGACTTTCGGGGGGTTCAACATCACTCGAGTGAGCATCCTGGCGGGCAGGCCTGGGCCGGACGGCGCTGCATCGTGGTGGGGTCAAACAATTCAGCCCACGATATCGCAGCCGACCTCTGGGAGCATGGCGCTCAGGTCACTCTGCTCCAGAGGTCACCGACTCTGGTGGTGCGTTCGCAGACCCTGGCCCGGTATCGCAAGCCGCTCTATTCCGAGGAGGCTCTCGCCGCGGGGGTCGATACCGAGCTGGCCGATCTGACCGTGGCCAGCATGCCTGCCCGATTGGCTCCCGCCGGCCAGATCGCACAGATGAATGAGATCCGGCGCGATGATGCGACGTTCTATGAGCGCCTGGAGGCGGCTGGCTTTGCGCTTACCTTTGGTGAAGACGGCTCGGGGCTCAGTGCGATGTATGCCCGCAGGGGTTCGGGTTACTACATCGACGTCGGTGCCTCCGATCTGGTCGCCCAGGGCCTGATCGGGCTGCGCTCAGGCGCAAACATCCAGAGGGTTCTGCCCGAGGGCCTGGAACTCGTCTCGGGTGAAGTGCTGCCAGCCGATCTCATTGTCTGGGCGACCGGCTACGGATCGATGACCGAGTGGGCCGCCCACCTCATCTCCGCCGAAGTCGCACAACGGGTGGGCCCCTGCTGGGGTCTGGGCTCGGGCACTTCACGGGATCCAGGGCCCTGGGAGGGGGAGTTGCGCAACATGTGGAAACCGGTGCGCCAGCCCGGGCTCTGGTTCCATGGTGGGAATCTGGCGCAGTCGCGCCACTACTCGCTCACGCTGGCGCTGCAGCTCAAGGCGCGGTTGGTGGGCATCCCCACCCCGGTTTATGGCCGCATGAGCGGTGACTGAGCGATCGCTTAGTTGGAGCGGATCCAGGGGTCGCTCAGGCCCATGCTCGCGATGGTGTCCTGCCAGCGCGTTGCGATCGTTGCATCCATGCGGCTGGTGGCTGTATCGACGATACAGCCGCCCCGATCCACAGGTGGATCGGCGACCAGACTGGCCTGATGCCGGGCGAGCAGAGTCTGCAGCCCGGGCCCGAAGAGTTCGACATCGGTTGGGTGAATCCGGACCACCGGCTTGAGGCCTTCGTCGGTCAGGGACTCGAGGGCCTTCTGAATGACAGGCCCGACCAGATTCATGTCCATCTCGATGGACGCACCTGTGGCACTGCGTGCGATTTCGAGTGCGAGGACTGCAACCCGTTCGGCAAAGACCTGCTGCACCTGCGCCAGCGCCTGGGTGGCTGCCTCGACAACCGATGCCACGCGCTGGGCCGCTTCTTCCTGGGTCCGTTGCTGGGCCTGGGCCGCCTCGGCCCGGGCCTGCTCGAGCCCGCGACGCAGGCCCTCTTTCAGGCCGTCTTCGAAGGTCGCGGCGGGTGCCTGCGCAGAGGGTTTGCTGCCTGTTGCGGGGCCTGTCTTGTCGGGACGCCCGAACTCCCGGGGCTGCCAGGGCGACACGCCACCAATATCTTCGGAAAAAACGATCCGACTAGACGAAAGCATCTTCGGCACCTGCACCCATGGCGATTTCGCCTGCATCTGCAAGGCGTCTGATGATACGCAGGATTTCCTTCTGCTGCGCATCGACATCCGAAACCCGGACCGGGCCGCGCGACTCGAGGTCTTCGCGCAACCCTTCGGCTGCGCGCTGGGACATGTTCTTCAGTACCTTCTCGCGAACCTCTTCGCCCGCGCCCTTGAGCGCGATGACCAGACTGTCGCCCGCAACCTCGCGCAGCACCGTCTGGATCGCGCGATCGTCGAGCTTGATGAGATCGTCGAACGTGAACATCTGATCCTGGATCGCCTGGGCAAGAATCTCGTCGGACTCGCGAATCGACTCGAGCATCTCGCCTTCGAGCTTGCCACCCACGCCATTGAGGATTTCAGCGGCCACCTTGGTCCCGCCAAGGGCGGCCTTGCGCAACTTGTCTGCACCCGCGAGCACATGCGAGAGCACATCGTTGAGTTCACGCAGGGCATTGGGCTGGATGCTGTCCAGGGTCGCCACGCGCAGCACGACCTCACTGCGTACCCGGGGCGTGAGCTTGCCCAGAATCTCGGCGGCGTGATCGCGTTCGAGGTACACCAGAATCGAAGCGATGATCTGCGGATGTTCATTGCGCACGAGCTCGGCAACCGACTCGGCATCCATCCACTTCAGACTTTCGATGCCCGAGGTATCGCTGCCTTGCAGGATGCGGTTGATGAGCAGACCCGCACGGTCTTCACCGAGGGCCTTGCGCAGCACGGACTTCACGTATTCGTCGTTGTCGGCCACCAGCGACCGATTGCTGCCGGCTTCTTGAAGGAATCGGTCGAGCACATCGTTGACCCGTTCGCGTGGGACGGTACGGATGCGGGTCATCGCCTCGCCGATGCGATGAACCTCTTTGGGCGACAGATGCTTGAAGACCTCGGCCGCGAGCTCTTCGCCGAGCGTCAGCAGCAGGATCGCACTGTGTTCGAGGCCCTGGTCATCCATGACGGTGTTCAGACAAGGTGGTTTGGCGCATGCCGGATCAGTTGTTGTTTACCCACGAACGCACGACATTGGCGACCGTGGCCGGATTGTCCCGCGCCATCCGGATCAGATCCTCCTGCGGACCGCCAGACGGTGCAGTGGCGGAGTTGGGCGGCGGCAGATTGATCTCGTTGGCAACCACAGTGGACAGTCCAGCGGACGGCGCAGGCGTACGGGCGGCCTTGAGTGCCGGACGGATGATGCCAAAGATGGCCAGCAATCCGAGCAACAGCAGCCCAGCCTGCAGGCCGATGCTGCGCGCAAGCGAGAGCATCTCGGGATCCTTCCAGAGCGGTACCTCGATCGCCTTGGCGGGCTCCTCGGTGGTGAACGGGGTATTGAGCACATTCAATGCATCACCGCGGTCCTTGTTGAATCCAATGGCCTCACGCACCAGCGCCTGGATCTGCTCGATCTCCTTGGGGTCGATCGCAACCAGCGAAGCCTTGCCTTCGGGATCCACCGTACGGCGGTGGTTGATCACGACCGCCGCACTCATCCGGCGCAGGCTTCCCGTGGCATTGCGAGTGACACGGACGGTCTTGTCGACCTCATAGTTGGTGGTCGATTCGCGCCGACCGTCGCGGCCGGTCGCAGCGGCCTGAGTGCCCGTGGCCGGATTCAGGGCCTGTGCTGGCCCATTGATCGGTGCGGTGGCTGCGCCCGGGGGCTGATTGGTGAGGGCGCCTGGCACGCCGGCAGGTCCACCTGCGGCACCCGCCGAGGATTCAGCGACCTGCTGGCTGCGTACTGCAGCAGGCTCCGTGCCCTGGTTCGGTCGATATTGTTCGGCGGTGGATTCGGACTGAGTGAAGTCGACGTCAGCCGTCACCTGGGCCCGCACATTGCCACGCCCCACAATGGGCTCGACGATCTCGAGAATGCGATTGATCGCGGCCTGCTCCATGCTGCGTACGTATTGCAGCTGGCTGGCATCAAGCCCACCCTGGGCAGAGCTCTCATTTTGGGCCGACAGCAGCGCGCCGGTCTGGTCCACGACGCTCACCTGACGCGGGTTGAGATCCGGAATGGATGACGCCACCAGATGCACGATGCCGGCCACCTGCGCCCGATCCAGGCTGCGGCCGGGGTGGACGGTGAGCAACACGGAGGCCGATGGTTTTTGCTGTTCCCTGAAAAAGCCATTGGCGGTTGGCAATGCCAGGTGCACGCGGGCGTTGGAGACCTGAGCCAACGACATGATCGATCGGGCCAGTTCACCTTCAAGGCCTCGCTGGTAGTTCAGGCGCTCCTGAAACTGGGTGGTGCCGAACTTCTGGGTTTCCATCAGCTCAAAGCCCACAGTACCGCCCTTGGGCAGTCCCTGAGAAGCCAGGCGCAGACGCACATCGTGCACCTTGTCGGCCGGCACCATGATCACGCCGCCCACCTCTGAAAAGCGGTAGGGCACATTCATTTGCGACAGAGATGCCACCACCGCCCCTCCGTCACGATCCGACAGGCTGGAAAAGAGCACCTTGTAGTCGGGCTGGCGTGACCACAGCGCGGCAGCGGCCACAATGGCGACAAAGGCTGCGATACCAGCGCCCAGAAGAATCTTGCGGTTCAGCGGCAGGGCGGCCAGTCCACCACGGGCAGGGGTGGACAGTTGCAGGGATTCAGCGGTTGCGGCCATGTGTGCAGACGCTCGTGTGGTTACGGATGAGGCCCATTGTCGGCCTCGAGCGCGCCTGCTTGAGGATGAAAAGCGGCATTCAGCCTGGCTTATTCACAGGCTAACCTGGGCCTGCCTGGCCTAAAGTTCCGGCTATCCACTTTCCGGATGGAGCCTTTCATGGACATTCGTACTGCATCGTCGTCGCTGATCACTGGAGCGGGTGCAAGCCTGCGCCCGGGTCTGGGCCAGGCGGCACGAGCGGCTGGCGAGCCTTCGGGTGGTTTTTCGAGTGCGCTCAGCGACGCACTCAAGTCGGTGTCGCAATCCCAGAATCAGGCCAGCGAACTGCAGCGCAAGTTCCAGACCGGCGCTGAAGGGGTGAGCCTTGAAGAAACCATGGTTGCCATGCAAAAGGCCCAGATCGGCTTTCAGGCGGCTCTGGCGGTGCGCAATCGCATGGTGTCAGCCTACACCGACATCATGAACATGTCGGTCTGACCACGACTCGGACGGAAGGTCTCAACCGCGCTTGCGGTCGCGTTCGCGCCTTGCGCGGGCCCTGATCTGCGCCGCATTCACATAGACCTGAATGGCTCGGCCTGCCGCGAGAGGCAGGTTGACAAACCGGCAACCCACCTTGTTGCGGCGTTCTTCTGTGCCTGAGCCGGGTTCGTCGACCGGCGCCACCACGCTGACCTCGAGTGTGCACGACAGCGGCATCTGGCCGGCCAGATCGAGGCGGGTTTCGCCCAGGCGATCTCCGGGCTGCGGCAGGCGCTCCTCCCATCGAGGCCACAGGAAGGCAACCCCATTGACCGAGATATCGATCACCTTGACCGATCGTGAAGTGTCGTTGACGGTCGGGTAGCGAATGGACAGCCTCACCGGTGAGGCCGGTGGGGGCTCGATCCTGAAGGCCTGGCGGCGCTGAAAGTGCCACAGGGCCTCAGGCAGTTCCGCCCGCAGCAGCTCCGTGCTTCGGGCGTCGGTGCGCAGCAGCAGATCGAACTGCACCTTGACATCCCGGTGTATCGTGACCGCCGTGACCGCCAGCGGAAGCCGCTGCAGCAGATCGGCTGGTGCCGAGACCGACAGTTCGAATCCGAGCGCAGCACCGGTCTGTTCGTCCTCGCTTCCAACCGGCAGCAGGGTGCACACCAGAACCTTGCCGCTGCCGTCGCGCAGATGCAGGCTGATCGGATCATGGTCGGCTGCGATATCGCGCAACAGCTCCAGGCGCTCGAACGCGCCATCCACTGCGTAGGAGATCAGCTCCTGCGCCTGGGTTTCAGGAGCCAGTGGATGCGTCAAGCCATCCCCGCAAGAAGGGCGTCGGTCTGACGCGCCTGGGCAAAGGCAAGCCGGCGCAGCTGCGCTTCATTGCGCAGCACCCGACCCAGCACCCGCAAACGGGCATTACGCCATTCGCGCGGCCAGTGCCCGGTCGGGCCGGCCGCTCGAGCCGACTCGATCAAAGCATCGCAGCGGGTCTTGATGCGGGCGACCGCTGTCCAGTCTTCGCTCTGCGCGGCCAGGAGCATGCCTGCACTGCAGGCTTCGATCGCCTCATAAACCTCGAGCACATCTTCGGGTTGTACATCCTCGGGTTGCACATCCTCGGGTTGTACAGACGGCGGGTTGGCACCGGTGGCGCCACTGTGATTGTGGTGATCAGGTCCGGTCTGGGCAGTGAAGTCGAGCAGCATGGCGAGGCTCTCCTTCAGGCCGCACGGGCGGTCGTGGCCGGGCGGGCGCTCTGGCCGATGCCTCGCCAGCCTTCCTGGATTTCGGCAATCAGCCGAGACACTTCGGCGTAGGCGGCGTCGTCGCCACGCAACTGGGCATGCAGCAGACGTCGTTGGCAGTAGTCATAGATCTCGAACAGCGAGGCGGCGATGCTGCCACCGGCCTTGCGATCGAGGGCACAGACAAGTCCCTCGTTGATGATCCGGATCGCCTTGTTGGAGACCTCGGCCCGCAGGCCGACATTGCCCTGACTGACCGCCTGCCTGGCCTGACCGATGTAGGTCTGTACACCGGCGAGCAACATGCCGATCAACTGGTGACGATCGGCGCCGAGGGCGGCGGACTCCACGGCAAGGGTTCCGTAGGCATTGGCGAGGCGGGCAGTAGATCCGAACATTGCAGTCACCGGTAGTGTGGGCTGATGTTCTAGTTAACGGCAGGGCTTGGGGGGGCTTGAGACCGGTTGAGCGAAGATAAGCGCCACCAATCAGCCGATTCTCGGAAGACCAGCCAGTGCGCTTTGGAGCTGGGCCCCCGAAGCCTGCGCCGACACCAGCATGGCATCGAGGCGGGTGTATTGGGCCATGAGACGTTTTTCGACCTGCTCCAGCCGTATCTGCAGCGCATCCTGGCGTTTGATGATGGCAGCCTTACGGGCCTCCCAGGTTGATGTCGCGTTGCTAACCGTGCCATCCGTGGACAGGAACCGGTCTCCAAGCTCCCGCAACCTGACCATGAGGCCCTTGTCCGCCTCGGTCGTTCCCGGAGCTGAAAAGAGATTCTTGAGG
>JBKCEY010000518.1:0-3315 GCA_046304115.1 Burkholderiales bacterium | reverse complement strand
TGGGCCAGGGCGGGAATTTCTGGCCAGACGTGGGTTATGTTGGTCTCGCCGGGCGCGGATTGGTTCTGCGGGTCGAGCTGCGGCATGCCCTCTTCGGCGGTAAACGAAATAATCGTAGCAATCAGGCGCACGAGCGACTGCGTGAGATGCCACAGCGCGGTCTGAGCCGAGCGACGGGCCGCAGAGCCCGGGGCCGTGGTGTAGAGCCGGTCCTTGAGGATGTCGAGATAAAAGCCGCCCAGATCCTCCGAGCACCAGGTCTGCAGCCCCGAGACCACCGGATGAAAATCAAACTGCTGGTAGTGACCCTGGATGTCGGTTTGCCAGCCTGCAGCCAGGGCCAGCATGTAGCGATCAATCTCGACCATCTGATCCACCGGCACGGATTGTGTCGGGGCATCAAAGTCGGCCAGATTGGCGAGCAAAAAGCGCAGCGTGTTGCGAATGCGGCGATAGGCCTCGACCACCCGCTTGAGAATTTCATCCGAGAGCGCGATCTCGCCCGAGTAATCGGTGGAGGCCACCCACAGGCGCAGGATCTCGGCGCCCAGCGTGCTCGAGACCTTCTGCGGCAGGATCACATTGCCTAGCGACTTGCTCATCTTGCGACCGTCGCCATCGACCAGAAAGCCGTGCGTGAGCAGTGCCTTGTAGGGCGCGCGGCCATTGAGCATGCAAGACACGAGCAAGGAGGAGTGAAACCAGCCGCGATGCTGGTCACTGCCCTCGAGGTACAGATCGGCCGGGAACACCGACTGCGCCGCATGAGAGCGACGCAGGACCGTCTCGTGCGTACTGCCCGAATCGAACCACACATCGAGCGTGTCGCGGTTCTTGGCGTAGTGCTCGGCCTCGTCGCCCAGCAGCTCGCGCGCATCCAGGGTTTGCCAGGCCTCGATGCCTTCGCGCTCGATGCGCTGGGCCACCTGCTCGAGCAGCTCGGGCGTTCTCGGATGCAGCTCGCCCGTCTCCTTGTGCACAAAAAACGCCATGGGCACACCCCACTGGCGCTGGCGCGAGAGCGTCCAGTCGGGGCGGTTGGCGATCATGGCGTGCAGACGGGCCTTGCCCCAGGCGGGGTAGAACTCGGTGGCCTCGATCGCAGCCAGCGCGCGCTCGCGCAGCGTGGGCCCGCCATCCTTGGGCTTGATGTCCATGCCGGCAAACCACTGGTGCGTGGCCCGATAGATGATCGGGGTCTTGTGGCGCCAGCAGTGCATGTAGGAGTGCTTGTACTTCTCCACCTTCAGCAGCGCCCCGCACTCGCGCAGGGTTTCAACGATCTTGGGGTTGGCCTCCCAGATGGTCAGGCCCGCCCAGGGCGTGAGCCAGCTCGCATAGCGACCATCGCCCATCACCGGGTTGAGCATCTCGTCGTCTTTCATGCCGTAGCGCTTGCACGACAGAAAGTCCTCCACGCCATAGGCGGGCGAGGAATGCACGATGCCGGTACCGGTATCGAGCGTGACGTACTCCCCCAGGAACACCGGGGCCACGCGATCGGCAAACGGATGGGTAAAGGCCTGGCGCTCCAGATCCTGGCCCTTGCAGGTGGCAATGACTTCGCCCTGCAGGCCCCAGGCCGCAAGGCAGGCCGACACCCGCTCGGCCGCCAGCAGGAGCAGCAGCGGCGCGCCCTCGCGCTCGGTGCGCACCAGCGCGTAATCAAACTCGGGATGCAGGTTGAGCGCCTGATTGGCGGGAAGCGTCCAGGGGGTGGTGGTCCAGATCACGGCCATGCCGGGCGCATCGGGCAGGGCGGGCAAGCCAAAGGCCTGTGCGAGTGCTGCGCGATCGGTAAAGGCAAAGCCCACATCCACTGCGAAGTCGGTCTTGTCGGCGTACTCAACTTCAGCCTCGGCCAGGGCTGAGCCGCAGTCAAAGCACCAGTTCACGGGCTTCAAGCCCCGGTACACAAAGCCGGCTTCAAGAATGCGGCCCAGCACGCGCAGCTCATCGGCCTCATTGCCAGGGGCCATCGTGAGGTAGGGGTTGTCCCATTCGCCCAGCACGCCCAGACGGATGAAGTCGCGCTTCTGGCTTTCGATCTGGCCGCTCGCGTAGGCCCGCGATCTGGACATCACCTCGGCCGGCGGCAGATTGCGGCCATGCTGCTTTTCGATCTGAATTTCGATCGGCATGCCATGGCAATCCCAGCCCGGCACATAGCGCGCATCAAAGCCCGCCATGTTGCGCGACTTCACGATCACGTCTTTCAGGATCTTGTTGATCGCGTGCCCGGTGTGAATATCGCCATTGGCATAGGGCGGCCCATCGTGCAACACAAAGATCGGCCGGCCGGCGCTCGCCGCGCGAATGCGCTTGTAGATGCCTTTGTCCTGCCACTGCGCCACCCAGGCGGGCTCGCGCTTGGCCAGATCGCCGCGCATCGGAAAGGGCGTATCGGGCAGGTTCAGTGTGGCCCGGTGATCGGGGCCCTCGGATTTGCTGGCGCGGCCGGCGGCTTGGCCCGCGGGGCGTTGCGGGCGATCGGTGTTGCTTTGATCGGCGTTGCTTTGATTGGCAGCCATGGGGTCGGGTTCAGCGCAAGGTTCAGGAGCGAAGATCAAAGTGGGCCCGGGCATCCTGGGCATCTTTGCGGATCTGGGCAGTCAGGGCATCGAGCGTGTCGTAATGGGCTTCATCGCGCAGCTTGCGCAAAAACTCGATGCGCACCAGCTTTCCATAGGCATCGCCCTGCCAGTCGAGCACATGGGTCTCGAGCAGCCAGGTGCCATCGGATTCCACCGCCGGGCGGGTGCCCAGGCTGGCCACCGCCTGCAGCGGTGTGTCGGCCAGGCCATGCACCCGCACCACGAAGATGCCTGCGAGCGCTGGGCGCCCGGGCGGCATGCGCAGGTTCAGCGTCGGAAAACCCAGCGTGCGTCCGAGCTTGCGACCGTGAATGACATGGCCACTGACCGAATAGGGCCGCCCGAGCAACGTTTGCGCCAGGTCCAGATCGCCCGCACCCAGCGCCTCACGCACCGCCGAACTGGAAATTCGACGGCCCGCCTCGAGCACGGTGGGCATGCTGTGCAACTCGAATCCGTACTGCTGGGCCGCCCGGCTCAGGTGCTCAAAGTCGCCCCGGCGTTTGGCGCCATAGCGAAAGTCATCGCCAATCATGAGCCAGCGCACCTGCAGGCCGCGCACCAGAATCTGTTCAACGAAGTCATCGGCATCGAGCCGGGCCACGCGCTCATTGAAGTGCATGACGCAGGCGCGCTCGATGCCATGCACGCTGAGCTCGGCGAGTTTGTCGCGAAGGCTTGAGATGCGATGCGGCGGGTTCAGGCCCCGACCTTGGCTGGA
>JBKCEY010000517.1:0-1110 GCA_046304115.1 Burkholderiales bacterium | reverse complement strand
GCATTGCTGACGAGGCACTGCGCTGCAGGCATCTGCTTGCTGCAGGACGACTGCTTCCTGCCCGGATTGGCGGACGCTTCGGCCTGGAGCTGCGGGCCATCATGGCCGGTGGCGAGCGCATCCTGGATCAACTTGCCGCGGCATCCTTCGATCCCATCATGAGGCGCCCTCGCCTGCGGCCCATCGACACTCCCGCGCTGATCTGGGGCATGATGCGCGGCGTGCGATTTCGCCTACCTGACCTTCCAGTGCCTGCCCAAGTGCCGCACGCATGACTCCCGACGACTACTGCCAGGACAAGGCTGCGCGCAGCGGCTCGAGCTTTTATTACAGCTTTCTGTTTTTGCCTCCGCAACGGCGGCTGGCCATCACGGCGCTCTATGCGTTTTGCCGCGAGGTTGACGACGTGGTCGATGAAACCTCGGATGCGCAGGTTGCAGTACGCAAACTCGACTGGTGGGAACACGAAATCGAACGTCTCTTCCAGGGCAGCCCGGATCACCCGGTGACGCGCGCCCTGGCGCCGCACCTGCAGGCCTATGACCTGACCCGGGCCCGACTGCTCGAAGTCATCGCAGGCATGCGCATGGATCTTGTTCAGAACCGCTACGCCGACCAGGAGGCCCTGGCGCTGTATTGCCGTCGGGTTGCGGGCGTGGTGGGTGAAATGGCCAGCAGCATCTTTGGTCGAACCGATCCGGCCACGCTGCGCTACGCCGACCGCCTGGGCCTTGCATTTCAACTCACCAACATCATTCGCGATGTCGGTGAAGACGCACGCAAGGGGCGGATTTACCTCCCCCAGGAAGACCTTCAGCGCCATGGCGTGACCACCGCCGATCTGCTCGCGGGTCGCCGCAGCCCGGGCTTTTCGGCTCTGATGCGGGAGATGAGCGAGCGCGCCCGAAGGGCCTACCGGGAAGCCTATGCCCTGTTGCCCGAGGCCGATCGGCGGGCGCAGCGTCCGGGCTTGATCATGGCCGCGATCTACAGCACCTTGCTCGATGAGATCGAACGCGATGACTTCCAGGTGCTTGATCGCCGGGCCGCACTGTCCCCGGTGGGCCAGGGGGGCCCGAGCGTGGGGTTCGGGGGGGGTGGGGGCCGGGG
>JBKCEY010000516.1:0-3509 GCA_046304115.1 Burkholderiales bacterium | reverse complement strand
CCAGGAGCGCCAGGAGCGCCGCAAGACAGCCGCCGGTTCAACAGCGGCGACTGCTGCGACGGGCTCGACCGCTGCGACCGGCTCGACCGGCAGGACGGGCGCGCAGGCCCGGCCCGCTCAGCCTCGGCCCGCTCAGCCCGGGAACAAGCCCATCGACAGGTAGCGGTCGCCGCGATCGCACACCACGAAGACGATGGTGGCGTTTTCGACCTGACGCGCGATGCGCAGGGCAATGCAGCACGCACCTGCAGCTGAGGGGCCACAGAAAATGCCTTCGCGTACCGCAAGCAGACGGGCCATGTCTTCGGCCTCGGCCTGCGAGACATATTCAACCCGATCAACCATGGCGTGCTGGTAGATCGAGGGCAGATAGGCCTCGGGCCACTTGCGAATACCTGGAATCGATGAACCCTCATCGGGCTGGGCGCCCACGATCTGGATCTGCGCATTGCGCTCCTTCAGAAAGCGCGACACGCCTGTGATCGTTCCGGTCGTACCCATGGCTGACACGAAGTGAGTCACCTCACCGCGGGTGTCTTCCCAGATCTCGGGGCCGGTGGTCTCGAAATGGGCGGCCCAGTTATCGTCATTGGAGAACTGGTCGAGCACCTTGCCTTTGCCCTGGGCCTGCATCTGATCCGCCAGGTCGCGGGCGTGTTCCATGCCCTGAGCCTGCGTCACCAGAATGAGTTCGGCACCGAAGGCCTTCATGGTCTGGCGTCGCTCGATGGAGAGGTTATCCGGCATGATCAGCACCATGCGGTAGCCCCGGATCGCGGCAGCCATGGCCAGCGCAATGCCGGTGTTGCCCGATGTGGCTTCAATCAGGGTATCGCCCGGACGGATTTCGCCCCGGGCCTCGGCACGCGCGATCATGGAAATTGCCGGCCGGTCCTTGACCGACCCCGCCGGGTTGTTGCCCTCGAGCTTGCCCAGAAGGATGTTGCCGCGGGCTTCAATCTCGGCCCCAGGAATGCGCTGCAATCGGGCCAGTGGGGTACGACCGATCACCTGTTCAATGGTCGGATAGCGGGATGGATCGGGACGGGAAGGATTGTTCATGGGTGCAGGTCGAAAAATCGGGATGGCATTCGGAACCGAGCCGCTCAGGACGGGCCCGGAAACGACTCGGGCAGCTTGATCACACCGGGCAGCTCTGAGGCCAGGATGGCTTCGCGCAGGGCCTGTACAGCACCCACGCGCGTGAAACTTCGGCGCCAGGCAATCACCACACGGCGATCGGGCGCAGGCTGCTCAAAGGGAATGTAGGACAGAAGGCCATCATCGCGCGTGCGACCCTCGAGGACAGCCGGTGGCTGCGCCATGGCGGGCAATACCGTGATGCCGATGCCCGAGGCCACCATGTGACGGATGGTCTCGAGCGAGGATCCCTCGAAGGTCTTCTGAATCCCTTCACTCACCTGGGAGTAGCGCGAGAGCTCGGGGCAGACCTCCAGAACCTGATCGCGAAAACAATGCCCGGTGCCCAGCAGCAGCATGGTCTGCTCACGCAATTCGGCTGACGGAATGCTGTGACGGCTCACCCAGCCGTGCTGACGCGGCACGGCCACCACGAAGGGCTCATCGTAGAGGGGTGCCGTCATGAAGCCCTGGTCAGGAAAAGGCTCGGCCAGGATGGCCACATCGATGTCGCCCTGGCGCAGCAACTCCAGCAAACGAACGGTGAAGTTTTCTTCGAGCAGCAACGGCATCTGCGGCGCCCGCTCAATGATCTGCGGCAGGATGCGCGGCAGCAGATAGGGGCCGATGGTGTAGATGATGCCCAGACGCAGCGACCCTGCCAGCGGGTCCTTGCCCTGCTTGGCCATCTCGCGGATCGTGGAGGTCTGATCCAGCACGCGCTGGGCCTGATCAACGATCTGGCTCCCGATGGGCGTGATGCTGACCTCCACACCGCCCCGCTCAAAGAGTTGCACGCCCAGCTCGTCTTCGAGTTTTCGAATGCCCACCGACAGGGTGGGCTGGCTGACATGACAGGCCTCGGCCGCCCGGCCGAAATGGCGCTCGCGAGCAACCGCGACGATGTACTTGAGTTCGGTGAGCGTCATGCGATCGAGTGTAGCAGCGCTGTCATGCGACACTTGATGCTCCATGGCCGTGTGAGGGCTGAGGCTCGATCCATCCCGCAGCTGGTTCAGGTCCTGAGACTCGCCACGACCCGGTTCACCCTACATCTGGAGACTGCACCATGCCCCGCCTGCCCTATGTTCCTGCCGATCTTGCCGAGCCGAAGGATGTCGTCCAAGCCATTCGTGCCCGCCGAGGTGGCGAGCTCGGTGAGCTCGACCGCATGCTGCTGCATTGCCCGCCGGTCGCTATGGGCTGGAACACGATGATGGGTACGGTCCGCCGTGACATGACCCTGTCGCCCAAGCTGCGCGAGCTCGCCATGTGCGTGGTCGCCATGTTGAACAAGGCTGAGTACGAGTGGGTTCAGCACGCGCCTCTGCTGAAGGCAGCCGGGGCCAGCGATGAACAGATGAAGGCCCTGCGCGAACCCGTCGGAGCCCTCACACAGCCTGAGCTGTTTGACGCTGCAGAGCGAGCAGCCATCGCATTGACGATCGAGATGACCCGTACTGTGGAGGTCAGTGACAGCACCTTTGCTGCGGTCAAGGCCAGCCTGCCCAATGATCGTCAGGTGTTCGAACTGATCATGACGATCGCAGCCTACAACATGGTTTCTCGCATTCTGGTCGCGACCGGCGTACAGCCGGAGTAGTCAGGCCTTCAGAAACTCTTCGCGGCCCGACATCCAGCGCTCGAGGTGAGACCGGGCCAGCTCGGGCGCATGGGCAAGCATCCAGTCGGCCTCGATGCGGGCGGTATCGAGCAGCCCGCCATCGCGCTCAAGATCGGCAAATCGCAGCAGGGCCACACCGGATTGACGGGCGCCCAGGAACTCCCCGGGGCCGCGCAGCATCAGGTCCCGGCGGGCGATCTCGAAGCCATCGGTGGTCTCGAACATGATGCGCAGCCGCTCCCGCCCCTGGGGTGACAGGGGCGTGCGATAGACCAGTACGCAACTGCTCGCGGCCGCGCCACGACCCACACGGCCTCTGAGCTGATGTAACTGGGCCAGCCCGAAGCGCTCCGCATGCTCGATCACCATGAGCGAGGCATTGGGCACATCGACACCGACCTCGATCACCGTCGTGGCCACCAGCAGATCCAACCGGCCTTCGATGAAGGCCTGCATGGTTTCAGCCTTTTCGGCAGCCGGCAGGCGACCATGCACCAGCCCGATCCGTCGGTGCGGCAAGGCTTCGCTCAGGCGGCTGTGGGTATCGATCGCGGTCTCGAGCTCCAGCGCCTCTGACTCCTCGATCAGAGGGCAGACCCAGTAGGCCTGGCGGCCTTCGGCAAGCGCCTGCTCCACGAATCCGATCACCTCATCGCGACGCGATTCCTGCACCAGACGCGTGCGAATCGGCGTGCGACCCGGCGGCAGTTCGTCGATCACCGACACATCGAGGTCGGCGTAGTAG
>JBKCEY010000515.1:0-10371 GCA_046304115.1 Burkholderiales bacterium | reverse complement strand
GGCGGGCAGGGCATCAACATGCTGGTGCCCACGCTGCTCGAAATGGGCACTGAGGCCCAGAAGCGCGAATTCATTGCACCCACGCTCGCGGGCGACATCGTCTGGTGCCAGGGGTATTCAGAGCCCGGCGCGGGCAGCGATCTGGCCAGCCTGCGAACCTCGGCTGTGCTCGACGGCGATCACTGGGTGATCAATGGGCAGAAGATCTGGACCAGCACGGCGCATCTGGCCGACTGGATCTTCTGTCTGGTGCGCACCGAGCCCGATGCGCCCAAGCACAAGGGCATCAGCTTTCTGCTCTTTCGCATGGATACGCCCGGCATCGAGATCCGCCCGCTGGTCGACATGACCATGAACGCCAACTTCAACGAGGTGTTCTTCACGGATGTGCGCGTGCCGGCCCATCAGATCGTGGGTCGGCGCGGTGAGGGCTGGAAGGTGGCCAACGTGATTCTGCGCAACGAGCGCAACTCGCTGGCTGATCCGAACATTGCCCAGGCCCGCCTCAATGCGCTCACCGACCTGATGCGCGCCGAAACCGTTGATGGCGAGCGGCTGATCGATCAGCCGCAGTTCCTCGATCGCCTGATGCGATTGCAGGGGCGCATCCTGGCCATGCAGCAGCATGATCTGCGACTGCTCTCGGCGGACCTCAACCAGACAACCGGCGTCGATCTCGCGCGTCTGGTGGTCAAGATGCAGGGAACCGAGCTGCGCCACGAGCTCGAATTGCTGGGCATCGACGTGATGGGCGAGCGGGGCCTCGCCTATGGCAGTCATCCGCAGCTGCAGGACGAGGGCTCCTGGCAGGTGCATTACATGTACTACCTGGGGCTGATCATTGGCGGTGGCACCAATCAGATCCAGAAGAACATCATCAGCGAGCGGGGTCTGGGCATGCCCCGCGAGCCTCAGCTGGCGGGAGCCTGACATGGAATTCGGACTGTCCGCCGAGCAGCAGTTGCTGCGCGATACGCTCGATGAATTCCTCAAGGCCCGCTGTCCGCTCGCCCGCGTGCGCCAGTTTGCCGAGGGGCCCCAGGATCGTGCCCTCGACCTGATGGAGGGGCTGGCCGAGCTGGGCGTGTTTGGCCTGATCACCCCTGCTGAGCACGGCGGCACCGGCCTGGGTTTGCTGGATGCCTGCGTGGTGGCCGAGGCCCTTGGCCATGCGGTCGCGCCGGTGCCCTTCATCGCACAGGCGGTGCTGGTCCCGCTGGCCCTGCTGCAGGCCGGCAGCCCCGAGCAGCAAGGCCAGTGGCTGCCCGAGCTGGCCAGCGGCAAGCGCTGGGTGGGGGCGGCGCTGTCCGAGCTTGCAGGAGCCCGGGCCGATGCCGGTGTGCGGCTGCATGAAGGTCGACTGACCGGCGTGGCCCGCTATGCCCTGGACTTCGCGGCCGACGCCTGGCTGGTGGCCGATCAGGACCACGGCCTGCATCTGGTGCGCGCCGGTACGCCGGGCCTGACGGTGCGTCGTCTCGAGACGGTGGACCGATCCCGCCCCACGGGCGAGCTGGTGTTTGACTCGGTTGCGCCCGAGTCGCTGCCGCGGGCCAACGCCACGGTCTGCCGGATGCTGCTCGATGCCGGGCGCATCCTGCTTGCCGCCGACTCTCTGGGCGCGGCCTCCAACATGCTCGATCAGGCTGTGGCTTATGCAGGCCAGCGGGTGCAGTTCGGCCGAGCCATCGGCTCGTTTCAGGCCGTCAAGCATCTGTGCGCCCAGGCGGCGGCCGACCTGGAGCCGGCTCGAGCCCTGCTCTGGGGGGCGGCGCATGCCTTTGACGCGCGTCACGACAGCGCTCACCGCATGGCCTGTCATCTCAAGGCCCATGTGTCTGAAGTGGCCACCTCGGTGGCCAAGGCCACGACCGAAGTGCATGGCGGCATGGGTTTTACCGACCTGGTGGGCCTGCATTACTGGTTCAAGCGCATCGGGTTCAACCGTCCGATGCTCGGTTCACCAGAACGCCTGAGGGTGGAGGCAGCCCGGGCGGCCGGTTTGCTGAGCTGAGCAAGGTGCCCTCGAAGTCGCGGGCGCTGCTGAGCTGATCAAGGTGCTCCCGCAGTTGCGGGTGCTGTCGGGCTGAGTGGGCGATGACCGCGGGTGCGCGCTCTGGGGTTGTCTAGCATCTCTGCGGAAAAACCTCGCCCTGCGGTAGAGTACGGGTTCGGATCGATTAACAACAGGGCTGCACCAAGCAGCCTACCGGGCGACACGGGTCGCCCGTCAATGGAGGAGAAACCATGGGCAACATGACGGCCGTTCAACCGAAGGGCAATGCCTTCGCGATGAACCCCTCGGATGATCTCAACGACCTGCGCATGTCCGAGTCGGCGCAACCCCTGTACGAACACGTCAAGCGTTTCGTGCGCGACGTCGTCGACCCGATGTCGGTCAAGTTCCACAAGCTGGGTGAAGGGCGTGCCGATCGCTGGAGCTATGCCCCGGGTCAGCTCGACGTCCTCGAAGAAGCCAAGAACCAGGCCAAGAAGGAAGGCCTGTGGAACTTCTTTCTGCCCGATGCCGAAACCGGCGAGGGCCTGAAGAACCTCGACTACGCCTACATCGCCGCCGAACTCGGCAAGAACCGCCTGGCCTCGCAGACCATGAACTGCTCGGCACCTGACACCGGCAACATGGAAGTGCTCGAGCGTGTGGGCACCCCCGAGCAAAAGGAGCGCTGGCTCAAGCCGCTGCTGAGCGGCGAGATCCGTTCCGCCTATGCCATGACCGAGCCCGACCGCGCCTCGTCGGATGCCAAGAACATCGGCATGCGGGCCCACAAGGAAGGCAAGGAGTGGGTGCTCAACGGCGAGAAGTACTACATCTCGGGTGCGGGCGATCCGCGTTGCAAGATCATGATCACCATGGTCAAGACCGACCCGGATGCTCCGCCCCACAAGCAGCAGTCGCAGATCCTGGTGCCGATCGAAACCCCCGGGGTCACGATTCTCGGGCCGATGTGCGTCTTCGGCCATGACGACGCGCCGCACGGCCACATGCACATCCGCTTCGAGAATGTGCGCGTGCCCGAGACCAACATGCTGCTCGGCGAAGGCCGCGGTTTCGAGATCTCGCAGGTTCGCCTGGGCCCGGGCCGGATTCACCACTGCATGCGCTCGATCGGTTCGGCCGAAAAAGCGCTTGACCTGATGATCCAGCGTGGCCTGTCGCGCGAGGCTTTCGGCAAGAAGATTGCGCATCTGGGCGGCAACATCGAGATCATCTCGCGCGCCCGCATCGAGATCGAATCCATGCGCCTGATGGTGCTCAAGGCTGCCAAGGCCATGGACGTGCTCGGCAACCGCGAAGCCCGGATCTGGGTGCACATGGTCAAGGCCCTGGTGCCCGAGCGTGCCTGCAAGATCATCGACGACGCGATCCAGATGCACGGCGCCACCGGTGTCTCGCAATGGACCCCGCTGTCCGAGATGTACACCCAGCAGCGCACTCTGCGTATCGCCGACGGCCCCGATGCGGTTCACCATCTGGTGGTGGGTCGCAACGAGCTGCGTCGCTTTGAAGGCGGCGAAGACGATGTGACCTCAGCCGCCGTCTGGCGCAACTGAGTCCTGCAGCCCCGTATCGAGGCTGGCCCCTCAAGTCACTGTCGTGACTGACGAGGCGGGCGCGCGTGACCGACCGGTCGCCCGCTCGTCTCGCGAGCAGGCGCTGATCGAAGGGCCGATCGCACCGACCCTGGTGCGGTTCGCCCTGCCTCTGCTCGCCACCAATCTGCTGCATGCACTCACCGGCACCTGGGCTGCGCTCTGGGTGAGCCGCGAACTGGGCGAATATGCCCTGACCGCCGTAGCGAACACCACCATTTTCATGTGGATGGTGATGGGCGCCGTCATGGGGTTGGGCACATCCGCAGGCGTGGCCATCGGTCAGTCGCTTGGCGCTGGCGACCGCCAGGGTATTCGTCGGGTGGTGGGCACCACCGTGAGCACCGCCTTTGGCTTCGGTCTGGTCATGGCCGCACTGGGCTGGATGTTTACGCCCATGTTGCTCAAGGGCATGAACATGCCCACGGAGAGCCTGGCCGATGGCATCACCTACATGCGCTGGGTCTGCCTGACCATGCCGACCTTCTTCGTGTACGTGGTCATGCTCATGATGCTGCGCGGCACGGGGGATGCGCGTACGCCGTTCCGTTTCAACCTCGTGTGGATCGGCCTGACCCTGATCCTCACTCCGCTGATGATCGCGGGCAGCGGGCGCCTGCCGGGGCTGGGTATCGCCGGAGCGGCCATCGCGGGCTGGGTCGCGCACGTGATTGCCCTGGTCGCCATGGTGCTCACGCTCATGCGCAAGCGCAGTCCGATTGCCTTGCGCGGGCCGCAATTGCGCCACCTGATTCCCCACTGGCCGCTGGTCGATCGCATGGCCCGTCGAGGCGCACCGATGGCGCTGGAATCGGTGCTGGTGCAGGGCGCCTATTTCGTGCTGCTGGGTCTGGTCAACCGGCATGGCGCAGACACCGCAGCGGCCTACAGCGCCGCGGCTCAGCTCTGGGGCTATGTACAGATGCCCGCTTCGGCGGTGGCCTCTTCCATGACAGCCATGGCCGCCATGAACATTGGTGCGCAATTGTGGCCGCGCGTCGAGCGAATCGCCTGGCGCGGCTGCATCGTCGGCGTGAGCCTGACCTCTCTAGCCACCGCCGTGGTCTATCTGCTCGAGGACCTGCTGCTCGGCTTGTTCGTACCCCGGGGCGGCGAGATGCTCGCTCAGGCCCGTGAGATCAATGCCATCGTGCTCTGGGGCTGGATTGCGCTGGGCATCACCTCAAGCCTGTGCGCGGTGGTGCGCGCCAACTCGGCCATGATGGCTCCGACCCTCATCTTTGCGGTGACCATGTGGATCTTCAGGGTGCCCTGCGCGCTGGCGCTGGAGCCCTGGCTGCACGAGGCCGCGATCTGGTGGAGCTTTCCGGCGGGCACCCTGAGTTCGGCGCTGCTGGCGTGGGCCTACTATCGCTGGGGCCGCTGGCGCGAGAATCGACTGATGATGGCGGGCGTTGGCGTTCGCAACTGACCCGGGCCCGGGTCAGATCTGCTTCAGGAGCCTGGCCTCATCCCGCCCGTCGTTCGAGCCGTTCCACGGCCTGCTCCGACATCATTAGGTGCTGATCGACGGCCAGACGCAGGCTAGGCATGTTCACGCCCTCGGCGCTCTTCTTGCCTTCGCAGTAGCGCGCGTACACGCCGTGCACGATGGCAGCCGACTTCCATCGGTTGAAGCCCACGTAGTAATCGAGCCGCGAAAGATCCCGGCCGGTGCGCCGCGCATAGCGCTCGGCCAGTTCGGGTCGGCACGGAAAGCCCGGCAGTGAGGTGGGCGGCTCGACCCTCGGATTGGGCGGATCTGACGGATCAAACCACTGGTTCAGTGCATAGGCCAGATCGGCCAGAGGATCGCCCAGCGTGGAGATCTCCCAGTCGACTACCGCGGCCAGCGCGCCGCTGGGCCCGATCAGGGTGTTGTGCAGGCCGTAGTCGCCGTGCACGACGCGCGCCGGGCCCTGGTTGGGGATGTTCTCGAGAAAGTATTTCTGCAGGGCATGGGCCCGCGGATCATCGTATTGGGCAGGCCCGGCCGAGGCGAGCCAGGAGCGGTACCAGGTCTTCAATTGGCGGCCGATGTAGTCGTCCTTTTTGCCTAGATCCGACAAGCCCACCGCATCGACATCCACGGTATGCAGGTCGGCTAGCACATCGATGAAGGATTCGGCCATGCGCTGCCGATTGGCCTCGGGCACCCACTTGCGCGTGTCATCGGCGCTGTAGAGCGGATGGCCATCGATCAGGCCCATGACATAGAAATGCGCGCCGGTCACGGCCGGGTCTTCGCAGAATCCGTAGGCAGCCGGCACCGGCACCGGCGTGGCGCCCAGGGCCTTGATGACGGCCCATTCACGACCCATGTCATGGGCCTTGGGCAGCAGCTCGCCCATGGGCGGACGCCGGATCACGGCTTCGCGGCCCTGCGCATCGGTGAGCTTGTAGGTGAGGTTGGAGTGCCCGCCTTCGAGGCGCAGCCAATGAAAGGGCGGAGCAAGTTCGGGGATGTTGGCGCCTATCCAGGCCTCGACGCTCGGCAGGTCGTAGCCCGGAATGCTCGGTGCGGGGGTGGTCATGTCCCTGTCTCCTCGTTGGTTGCGACCGCGGGCTGCATGGGCTTGCGATCTGTTGCCTGCATCATGCCTCAAGTGGGCTGAGCCCCGGTTTCAGAGCCCCGGCTGTAACTGCTGCACCGCCAGATCACGCAACTCGCGCTTGAGAATCTTGCCTGAGGGTGTGCGGGGCAGAGGCTGCGCGCTGGTGATCATGTAGCGCGGCACCTCGAAGCGGGCCAGACGGTTCATCAGGAAGGCGCGCAGTTCCTCCAGGTCGAGATCGGGCGCGCCATGCAGGGTGGCGCCCACCTCTTCACCCAGGCGCTCATCGGGCACCGCATAGACCGCCACCTCATGAACCTTGGGATGCTCGAGCATCGCGGCCTCGACCGCGCCGCAGCCAATGTTCTCGCCGCCCCGGATGATCAGATCCTTGCTGCGATCAACGATGAAGACATAGCCCTCGTCATCCAGATAGGCGATGTCACCGGTGCGAAACCAGCCTTCGGCGTCGATCATCTCGGCATTGACCTCGGGCCGGTTCCAGTAGCCCTCGAACATGCCGGTGCCGCGCACCATGAGTTCGCCCCGCTCGCCCGCCGCCAGGCTGCGGCCGCTTTCATCGATGACCTTGAGCTCCATGACGGCCGAGCAGCGTCCGGAGCTGGCCGGCTTGTCGAGGTATTCCTGGCCACCGATGCCGCAGCCGATGGCATTGGTCTCGGTCATGCCCCAGCCCGTGCCGGGCAGGGCTTGGCCAAAGGACTTGCCGATTTGCGCAACCTGCTCGGGCGCGCGCGGTGCGCCCCCGCCGCCCACCGCCACCAGGCTTGAGAGGTCGTAGCGGCCCTCGCGCGAGAGGCGGACCAGATCGCCGGTCATGGCAGCGGGTGCGATGAACGAGGTCAGGCGTTCAGTCTGAATCAGGCGCGCACCTTCTTCGACATCCCACTTGAGCATGCAGGCGAGCTTGCGCTGCATCCGGTAGCTCATGAGAAACACCGCATGCGAGCCGGTGACATGAAAGAGCGGCACAGCCATGAGGGTGCCGGGCTGCTGGGCCGGAGGCGGGGGCGGCTCCAGACCCTCCATGCGCAGGGCAGCCTGCCCATCGAGCTCCCACGACATGAGCGAACTCAGGATGGCCCGGTGCGTGCTGAGCACCCCCTTGGGATGGCCCGTGGAGCCCGAGGTGTAAAAAAGGGTGGCGGGGTCGTCGCTGGCTGGGGCCTGCGCAGGCATGACGCCCAGGCCTGAAGAGTCTTGCAAGGCATCACTGGATGGACCGGGGAAATCAGCGAGGAGCGTGGACAACCGCGGAGCCTCGGGCGTGTCGGCCTCGGTGCGCACGGCGATCACCTGAACCGCCGGGCGCGCGCGGGCGCGGCTCAGTCGCTCGATGCGCTCGGCATCGGCAAAGAGCACCTTGGCGCCGCTGTCGGTCAGGCCATAGGCCATTTCGTCGGGCTGCCACATGGAGTTCATGGCGACCGCAATACCGCCGATGGAGGTGATGGCCATGAAGGCCAGCACCCACTCCGGAAAGTTGCGCATGGAAATGGCCACCCGGTCGCCCGGCGCGATGCCGTAGCGCTGAACGAGCAGTGCACCGATGCGCCCGGCCTCGACCCAGGCCTGCTCAAAGCTCAGGCGCTCTTCCTGAAAGACGATGAAGGTCTGCGGACTGGCTGCGGATTCGTAGAGCGCCCGCAGTGAGGCGGGTGCATTGACGAAGATCTTCTGGTCGCGGCCCCTGAATCGGCGGGTTTGCAGTTCGTGGGTCTGGCCGGGAGCGGTGAGCTCGGCGATCGCCTGGGCGCGGCTGGTCAGGGGCATGCGAAAGAGTCTCCGGTGTGTATTGCGGCCGATGGGTGACCTTGGGATCTAGGGTGTCCGAGGGCGGTCGATGAGGATCAGCCCAGTGAATTGTGCACTGTCGTTGCCCTCAGAGGGCGGCTGGGTCTTGTGGTGAGTTCAGATGCTGCTGGGCGGCACGGGCGAGCCGGGCATCGAAGGTGGCCAGAGGTGCCTGTAACCGTTCGGCAACCCAGAGATAGGCTGCGTCGTAGGCGGACAGTCGATAACGGTCGGCCAAGGGGTAAATGATTTGCGCAGGGGCTGGCATCAGTGCGATGCCGAGTTCGAGCGCTTCCTGCAGCATTTCGGACAGGCCTGCTGCGAGTTCGGGTTGGTTGCGGGCCTTGCGCGTGGCGATATTGGCCAGTTCGTAGGGCAGAACCGTTGGGGCATGGAGCAGCCGATTGAACATCAGCAGGCGGGCGCTGTCGGATTGGGATTCCTGGAACACGCAGGCAGCCAGGACACTCGCGTCGATCACCAGCCGGCCGAGCGCATAGCCGGGTGGAGGCTCTGCGACATGAAGACGACCGGGATGGACAGGCCCTGACGGGCGTAGGCGGGGCGACATCTCGTGGGCTGTTCAGGCCTTGCCCCGCAGGCCGGCATCACGCATCTGACGAAGGATGGGCGTGGAGTCTTCGGTCCCCTCGGGAAACAGGCGCCTGGCCTTCTCGGCAATCTCCTGGAGACTCTTGCGTGGACGGTTCGCGGGCAGATGCCAGTCGGTGTGGGTTGCGGGATCGGGCTCAGGATCGACGGTGGGGTCGACCACAGACCTGCGCTCAGGTTCGGCTGCAGAAGCCTGCTCTTGACCTACGGATTGCTCGAGCAGGCACAGGAGCTCCTGCTGCAACGAGCGCCGATGCGAGGCGGCCCGATCTCGCAAGGCCTGAGCCAGAGCATCGGGCACGTTCTTGATCGACAGATTGACCGGCATGAAAGGCCCGCGCGGATCCATGAAAGATCTGCTCAGATTACAGAATCCATCATGGATCCACAATGCATCCGAAGTGCATCCATGATGCGCTCGCAAGGCAACCATGATGCGCCCGTGATGCATCCCTGCTGAACCCGCACTACATCCGGAACACCCCGAAGCGGGTCTCCTCGATCGGTGCGTTCAGGCTGGCCGAGAGCCCCAGCGCCAGCACCCGACGGGTATCCGCCGGATCGATGATGCCGTCATCCCACAGGCGGGCACTGGCGTAATACGGATGGCCCTGCACGTCGTACTGGGCCCGGATCGGCGCCTTGAAGGCGGTTTCTTCTTCGGTGCTCCAGGTCTGGCCACGGGCCTGCATACCATCGCGGCGCACGGTGGCCAGTACCGAGGCCGCCTGCTCGCCACCCATCACGCTGATGCGCGCGTTGGGCCACATCCAGAGAAACCGCGGCGAATAGGCCCGTCCGCACATGCCGTAGTTGCCCGCCCCGAAGCTGCCGCCAATGATCACGGTGAACTTGGGGACCCTGGCACAGGCCACCGCGGTGACCATCTTGGCGCCGTTGCGGGCGATGCCTTCGTTTTCGTACTTGCGGCCCACCATGAAGCCCGAGATGTTCTGCAAGAAGAGCAGCGGCACCTTGCGCTGGCAGCACAGCTCAATGAAGTGTGCGGCCTTGAGCGCGGATTCCGAGAACAGGATGCCGTTGTTGGCAATGATGCCGATCGGCATGCCGTGAACATGGGCAAAGCCCGTGACCAGGGTGGTGCCGTAGCGGGCTTTCCATTCGTCGAGCTCCGAGCCATCGACGATGCGGGCAATCACCTCGCGCACGTCGTAGGGCTTGCGGGTATCGGTGGGCAGCACGCCGTGCAGCTCGCGCGGATCGTAGAGCGGCGCGCGGGCGGGCTGCAGCACGAGCGAGTCAGGCTTTTTCCAGTTGAGATTGCTGACGATGCGCCGGGCGATGGCCAGGGCATGGGTGTCGTTGTCGGCCAGCCAGTCGGCCACGCCGGATTGCCGGGTATGCACATCACCGCCGCCCAGGTCTTCGGCCGAAACCTCTTCACCGGTGGCCGCCTTCACCAGGGGCGGGCCCCCCAGAAAGATCGTGCCCTGATTGCGCACGATCACCGACTCATCGCTCATGGCCGGCACGTAGGCGCCACCGGCGGTGCACGAGCCCATCACCACCGCGATCTGCGGAATGCCGCGGGCCGAAAGATTGGCCTGGTTGAAGAAGATGCGTCCGAAGTGCTCCCGATCGGGAAAGACTTCGTCCTGATTGGGCAGGTTGGCACCGCCCGAGTCGACCAGATAGATGCAGGGCAGCCGGTTTTCGGCTGCGATTTCCTGGGCCCGACGATGCTTCTTGACCGTGCCCGGGTCGTAGGTGCCGCCCTTGCCGGTGGCCTCGTTGCAGACGATCCCGCATTCCACAC
>JBKCEY010000514.1:0-889 GCA_046304115.1 Burkholderiales bacterium | reverse complement strand
CCGGAGCGTAGCAATCGTCCGGCAACAGGCCTTCGTGCAACGAGCTGAAGATGGCCTCGCCCCGAAACTGCCAGACATGGCGGAAATACTCGCGCCAGCCCAGTTCGTAAACGAACTTGTGCTGCACATCGAGCGGTTGCCTGGCCGTGACGCCCGCCAGCACCTCGCGCAAGCTGACCAGACCGTGCGTGATGTAAGGCGACAGACCACTCACCGCACCCTCGAGCGCATTGCGGCTGCGGGCATAGTCACTGGGGCGCACAGCTGCGATGCGCGCAAGGGCGGCTTCACGGGTGGGCGTGTAGCCACGGGCTGGCGCTACATCACGGGCGGCTTCTTGCGTTGGCGTGTAGGCCTTGACCCAGGCGGAATCCGGTGCCGGTCCAACATCCCGCGCCGGTCTGGAACGGTGGTTCGGATTCAAGCCCCTGCTCCCACCGCACCACTGCGGATGGCCTCGGCACGCATCATCACGGCCTGTCGTTGTGCATCGCTCAGGCGCGCCACGTTCTTGACCTGCAGGGCCATGCGCGCGTTCTTCGCAAGCAACGATTCATGGCGCATCAAAAAATCCCAGTAGAGCGTGGTGTAGGGGCAGGCTCGCTCCCCCTCTCGCTGCCCGGGGTCGTAGCGACAGCCCTTGCAGGGGCCGCCCATGCGCTGGATGTATTTTCCGGTGGCCACATAGGGCTTGCTGGCCATGAGGCCTCCATCGCCGTACTGGCTCATGCCCAGGGTGTTGGGCAACTCCACCCACTCCACGGCATCGACATACACCGACAGATACCACTCATGCACCTGCTGCGGCTTCACACCCAGGAGCAGTGCATAGAGCCCCGTGACCATCAGGCGCTGGATGTGATGCGCATAGCCCTGCTCAAGCGTCTGG
>JBKCEY010000513.1:0-38126 GCA_046304115.1 Burkholderiales bacterium | reverse complement strand
TTGTGCCACGCCTTGGAGGCGGCCATGATGTCCACGCCGCGGATGTTCACGCTCTGGACGGTTGATTTCTGCAGGTCCTCGAGCCAGTCCCTGGGCGCATTGTCATTGAGCCAGGCCCGTGCATCGGCCCTGAAGGTGGCTTCCTGGGGGGTCTCGTCGAAATTCATTTCGGTGTTCCTTGACAGATCGGATCGGGTTGTCAGGCAAAGCGTCAGAGGCAAGCCCTCCGGCGGCCTTGACCTCAGGCGGCCTTCAGCAGAGCCGTACGTTGATCGCGCATGCGCTCGACCAGGGCATCTTCCCACTGCGACTGGCTCCCCAGGCTGAGCGCAAGCAGGTTGGCCCGGCGATAGAAGAGATGGCAATCAAAGGCCCAGGTAAAGCCCACGCCGCCATGCACCTGGATGTTGTTCTTGGCGCAATGCTGGAAGGCCTGGGTCGCACTGACCCGAGCCGTGGCCGCTGCAACAGGCAGCTCTGCCGCGCCGGTCGAAAGCGCCCATGCGCCGTAGTACGCATTGGATCGGGCCAGCGTGGCCGACACATACATGTCGGCCAGCATGTGCTTGATGGCCTGGAACGAACCGATCGGTCGGCCAAAGGCCATGCGCTCCTGGGCATAGTCGCGGGCCATCATGAGGGCCCGGTCCGCCCCGCCAATCTGCTCAAACGCGGTCAGCACGGCAGCCCGGTCGAGCACCCGACTCAGGATCGCGCCGCCCTGGCCCGTCGCGCCCAGCAATTCGCCTTGAACCTGATTGAAATCAAGCCGGGCATGTCCACGGGTGGGATCGATCGTGGTCTGGCTGGTGCGGCGTACGCCATCCTGATTCAGATCGACCAGATACAGCGAGATGCCCTCCGCACCTCGGCCTGCGGCGCTGCGAGCAACCACCACGGCGAGATCCGCAATGCCACCGTCGGGCACGGCCGTCTTGTGGCCGGTGAGCCTTGCGCCCCCCGGGGAGCGACGCGCGCTCAGCTGGATCGAGGCCGGAGTGACCGGTCCCGCGGATTCGGTGAAGGCCAGGGTGCCGATCGCCTCGCCAGTCACCAGCCTGGGCAGCCAGAGCGCCTTTTGCGCCTCGCTACCGGCCTCGAGCAGAAATTCGGTGGCAAGAAACACCGAGGACGAAAAGGGAACCGGAGCGAGCGCACGGCCCATTTCTTCGGCAACCACGCACAGGTCGAGATAGCTCTGGCCCAGGCCGCCGTACTGCTCCGGCACCACGACGCCAAGAAAGCCCATCTCGGCCACACCGCGCCAGAGGGTTGCGTCGTGAGAGAGGTTGCCTTCGAGGACGGCTCTTACGGTCGTACTGGGGCATTCCTTGTCGAGGAACCGGCGGGCCTGTTCGGCCAGCGCCTTCTGGTCATCTGAAAAATCGAAGTTCATGCGTCTCCCCGTCTTGCGATGGAATGGGTTTTGATGCGGATCCCGGAGTTGATTCGGATCCGAGGCCAATACTCATGAATAGCCGATCGAGAGCAGGTTCTCGACCGGTTGGTAGGGTGCTTCGAGATAGGCGATGTCGGCCGCATCGAGGGTGATGTCGGCCGCCTCGATCAGTTGCCGGATCTGCTCGACCTTCGATGCGCCGACGATCGGCGCGACCACACCGGGCTTGGACAGCACCCAGGCCAGTGAAACCTGTGCCGGGGTCTTGCCGATTCGATCGGCGACCTCGATGACCCGATCAGCAATCGGAAACACGGCTTCGCCTCGGTACAGACCCTGCGTGCGCTGTCGGTCGCGGCCCTGTGAGCGCGCCGTTGAGCCGCCCTCAAAGCCGCCTCGATAGGCGCCCGCCAGAATGCCGCGGGCCAGCGGTGACCAGGGCGTGAGCGCGATCCCTTCCTGCAGGCAATAGGGAATCATTTCGCGCTCTTCTTCGCGATAAACCAGGTTGTAGTGGTTTTGCATCGAGACGAAGGGCGTCAGGCCGTTCAGGCGGGCCTTCAGTTGCAGCTCGACGAACTGCCACGCAAACATCGAGGAGGCGCCCAGGTAGAGCACCTTGCCGGCTCTCACCAGATCATGCAGCGCCTGCAGTGTTTCCTCGATCGGAATGGCGCCGTGGCCGGGCACGCCATGGGGATGCCGGTGGATCACCAGATGGTCGATGTAATCGGTGCCCATGCGTTTGAGACTGGCATCGACGCTTTCCATGATGTGCTTGCGCGACAACCCGCTCTGGTTTGGGCCCTTGCCCATGGCCATGGCGACCTTGGTGGCCAGCACATACTGGTCGCGCGGCAGCATCTCGCGCAGCAGTTGCCCCACCACGGCCTCGCAGGCTCCCAGTCCGTAGATGTTGGCGGTATCGAAATAAAAGAGACCGGCATCGATGGCCGCCCGGAAGATGGGCCGCGCTTCATCCAGACCCAGCGTCCAGTCGCCCTGATGACCCTTGCCGGGTTCGCCGAAATTCATGGTGCCCAGGCACAGCCTGGAGACTTTCAGGCCGCACTGGCGGCCCAGCTGAACTGACTTGAGCATGAAGACTGTCTCCCTGCGGGATGCGACCGCGCTGCGGCTCGTGGAACCGATCCGGGTCTGACCCGATCGGCATTGGCCGGTTCAGACAATCGTAACACCGTGTGCGCTGCCGGTTTTCTGGATCAGCCGGTCATCTCGCGCCAAACCGGATGCTGCCAAAAACATCCTTGAGTTCTCTAGGCTGAGACCGCCAGTACTGCTGGGGCACGCTCACGCTCGCGCCCAGGGCCGCGGCCGCATGCCAGGGCCAGCGGGGGTTCCAGAGCAGGCCCCGGGCCAGGGCGATCAGATCGGCCTGCCCCTGCTGGAGGATGTCTTCGGCCTGGGCGGGTTCGGTGATCAGGCCCACCGCCATGACCGGCATGGCAACTTCCTGGCGCAGCCGAGCGGCCAGAGGCACCTGGTAGCCCGGGCCCAGCGGGATCTTCTGGGCGGGCGACACCCCGCCCGATGACACATCGATCCAGTGGCAGCCCCGTCGTTCGAGTTCGCGGGCAAACACCACCGTCTGTTCGATATCCCAGCCGCCTTCGACCCAGTCGGTGGCCGATACCCGAACACCCAGCGGCCGGTCGGACGGCCAGGCTGCGCGCATCGCCTCAAAGACCTCCAGCGGAAACCGCATGCGGCCCTGCAGATCGCCGCCCCAGGCATCGGTGCGCTGATTGGCGATCGGGGAAAGAAATTCATGCAGCAGATAGCCATGGGCCGCATGCATCTCGATCGCATCGATCCCGAGTCGGGCCGCCCGACGGGCCGTGTCGGCGAAGCGGTCTCGCAGCGCCTTGAGCTCGGATGCACTCAGTGCATGGGGCGGCGTTTCGCTGTCCAGGTGGGGCAGGGCAGAAGGTCCGACCGGAATCCAGCCACCCTCCTGGAGGGGAATCAGCTGGCCCCCTTCCCAGGGACGGCCACTCGAGCCTTTGCGCCCTGCATGCCCGATCTGCAAGGCAATCGGCATCGAGGCCATGCTGCGAACCGCTTTCAGTACCCGGGCCAGGGCCGCTTCGGTTGTGTCATCCCACAGACCCAGACAGCCCGGGGTGATACGCCCGACAGGCTCGACCGCAGTCGCCTCGATGATGAGCAGGCCTGCCCCCGACATGGCCAGCTGACCCAGATGGGCGAGATGCCAGTCCGTGGCGCAGCCCTCTTGCGCTGAGTACTGGCACATGGGCGCAATCACGATGCGATTGGGCAGCTCGAGCGAACCCAGGCTGAAGGGAGTGAAGAGTCGGGGAGTGGTCATGAAGTTCCAGTGGGCAGGCCTTGAAAACCAACAGGATCGGCCGCAGTTGCAGACCCATGCCATTGTAGGACCGGAGGGCTCAAGCCCCCGGCGCCACGTCAACCTTCAGGATTGCCATGCGACTCGACAAGCTGACCACCCAGTTCCAGCAGGCCCTGGCCGAGGCTCAGAGCCTGGCCAATGCGAGCGACCATCCGTATGTGGAGCCGTTGCACCTGCTTTCGGCCATCCTCGCGCAGCCCGATGGTTCTGGCCGGGCGCTGCTCGAGCGGGCGGGTGTTCGGATCCCCGCCCTGCGGGCATCGGTCGATGCGGGTTTGCGCCGGATTGCCCAGGTGAGCGGCACGGGCGGCGAGCTTCAGATCGGCCGCGATACGGTCAATCTGCTCAATCTGGCCGAAAAGGAAGCAACTCGCCGGGGCGATCAGTACATTGCCACCGAGATGTTCCTGTTGGCCCTGGCCGACGACAAGAGCGAGGCCGGTCGGATCGCCCGCGAGGGCGGGCTGCAGCGAAAGGCACTGGAGGGTGCCATCGAGGCCGTGCGCGGCGGGCAGAGCGTCAACAGTGCCCAGGCCGAGGATCAGCGCGAAGCCCTGAAGAAATACACCGTCGACCTCACGGAGCGTGCGCGTGCCGGCAAGCTCGATCCGGTGATCGGCCGAGACGACGAAATCCGCCGTGCCATCCAGATCCTGCAGCGACGGACCAAGAACAATCCGGTCCTGATCGGTGAGCCGGGTGTGGGCAAGACCGCGATCGTCGAGGGTCTGGCCCAGCGGATCGTGAATGGCGAAGTGCCCGACACCCTCAAGGACAAGCGGGTGCTTTCCCTCGACATGGCTGCGTTGCTCGCCGGAGCGAAGTATCGCGGCGAGTTCGAGGAGCGGCTCAAGGCGGTTCTGAAAGACATTGCAGCCGACGAAGGCCGCACCATCGTCTTCATCGACGAAATCCACACCATGGTGGGCGCAGGCAAGGCCGAAGGCGCCATGGATGCCGGCAACATGCTCAAGCCCGCGCTCTCGCGCGGCGAACTGCACTGCGTGGGAGCGACCACCCTCGACGAATATCGCAAGTACATCGAAAAGGATGCGGCACTCGAGCGGCGTTTTCAGAAGGTGCTGGTGGGCGAACCCACCGTGGAGGCCACGATTGCGATCCTGCGAGGCCTGCAGGAGCGCTATGAACTGCATCATGGGATCGAGATCACCGACCCCGCGATCGTCGCGGCAGCCGAACTGTCGAACCGCTACATCACCGACCGGTTCCTGCCCGACAAGGCCATCGACCTGATCGACGAGGCTGCTGCGCGCATCAAGATGGAGATTGACTCCAAGCCCGAAGTCATGGACAAGCTCGACCGGCGCCTGATCCAGTTGAAGATCGAGCGGGAGGCGGTGCGCAAGGAGTCTGACGAGGCTTCGCGCAAGCGTCTGGATCTCATCGAGCAGGAGATCGTTCGCCTTCAAAAGGAATACGCCGACTTCGAAGACATCCTCAAGGCCGAGAAGGCCGCCGTTCAGGGCAGTGCAGCGATCAAGGCCGAAATCGACCGTTTGCGGCTCGAGATGACCGATCTGCAGCGCAAGGGTCAGTTCGACAAGGTGGCCGAAATTCAATATGGCCGGCTGCCCGAACTGGAGGGCCGCCTCGCACGGGCCCACGAGGCCGAAACCGGTGGCGTCTCCGGATCGGGTGGCGCAGGCTCAGGCGAGCCGGCACGCCCCAGACTGCTGCGCACCCAGGTGGGCGCCGAAGAAATCGCGGAGGTGGTGTCGCGGGCCACGGGCATTCCCGTATCCAAGATGATGCAGGGCGAGCGCGAGAAACTGCTGCAGATGGAAGCCAAGCTGCATGAGCGGGTGGTGGGTCAGGATGAGGCCGTGCGCCTGGTCAGTGATGCCATCCGGCGTTCGCGTGCAGGGCTGTCCGACCCCAATCGGCCCTATGGGTCATTTCTGTTTCTCGGGCCGACCGGCGTGGGCAAGACCGAGCTGTGCAAGGCTCTGGCCAATTTTCTCTTCGATTCGCCTGACCACATGATCCGCATCGACATGAGCGAGTTCATGGAAAAGCACTCTGTTTCCCGGCTGATCGGTGCGCCTCCGGGCTATGTCGGATACGAGGAGGGTGGCGCGCTGACCGAGGCCGTGCGACGCAATCCTTACAGCGTGATCCTGTTCGACGAAGTCGAAAAGGCCCATGCCGATGTCTTCAATGTGCTGTTGCAGGTCCTTGATGATGGCCGCATGACGGATGGCCAGGGCAGAACCGTGGACTTCAAGAACACGGTCATCGTGATGACTTCCAACCTGGGGTCACATGAGATCCAGCGCCTGTCCGCCGAGGGCGCTGCTGCGCATCGCATCAAGGATGCGGTGATGGGCGAGGTCAAGCAGCATTTTCGGCCTGAGTTCATCAACCGGATCGATGAGATCGTGGTCTTTCATGGTCTGGCGCAGGAGCACATCCGCTCGATCGCCCGTATCCAGCTCAAACGGCTGGAGGAGCGCCTGGCGCAACGCGAACTGGTGCTGGAGGTGTCCGAACGGGCTCTCGACGAGATTGCCAACGCGGGATTCGATCCCGTGTTTGGCGCCCGACCGCTCAAGCGGGCCATCCAGCAGCATCTCGAGAATCCCGTCGCCAGGGCAATTCTCGAGGGCCGGTTCGCGCCCAAGGATGTCGTGCCGGTGGATTTCGATCATGGGCAATTTGTCTTTGAGCGGGTGGTTCACTGAGGCTGTGTAGAATCCGGCGCCTTTTCGGTGCAGGAGCTCACGGGAGTTCCTGCACCGGTCGCTTTGATTGTGCGAGCCCCCATGAGTGAAGTTTCTTCCCCGAGCGCCCCGTCCCCTCTTGGTGCAAATTCCCCGCTTGGAACAACACTGGTCGTTGGCGCAACGCCCCCGCTCGATGCCGGCGAGCCTGAGACCCCCAAGGGGCTGACACCCCAGGCCAGCGCGCGGATTCTCGCCACGCTCGCAAAAGAGGTTGGCGCCCGGGTCAGTCAGGTCACCGCAGCGGTCGGACTGCTCGACGAAGGCGCCACGGTGCCCTTCATTGCGCGGTATCGCAAGGAGGTGACCGATGGCCTGGATGACACCCAGTTGCGGCTGCTTGAAGAGCGGCTGCATGCGCTGAGGGAGCTGGAGTCCAGACGCGCCAGCATCCTTCAGCTCATTGACGGGCAGGGCAAGCTCACGGATGCGCTGCGTGCCGCCATCGACGCTGCAGACAGCCGCCAGGTTCTCGAGGACCTTTATCTGCCCTACAAGGTCAAGCGCAAGACGCGAGCCCAGACAGCGCGCGACGCAGGCCTCGAGCCGCTCGCCCTTGCGCTTCGTCAGGATCGGTCACTGGATCCGAAGCAGGCCGCGCAGGCCTATGTGAATGCGCAGGCGGGCGTCGCGGACGTCAAGGCCGCGCTGGAGGGAGCGCGGGACATCCTGGCGGAAACCTTTGCCGAAGATCCTGCCGTGCTGGCCGATTTCAGGGTCTTCCTGTGGGACGAGGGGCTCCTGAGCGCGCGTCGGCTGGAGACCGTGACGGCGGGTGCCGATACCGAGAAGTTTCGCGACTACTTTGAACATGACGAGCCGATCGCTACCTTGCCGTCGCATCGAGCCCTCGCGTTGTTGCGTGGACGTGCGCAGGGCGTGTTGAAGCTGGCGCTCTCGCTGGGTGAGGCACGTGAAGCCCTCGTGCCGCATCCGTGCGTGGCCCGCCTGGGCGGTCTGGTGGGACTGGGCGCAGTCTTCGGCGCACAGCCTCAGCCGGCGGATGCCTGGCTCGCCGATGTACTTCGCTGGTCATGGCGCGTGAAGATCCAGATGCACTTCGAGAGTGAACTGCTTGCACGCGTGCGCGAGTCCGCTGAAACCGAAGCGATCCGGGTCTTTGCCACCAATCTCAAGGACCTGCTGCTGGGCGCGCCTGCGGGGCCCAAGGCCGTGATGGGTCTGGATCCCGGCGTGCGAACCGGTGTGAAGGCGGCCGTCATTGATGCCACCGGTCGGCTGCTCGATACCGCAACCCTCTATCCCCACGAGCCGCGCCGCGACTGGGAAGGTTCGATCGCCACCCTGGCGGGTCTTGCACTGCGCCATGGAGTCGCGCTGATCGCGATCGGCAACGGCACGGCATCCCGTGAGACCGAGCGGTTGGTCAGTGACCTGTTCCGTCAGCATCCCGATCTGTCGGCCCAGAAGGTGGTGGTGTCCGAGGCCGGTGCCTCGGTCTACTCGGCATCAGCCCTGGCAGCTCGAGAGTTTCCGCAGCTTGATGTGAGTTTGCGGGGCGCAGTCTCGATTGCACGCCGGTTGCAGGATCCGCTGGCTGAGCTGGTCAAGATCGAACCCAAATCGATCGGTGTGGGTCAGTATCAGCATGATGTGAACCAGCACCAGCTGGCTCGCAGCCTCGACGCGGTGGTTGAGGATTGCGTCAATGGCGTGGGTGTCGATCTCAATACCGCATCAGTGCCGTTGCTGGCGCGCGTGGCCGGAGTCGGTCCTGCTCTGGCCGAACGCATCGTGTCACACCGAGACAGCCACGGACCGTTTCGTACCCGTTCGGCCCTGCTCGAAGTGCCCCGCCTGGGTGAAAAAGCCTTCGAACAGGCAGCGGGTTTTCTGCGCATCGCGCACGGCGATGATCCGCTGGATGCCTCGGCGGTTCACCCCGAGGCCTATGGCGTGGTGCGCCGTATTGTGGAACGTCTGGGAAAGCCTGCAGGCGAGGTGATCGGTCGGGCCGGCGCCCTGCAGCGCCTGTCACCGGAGCAGTTCACCGATGAGCGCTTTGGTCTGCCTACCGTGCGGGACATTTTCGCTGAACTGGAAAAGCCAGGTCGTGATCCCCGAGGCAGCTTCACCACAGCCTCGTTTCGCGATGGCATTGAAAAAATCACTGACCTGCAGGCCGGCATGAGCCTCGAAGGGGTGGTGACCAATGTCGCCAACTTCGGCGCCTTCGTGGACATCGGCGTGCACCAGGACGGGCTGGTTCATGTCTCCGAGCTCGCTGACCGCTTTGTCCGGGATCCACGCGAGGTGGTCAAGGCCGGGCAGGTGGTCAAGGTGAGGGTGGTTGAGGTCGATGTGGCTCGCAAGCGAATCGCCCTGACCATGCGCTCAGGCGAGATCCGGGCCTCTCAGACCGCGGCGGGGACCCAGCGCTCTAACGATTTCCCTGCTGCACTGCGGGCAGGAGGGGGTGCGGGCCCCTCCGGGACTCGATCCGGGGCGAGACCGGGGGGAGCCAGGGGTTCAAGGACAGATCGGTCGGTTCAACAACCCGCCTCTGCAACAGCCATGCAGGCCGCCTTTGCAGCCCTCAAGAAAGGCTGATCCGCTCCAAAGCAAGACATGGACTCCTTGCCAAGACCCTCGCCTCAGGGCGAGACGGCCGCTCCTGGGAAAGACTCTGGCTTCAGATCAAGGCGCGGTGTTCAGGCAGCGCCTGCTCCCTGACCGGGCTGCTCAGCCGAGGCTCATGGCCTGACCTCACCGCGCAGCATTCGCCACGCCATGCACGACATGGCCTGTGGGTCCTGCGCTGGCAGCAGACTCGCAATGGCGGGTCTGGTCATCAAAGAAGAAGTCAGGCTCGAAGGCCGCCAGGAACCGACCTTTGTCCAGTCCGCCCAGGAACATGGCTTCATCCACTTCGACATCCCATGCCATCAGGGTGCGAACCGCGCGCTCATGCGCAGGGGCACTGCGGGCGGTAACCAGCGCAGTGCGGATACGCATGGGGCTGTCGGATTGAGCCCGCAGGGCCTGCAGCGCCTGCAGCAGGGGCTTGAATGGCCCCGGCATCAAGGGCGTGTGGGCTCGGTCTGATTCGTGTTGCTGAAAGGCGTCCAGGCCCTCCTTCTGAAAGACCTGCTCGGCTTCGTCCGAAAACAGGACCGCATCGCCGTCAAATGCGATTCTCACCTCCTGAGGATGGGAGCCGCCCGCACGGGCTGATTCCGGGTAGACCCGCGCCGCTGGAAAGCCCGCAGCCAGTGCACTGCGCACGTCCTCTTCATTGGCTGACAGGAACAGATGCGCACCCAGAGCATTCAGATAGGCGTAGGGGTTGCGTCCGCGGGTGAAAACACCGCGCTCGATCGGTAACCCATGGAATTTTGCCGACCGGAACACCCGCATGCCGCTCGCGGGATCATTGCGCGACAGGATCACCACCTCTACCCGATGCGTCTGTCCGGCATTGAAGGCCAGCAGCTTGCGAACGAGGGGCAGGGCGCATCCCTCGCGGGCCGGTTCATCCAGCCGTTGCAGTTGCAGCGACATGTAGTCGTGGTCATCGCTGGCCTCAAAGACCCGGTTCTCTTCCTCGAAGTCGAAGAGGGCCCGCGAGGAGATCGCAACAACCAGCTTGTCCTGGAGCGAGAGCGCCATGGCATGAAACCGTGAAGTGGGCGGGCCTTCAGTGTCGCATGCTCGTGACAGCGAAGGCCTTGGGGTGTACCCGGGCTGCAGATGAAGCACATCCTTTGGGCTGAAGTGTGATTTACTTTCGCCCTCGCGATCGACGGCGGCCATTCAGTGGCCTTTCGCGATCGAACTCCGTCCTTAGCCTTCCTCCTCTCTCCCTCTTGCCCCGCCGGCTTCACTCCGGCCTGGAGCCGCGCCATGAAATTCCGTTTCCCGGTCATCATCATCGACGAGGACTGGAAGTCCGAATCCGCTAGCGGCCTGGGTATCCGGGCTCTGGCCAAGGCCATTGAAGACCAGGGCATGGAGGTGGTCGGCGGCTTCACGTATTTCGATGTGACCATGGTCGCCAATCAGGCGGCACGTGCCTCGGCGTTCATCGTCTCGATCGACGACGAGGAGATCAATGAGGAAGGCCCCGAGAGCAAGGCCATTTCGGAGCTGCGCCGCTTCATTCGCGAGACCCGTCATCGCAACGCCGACATTCCGATCTTCCTGTTTGGCGAGACGCGCACGTCCCAGCACATTCCCAACGAGATTCTCAAGGAGTTGCACGGATTCATTCACATGTTCGAGGACACGCCCGAGTTCGTGGCCCGCTACATCATCCGTGAAGCCAACAACTACATGAGCTCGCTGGCCCCGCCGTTTTTCAAGGCGCTGGTGCACTACGCCAATGACGGCTCCTACTCCTGGCACTGCCCCGGACACTCGGGCGGCGTAGCCTTTCTGAAGAGCCCGGTGGGCCAGATGTTTCACCAGTTCTTCGGTGAGAACATGCTACGTGCCGATGTCTGCAATGCAGTGGAAGAGCTTGGCCAGTTGCTGGATCACACCGGGCCTGTGGCTGCGAGCGAGCGAAATGCCGCTCGCATCTTCAGCAGCGATCACCTGTTCTTTGTGACCAACGGCACGTCAACGGCCAACAAGATCGTCTGGCATTCCACGGTGGCCACCGACGATGTGGTGCTGGTTGATCGCAACTGCCACAAGAGCGTGCTGCATGCCATCATGATGACCGGCACGGTACCGATCTTTCTGCAGCCCACCCGCAATCATCTGGGCATCATCGGGCCGATTCCGCGAGAGGAATTCAGCATCGAGAGCATCCGCCGAAAGATCGAGGCCAACCCCCTCATCAAGCGCAAGGATGTCAAGCCTCAGGTGATGACCATCACACAGTCCACCTATGACGGCGTGCTCTACAACGTCGAGACGATCAAGCAGATGCTTGGCGAACACATCGAGAACCTGCACTTCGATGAGGCCTGGCTGCCGCATGCCACCTTTCATCCCTTCTATCACGAGATGCACGCCATCGGCGAGAACCGGCCTCGTCTGAAGTCGACCATGGTCTTCTCCACGCAGTCGACCCACAAGCTGCTGGCCGGTCTGTCGCAGGCCTCGCAGATTCTGGTGCAAGACGCGCAGGACCGTCAGCTCGATGGCTACCGCTTCAACGAGTCTTACCTGATGCACACCTCCACCTCACCGCAGTACGCGATCATCGCGTCCTGCGATGTGGCGGCAGCCATGATGGAGCAGCCCGGCGGACGGGCTCTGGTGGAGGAGTCGATTTCAGAGGCGCTGGATTTCCGCCGCGCTATGAAGAAGGTCGACGAGGAGTTTGGTGACTCGTGGTGGTTCCGGGTGTGGGGCCCGAAGGCCTTTGACCATGTGGGCGCAGGTCGACGCGATGAGTGGTTCCTTGAGCCCAACGAGGCCTGGCATGGCTTCGGCCCTCTGGCCGAGGGTTTCAACATGCTCGACCCGATCAAGGCCACCCTCATCACCCCCGGGCTGGACATGGACGGAGCCTTCTCCGATTGGGGAATTCCGGCGTCACTGGTGACCAAATACCTGGCCGAACATGGCGTGGTGGTCGAAAAAACAGGCCTCTACTCGTTCTTTGTGATGTTCACGATCGGCATCACCAAAGGGCGATGGAATACGCTCGTGACGGAGTTGCAGCAGTTCAAGATGGACTACGACGCCAACCAGCCGCTGTGGCGCGTCATGCCCGAGTTCGTTGCCAAGTTTCCGCAGTACGAGCGGGTGGGGCTGCGTGATCTGGCCCAGCGTATTCATGAGGAATATCGCACTCATGATGTGGCACGGGTCACGACCGAGATGTACCTCTCGAATATGGAGCCCGCCATGAAGCCGTCGGATGCCTATGAGTGCCTGGCGCATCGGCGGGTCGACCGTGTCGAGATCGACGATCTCGAGGGCCGTATCACCACCATGCTGGTGACACCCTATCCACCCGGGATCCCTTTGTTGATTCCGGGCGAGCGCTTCAACCGAACCATCGTGGAGTACCTGAAGTTCGTGCGCTCGTTCAATCAGCGCTTTCCGGGTTTCTCAACCGATGTTCATGGCTTGGTGAGTGAGTCGGGATCGGGCAGCACGCGATATTTTGTGGATTGCGTAGCCGCCTGAGGGCTTTCAGGAGGTCAGCAGCACTCAACGATCCGCCGGCTTGTTTGCGGGCGGCCGGGGATCGTCGATGATCAGGCGTGTACCCGCGATCAGGTCATAGAGGGTGTTGCGCGAAGGCAGTACGAGCGCGAGCATGAAGGGGATCGGCAGCAGCAGCAAGCCGATGATTCCGATGCCCTTGGCCAGACCGAGCGGCAGCGCGATGCAGATCAATGCGACAACGTAACGCGCCATGGCTCGCGCGGGGCTGAGGGCCGCGCCCGTGTGATCGACCAGTCGAACACCGAGTGTTTTCATGGCCAGCGTGCGACGACCCCGGCTCCAGAACCAACTGAAATAGGCGCCCACGACAACCAGCAGATACACCTGAAAGGCCAGCCTCAGACCCGCGGTCTGGGGCAGATGCCCCTCGAAGCGGGTCACGGCCGAAAAGGCGTATCCAAAAAAGATGACCACTCCAAAAAGGATCAACCCTTCATAGCCTGCGCACATGAAGCGCCGCCATGCTCCAGCGGGCACGATGCTGGAGCCACCGGGTGCGAGCGGAAGGGCGCTCATGAAAGCAGCCGGGCGGTGTTGCCGGTGAAGAACACGACTTAAAGGTCCGGGATCTCGGGCACGGGAGGCACGCGTCTGGGCAGGGGTTGCGCCGCTTCGGCTGCAAGGCCGGTTCGGCGGCCCGGATGCGTGGCTGCCGTATTGCTGGTGCGACCGACTGCCGCAAGCACTGCACGCTGCTGTGGCGTCAGACTCTGATATTGCTCCCAGGCAGCCAACACTTCCGTGCGATCGAGTTGCTGCATCCAGCGGTAGTTGTAGCGCGCCAGCCGCCGGTCTTCAGGGGTCAGCTCCGCCCATTCGGCCAGCCGCTTCATGCTGCGCTCCTGGTCGTCGGCCGAAACCTCCGGAAAGCGCTGCGCCATATTTGCAAGGGCCTGCTTCTCACGGTTGGAGAGCTCGGACCATTGCTCCTCGAAGGGGGCCAGCAGGTTGCGCTGCACCTCGGACAAGAGATGCCACCGCGGGTGCTGGGTTGGCGAGGCCAGGCCAGGCCGGGCAGGAGTCAGACGCAAGGGCTCCTTGCGTGCCGCAGATGGGGCTGCTGAATCGGCGAGAGCCGTTGTCGGAGCGCCGCCCGCGTCGAGGCTGCTCGAGCCATCGGGAGAGAGTTGCGCTGAATCGGCGATATCGGTTCTTTTCTCGGTGCCTGCTGCCGTGCTGACGGGCGCGGCTTCCTGAGAATTGACTGCCTGGCCCGCCTGGGCTGCAGGGACAGTCGGTCGCGACGTCGGCAAAGCCGGTGCTGGCGATGCAGTGCGCGACGCTGCAGAAGGGGATGCCGATACTGCGACTGAGGCGCGGCCATAGGCTTCGGAGCCTGGTTCCGTTGAGCCCGACGGGTCAAGCGCGGCGGCCAGAGGCAGCAGGCTCACCAGCCCGAGCAACGCCCAGACCGCGAGAGGTCCGGGATACCGGCCCGGAGCCCTTGGCCCGCCAGCCGGAGGCAGATCAGCGGCGGGCCGCGGGCCAACAGCGTGCTGAAGGTCGAGAGCCTGATTTGGGGAAGGCGAAGAGACGGCCATGTCGTTGTTCGGCAAAGCGCTTATTGACGGGTATTGCGAAGAAAGACACCAAAGCCCCGGTCGGCCATCGCGCTGACCGGAAGATCATCGTCGTTGAGGACCAGGCCTGCGTCGACCTCGGCCAGATCGGCCACATCATCGGCTTCGTGCCAGACCGCGATCCCGATCAGTCCGGAAACAACGATCAGCAGCGGCAGCACGATACTGCCAAACCGCCACCACCGGCCGGCCTCAGGGTCTTGATGACCCGCGGGGCCGCCCGCGCGAATGGCTGTTGCTGCCGATGAGGCTCCGCTCAGTCCTGAAAGGCTTGCCAGCTCGACCGGGCTGGACTGCACGCTGCCCAAGGCGCGGGCCAGTGCAGCCTGCCTGGCCTGTTCAAGTCGCAACGTCACCCGATAGGGCAAATGCTCTCCACCTGCGTCGATGGCGTCGGTGACCGTCAGGGCAAACCGGTGCTCCTGGGCAGGGGTGAATCGGTCTGGCGGGTTGGGCGAAGTCATAGAGTGACGCCACGAGCCTTGAGGGCTGCGGCCAGGGTATGCGTGGCTCGGGAACAGTGAGTCTTGACGCTGCCTTCGGAGCAGCCCATGGCTGCGGCGGTTTCAGCAACATCCAGATCCTGCAAGTAACGCATCAGGAAGGCTTCTCGTTGACGGGCAGGCAGTCGGGCCACTTCGGCCTCGATGATGCGCAGCGTCTGGGCGCGCTCCGCCTCGGTGGCTGCGCTTTCAGCCTGGCCGAGATAGCCCTGCGATTCAAGAAACTCCAGCGGATCCTGAGAGTCGTCCTCCTGGCTGGGGTTCAGCGCGGAGAGAAGGGTCATCCAGAGGTTTCGGACCTTCTGACGCCTGAAATGGTCATGGATGACGTTCTGCAGGATGCGCTGAAACAGCATGGGCCACTCGTTGGCCGGGTTGCCCGCGTATTTTTCAGCCAGCTTGAGCATCGCATCCTGAACGACGTCCAGTGCGGTTTCCTCGTTGCGCACAGCGAACAGGGCCTGTTTGAAGGCTCGACGTTCGACTGAGGCGAGAAATGAAGACAGTTCCTGTTGCGACGCCATGGCGGGTGCCCGCAAGCGCGTTCGATACACAAGTACCGTGCGCAGGGCGTGCGGATGCTAGCAGACCCGTGCTATTTGTCTTGACCGTGGATGCTGCGCCGCAGTATCCTCGCCGGTCCTCCAAAGCCCTGTCGAGCACGGTTGTGGTGTCTGTCGGGGCTTTTTCATGCCTGGTCAGATCTCGCCGCAAGGCGCCGGAAGTCAGGCGTTAAGGGGGTACTTTGAATGCCGCAAGGCTGCCCAAAAGGCATCACTGCGGCGTCCGATCAATCTTTCGGGCCCTGTTCCGAGGTCTGTGTCGATGCTCCCTGAGGATGCGTTGGCGCCGGCGGGCGGGCTCCCCGAACCTTGAATGGGACTCTCCCTCATGGAACTCACAGGCGCAGAAATCGTCGTGCGCTGCTTGCAGGAAGAAGGCGTTGATCACGTCTTCGGCTACCCCGGTGGCGCTGTCCTGTACATCTACGACGCCCTCTTTCAGCAAGAGAAGGTGCAGCACGTTCTCGTGCGGCACGAGCAGGCTGCCGTGCATGCTGCCGATGCCTACTCCCGCTCCACCCAGAAAACCGGCGTCTGTCTGGTCACCAGCGGGCCCGGCGTCACCAACGCGGTGACCGGCATCGCAACGGCCTACATGGATTCGATCCCGATGGTGGTGCTCACCGGCCAGGTGCCCACGCATGCCATCGGCGAAGACGCCTTCCAGGAGTGCGACACGGTTGGCATCACGCGCCCCTGCGTCAAGCACAACTTCCTGGTCAAGGATGTCAAGGACCTTGCGACCACGATTCGCAAGGCCTTCGTCATTGCCTCAACCGGTCGCCCGGGTCCGGTGCTGGTCGACATCCCCAAGGATGTGACCCGCAACAAATGCAAGTTCGAGTACCCGAGTGAGGTACCGATGCGCTCCTACAACCCTGTGGTCAAGGGGCACCAGGGACAGATCAAAAAGGCCGTCCAACTGCTGTTGCAGGCCGAGCGCCCCATGATCTATACCGGTGGCGGAATCATCCTGGCCAACGCAGCCGCCGAGCTCAACGAGCTGGTCGACCTGCTCGGCTATCCCTGCACCAACACCCTGATGGGGCTGGGTGGCTACAAGGCCAGCAGCCCGCATTTTGTTGGCATGCCGGGCATGCATGGCACCTACGAGGCCAACCTCGCCATGCAGAACTGCGATGTGCTGGTGGCGATCGGCGCGCGGTTCGATGACCGGGTGATCGGAAACCCCAAGCACTTCGCCCAGAATCCCCGCAAGATCGTCCATATCGATATCGATCCGTCGTCGATCTCCAAGCGCGTCAAGGTCGATGTGCCGATCGTGGGTGATGTGCGTGAGTGCCTGTCTGAACTCATTTCGCAACTCAAGGCTGCGATGGATACGGGCGCCAAGCCCGGACGCAATCTCTCGGCCTGGTGGTCCCAGATCAATACCTGGCGCGAGCGCCAGTGCCTGCGATACGACCCGGGTCAGGGCGACGTGATCAAGCCGCAATCAGTCGTTGAAACCCTCTGGAGAGTGACGGATGGCGACGCCTTCATCACCTCCGATGTGGGCCAGCATCAGATGTGGGCTGCGCAGTACTACCGCTTCGACAAACCGCGTCGCTGGATCAATTCCGGAGGTCTTGGCACCATGGGTGTCGGTCTGCCCTACGCCATGGGCGTGGCGTTGGCCAATCCCGAGGCCACGGTCGCCTGCATCACCGGCGAGGGATCGATCCAGATGTGTATCCAGGAGCTCTCCACCTGTCGCCAGTACAACCTGCCGATCAAGGTGGTGAACCTCAACAACCGCTACCTGGGCATGGTCCGGCAGTGGCAGCAGATCGAATACGGCAGCCGTTATTCACAGTCCTACATGGACGCCCTGCCTGATTTCGTCAAGCTTGCAGAAGCCTACGGTCACGTGGGAATGCGCATCGACAAGCCGGCAGATGTTGAGCCCGCTCTGCGCGATGCCTTCGGCAAGTACAAGGATCGCACCGTATTCCTGGACATCATCACGGACCAGACCGAGAACGTCTGGCCCATGGTTCAGGGGGGCAAGGGTCTGACCGAGATGTTGCTCGGTTCGGAAGATCTTTGAGGAGACCGGCATGAGACACATCATTTCCGTGCTGCTCGAGAACGAACCCGGCGCCTTGTCGCGGGTGGTCGGCCTTTTTTCGGCGCGTGGCTACAACATCGAGACCCTCACGGTGGCGCCCACCGAGGACCATTCCCTGTCCCGCATGACCATTGTCACCTCAGGTTCTGACGATGTCATCGAGCAGATCACCAAGCACCTCAATCGCCTCATCGATGTGGTCAAGGTGGTCGATCTGGTCGAAACGCCCTACATCGAACGCGAGCTCATGCTGATCAAGGTCCGCGCGGTGGGCAAGGAACGCGAAGAGATGAAGCGCATGGCCGACATCTTTCGAGGTCGCGTGATTGACGTGACCGACCGCAGCTACACGATCGAGCTGACCGGCGACGGACACAAGCTCGATGCCTTCATCGATGCGCTAGACGCCTCAGCCATCCTTGAGACCGTCCGGACGGGCGCCTCGGGCATTGCCCGCGGCGAGCGCACCCTGAAGGCCTGAGTTTCATTTCGCCACAGCCAACTTTCACCAAAGGCCAACGGCCTTCCTTCACGCGAGAGATTCCCATGAAAGTGTTCTACGACAAGGACTGCGATATCAAGCTCATCAAGGGCAAGAAGGTCGCCATCATTGGTTACGGTTCGCAGGGCCATGCCCATGCCCTGAACCTGAACGATTCAGGCGGCAAGGTGGTGGTCGGTGTCCGCAAGAGCGGTCCGTCCTGGGACAAGGTCAAGAAGGCCGGGCTCAAGGCCGACACCATCGCAAACGCGGTGAAGGGTGCCGACTTCATCATGATGCTGATGCCCGATGAGCACATTGCTGCCACCTATCGTGACGAGATCGAACCCAACATCAAGAAGGGCGCCACGCTGGCGTTCGCTCACGGGTTCAACGTGCACTATGGCCAGGTGAGCCCGCGCGATGACCTTGATGTGGTCATGGTGGCCCCCAAGGCCCCCGGCCATACCGTGCGCGGCACCTATGCGCAGGGCGGCGGCGTGCCCATGCTGGTTGCCATTCACCAGGACCGCAGCGGCGCGGCCCGGGATCTGGCGCTGTCCTATGCCTGCGCCATTGGCGGTGGCCGTGCCGGCATCATCGAGACCAACTTCCGCGAAGAGACCGAGACCGACCTGTTCGGTGAGCAGGCTGTTCTGTGCGGTGGCACGGTCGAGCTGATCAAGGCGGGCTTCGAGACCCTGGTCGAAGCGGGCTATGCACCCGAAATGGCCTATTTCGAATGCCTGCACGAGCTGAAGCTGATCGTGGACCTCATCTACGAGGGCGGCATCGCCAACATGAACTACTCAATCTCGAACAATGCCGAATTCGGTGAGTACGAGACCGGGCCCAAGGTGATCACGGCGCAGACCAAGGCCGTCATGAAGCAGGTGCTGTCGGACATCCAGACCGGCGACTACGCCAAGCGCTTCATCCTCGAGAACCGAGCCGGTGCCCCGACGCTGTTGTCGCGTCGTCGTCTGACGGCCGAGCATCCGATCGAGCAGGTTGGCGAGCAGCTGCGTGCCATGATGCCCTGGATCAAGGCCAACAAGCTGGTTGATCGCTCGCGCAACTGAGCGTCACGAGGCGACTGCATCAAGGGGGCAAGATGGCTGGAGCACCCCGCTGGAAAAAGCGAAGAGGGGCAGCCCGCGGTCTCGCGGGCGAGCGTCCGGGTGAGGCTTCCCCGCGATCCGCTTCGGGCGGTTCGACTGCAGGCGGTCTGGCTGGCGGGCGGTCTGGTGCAGGCTCCGGGGAGCACGATTCACTCCCCTCAGAGGTGTCTGTGCGCGGGTCGGGTCGCCCCCGCTCGAGGGGCATCTATCTTCTGCCCAATGCCTTTACCACGGCCAACCTCTTTGCCGGGTTCTTTGCGATCGTGCAGGCGATGGCGGGCCGCTTCGATATCGCGGCGGTCGCCATCTTTGTCGCCATGGTTCTCGACAGTCTCGATGGGCGTGTTGCCCGTCTGACCAACACGCAGAGCGCTTTCGGCGAGCAGTACGACTCCATGTCCGACATGGTGTCATTCGGTGCTGCCCCTGCGCTCATCATCTACGAATGGTCACTCAAGGGCATGGGCAAGCTGGGCTGGCTGGCGGCCTTTGTTTATGTCGCGGGGGCCGCACTACGCCTGTCCCGCTTCAATACCAACATCCGGGTGGTCGACAAGCGCTTCTTCCAGGGGCTGCCGAGCCCGGCCGCAGCAGCCCTGGTCGCTGGTCTGGTCTGGCTCGCAACCGATCTTCGCGAGACTCGCTGGATCGATGCGACCGGCAAGGATCTCGCCTGGCTGGCATGGGCCGTCACGGTATACGCAGGGGTGACCATGTTCACCAACGCCCCTTTCTACAGTTTCAAGGACATCAACCTCAAACGCTCCGTGCCTTCGGTGGTGTTGCCGTTGCTGGTTCTGGCCTTCGTGCTGGTCTCATCCGACCCACCCTCGGTGCTTTTTGCGCTGGTCGTGGTCTACACCGTCTCGGGCTATGTGGTCTGGGCTTTGCGTGCCTTGCGGGCACGGCGTGCCAAATCAGGCTAAAATCGCGGGTTTTCCTTTAACTCGCTCTGTCTCGATGACCTCCCGACGCAAGCCCCTCGTGCTGGGCAACTGGAAGATGCACGGCAGCATCGACATGGCTGAGCGCCTGCTTGCAGCGCTCGCCCGTGGAGCTGCCGAGTGTTCCGGTGTGGGCCTGGGTGTATGCCCGCCCTATCCCTATCTGGGTCTGGCTGCCGCGCGACTGGCGCGAAGCGCGGTCGGCTGGGGTGCTCAGGACCTGAGCGCCCATGTTCAAGGCGCCTACACCGGCGAGGTCAGCGGCTCCATGCTCAAGGATCTCGGCTGCACCTGGGTCCTGGTTGGGCACTCCGAGCGGCGCAGCCTGCATGGCGAATCCGATGACACCGTGGCTGCCAAGGTGGAGCGCGCCCTTGAGGTCGGTATCACCCCGGTAATCTGCGTTGGGGAGAGTCTGAGCGAGCGACAGTCCAATGCGACTGAGGCTGTTGTGGCCAGGCAGATTGATGCCGTGCTGCCTGTCCTGACCCGGGCCGAACGGGCGGGGGATACGCCGTGCACCGTGGTGGTGGCTTATGAGCCGGTCTGGGCCATCGGAACCGGGTTGACCGCGACACCCGAACAGGCCCAGCAGGTGCATGCCTTCATTCGTAACCGTCTGTCAGCCGGGGGGCTGGGCAGCGCAGCCCGATTGCCCATCCTCTATGGTGGGTCCGTCAAGCCCGGCAACGCAGCCGAACTCTTCACCCAGCCGGATGTTGATGGCGGCCTGATCGGTGGCGCCTCACTTGTGGCTGATGATTTTCTGTCGATCTCACGGGCCGCGCTGCGTCGGGTTTGAAGACCCGCCTCTCAGCACGACCCAGTTAACCTCGCCTTGCCGGCGAACCAGGAGTCCACTGTTCATGGCCATTGTTGCAACCATCGCGATCGTGATTCAGGTACTCAGTGCGATCGGCGTGATCGTGCTGGTACTGCTCCAGCAAGGCAAGGGCGCCGACATGGGCGCGGCCTTCGGCTCTGGCAATTCGGGCAGTCTTTTCGGGGCCACGGGTTCGGCCAACTTTCTCAGCCGGTTGACGGCCGTGCTCGCCACCGTATTCTTCGCCAGCACCCTGGCGCTGGCCTTTGTTGCTCATGGCCGCAGCGCCGGCACCGAGCCCGCCAGCGTGATGGACAAACTCGGCTCACCCGCAGGCTCGCCCGCGGGCGCCGGTACTTCGACGGATCCGTCAGCGGCCACGTCTGCCTCGGGCGCGGGTGGTGCAACAGGTGCTGCTGCCATTCCTGGCGCGGCTCCAGGGACTGTTCCTGCTGCGCCTGGATCAGCCACACCCGCTGCATCGGGCGGGGGCGCGCAAAAAAATGACGGCACCACCGGAATCCCGAAGTAAAGACAGGTTAGAATGCTGCGCCGCGCCGACGTGGTGAAATTGGTAGACACGCTATCTTGAGGGGGTAGTGGCGAAAGCTGTGCGAGTTCGAGTCTCGCCGTCGGCACCAAAGTCTGTGAGTCAGTCAAAAATCCAGCAAAACGCGGGTTTTTTACGGATCAGCAGGCCATAAGATCAACGACGCGCTATAGCGCGCTGCTTCATCCAGGGAAGACTTGTGGACCTACAGCAATACCTGCCCGTCCTGTTGTTCATTCTGGTAGGCACTGCCATTGGCATCGCCCCCATGGCGATTGGCAAGCTGCTGGGCCCGTCCCGTCCCGACCCCGAAAAACTTGCACCCTACGAGTGTGGCTTCGAGGCCTTCGAAGACGCGCGGATGAAGTTCGACGTGCGCTACTACCTCGTGGCCATTCTTTTCATTCTGTTTGACCTGGAGATCGCCTTCCTGTTTCCATGGGCGGTGTCGCTGGATTCAATCGGGCTGTTCGGTTTTCTTTCCATGATGGTTTTTCTGGCCATCCTGGTGGTGGGTTTCATTTACGAATGGATGAAGGGCGCTCTCGACTGGGAGTGAGCCCACTGGTTTGGGCGGGTCAAAGACCCGCTGCCGGCAGGCTCGATGCCTGACCGGTGCCCGGATCGCGCGCAGTGTGCGGCGCACGGGCAGGGAGAGTAGTACAGAGAAGAACGGATGGGCTGGCAATGAGCGTTGAGGGCATCCTGAACGAAGGCTTCGTCACGACGAGCCTGGACAAACTCATCAACTGGACCCGCACAGGCTCCATGTGGCCAATGACGTTTGGCCTGGCCTGCTGCGCGGTCGAAATGATGCATGCTGGCGCATCGCGCTACGACCTCGATCGCTTTGGCATCATGTTCCGACCGAGCCCCCGGCAGTCCGATGTGATGATTGTGGCGGGCACCCTGTGCAACAAGATGGCACCCGCATTGCGCAGGGTCTATGACCAGATGGCCGAGCCCCGCTGGGTTATTTCCATGGGGTCGTGCGCCAATGGCGGCGGTTATTACCACTACTCCTACTCGGTTGTGCGCGGCTGCGATCGCATCGTGCCGGTGGATGTCTACGTACCCGGTTGTCCGCCCACCGCCGAGGCATTGCTCTACGGAATCCTGCAGCTGCAGAACAAGATCCGTCGTACCAACACCATCGCGCGCTGAGGCCCTCCATGACGCTTCAAGAAAGCCTGCGCAGTGCACTCGTTCCGGATCTGTTTGACGTACTGAGCATCACGCAGGCTCTGGGCGAAACCACGATCGAAGTACCCGCCAATCGGTACCTCGAACTGGCGCTGGCATTGCGTGATGAGCCATCACTGCGTTTTGAGACCCTCATCGATCTGTGTGGCATGGACTACTCCGAATATGGCGGAGCCGGCCGCGAGGGTCCGCGCTTTGCGGCTGTAGCCCACCTGCTGTCACTCACCCACAATCGTCGAGTGCGCGTCCGTGGCGGCTGTCCTGATGATGACTTTCCGGTACTGCCTTCATTGCTCGAGGTCTGGCCTGCCGTAGGCTGGTTCGAGCGCGAAGCCTTCGACCTCTATGGCATCGTCTTTGAAGGACACCCTGATCTTCGCCGCATCCTCACCGACTATGGCTTCGTGGGGCATCCGTTTCGCAAGGACTTCCCGGTCTCGGGACATGTCGAGATGCGTTACGACCCTGAGCAAAGGCGTGTGGTCTACCAGCCGGTCACCATCGATCCTCGCGAGAATGTGCCTCGCGTGATCCGCGAAGAAGGTTACGGCAGCGCGCACTGAGCGCGGCGGCCCGGAGTCACTCAATGGCAGAAATCAAGAACTACACGCTGAACTTCGGTCCCCAGCATCCGGCGGCCCACGGCGTGCTGCGACTGGTGCTCGAGCTCGACGGGGAGGTCGTCCAGCGGGCTGATCCTCATATCGGCCTGCTGCATCGGGCCACCGAAAAGCTGGCCGAGACCCGTACCTTCCTTCAGAGCGTGCCCTACATGGATCGTCTGGACTATGTGTCCATGATGGTCAACGAGCATGCCTATGTCATGTCCATCGAAAAGCTGCTGGGCATTCAGGTGCCCGAGCGTGCCCAGTACATCCGGGTGATGTTCGATGAAGTGACGCGGGTGCTCAATCACCTGATGTGGCTGGGTGCCCATGCGCTCGACGTGGGCGCCATGACCGTGTTCCTGTATGCATTCCGTGAACGCGAAGACCTCATGGACTGCTACGAGGCCGTGTCCGGCGCGCGCATGCATGCGGCCTACTATCGGCCAGGTGGCGTGTATCGCGATCTGCCCGATCGCATGCCGCAGTACGCTGCCAGCAAGATCCGCAATGAAGCGGCCATCAGCGAACTCAACAAGGAGCGCGGTGGCAGTCTGCTCGACTTCCTGCAGGCTTTCACGGAGCGTTTCCCGGGCTATGTGGACGACTACGAGACCCTGCTGACCGACAACCGGATCTGGAAGCAGCGTCTGGTCGGCATCGGTGTGGTGGATCCTGATCGGGCCAAGGCGCTCGGGTTTACGGGCCCCATGCTCAGAGGCTCCGGAGTGGCCTGGGACTTGCGCAAGAAGCAGCCCTACGAGGTCTACGACCGGATGGACTTCGACATTCCGGTGGGCACCAACGGCGACAGCTACGACCGATATCTGGTTCGCATCGAAGAGATGCGACAGAGCAATCGCATCATCCGTCAGTGCATCGACTGGTTGCGCGCCAACCCCGGCCCGGTCATTACGGCCGATCACAAGGTTGCCCCGCCGTCACGGGTCTCCATGAAGTCCAACATGGAAGAGCTCATCCATCATTTCAAGCTCTTCACTGAAGGCATGCATGTACCTGCGGGTGAGGCTTATGCCGCAGTGGAGCATCCGAAGGGCGAGTTCGGCATCTACCTGGTGTCCGACGGCGCCAACAAACCCTATCGCCTGAAGATCCGAGCCCCGGGCTTCGTGCACCTGCAGGCACTCGACGAGATGGCACGCGGACACATGATTGCCGACGTGGTCACTCTGATCGGCACGCAGGACATCGTGTTCGGAGAAATCGACCGATGAGCGCCTTTGCATCACAGGAACCCCAGGCCATGAATCAGGTGTCGACGGCGCCGCTGCTGTCCGCTGCGGCTTATCAGAAGATCGATCGCGAGGTCGCCAAGTATCCGTCCGACCAGAAGCAGTCTGCCGTGATGGCCTCGCTGGCGATTGCCCAGCAGGAAATCGGCTGGGTGTCTCAGGCCGTGATCGACGATGTCGCCCGTGTTCTGGGCATGCCCCCGATTGCAGTCTGGGAGGTGGCAACCTTCTACAACATGTACGACACCGAGCAGCCCGGGCGCTTCAAGATCGGGATCTGCACCTGCCTGCCCTGTGCGCTGCGCGACGGCGAAAAAGCGGCGGAGTACCTCAAGGACAGGCTGGGCATCGGTTTTGGCGAGACTACCCCGGATGGTCGCTTCACCCTGGTCGAGACCGAGTGCCTTGGCGCATGCGGTGATGCGCCGGTGTTGCTGGTCAACAATCAACGCATGTGCAGCTTCATGAGCGCCCAGAAAATGGACACGCTCATCGAAGAGCTCAAGAAAGACTGAGGCGGCAGGACAGTCATGGGAGCAAATGACATTCGCAAGGCCCTGGAGGATGTTCGAGCCCAGGAGACCTGCTTTCACGGGCGGCACATCAACCCTCAGATCTATGCCGGCTTGACCAGCGCTGATGGCTGGCGCCTCAAGGACTACCAAGCCCGGGAGGGTTATCAGGCGCTGCGCAGGATTCTCAGCGAGGGCATGACGCCCGAGCAGGTCATTGCCGAGGTCAAGGGCTCGGTGCTGCGTGGCCGAGGCGGTGCAGGCTTTCCGACCGGCCTGAAGTGGAGCTTCATGCCCCGTCAGTTTCCAGGCCAGAAATACCTGGTCTGCAATTCCGATGAGGGCGAGCCGGGTACCTTCAAGGATCGCGACATCCTGCGCTACAACCCGCATATCGTGATCGAAGGAATGGCCATTGCCGCCTATGCCATGGGCATCACGGTGGGCTACAACTACATCCACGGCGAGATCTTCGAGACCTACCAGCGCTTTGAAGAGGCTCTCGAAGAAGCGCGTGCAGCGGGCTTGCTCGGCAACAACATCCTGGGCTCCTCGTTCAGCTTCCAGCTCCATGCCTTTCATGGCTATGGCGCCTACATCTGCGGAGAAGAGACCGCACTGCTGGAGTCGCTCGAAGGCAAGAAAGGCCAGCCCCGCTTCAAGCCGCCTTTTCCGGCAAGTTTTGGTCTGTACGGCAAGCCCACGACGATCAACAACACCGAGACCTTCGCGGCGGTGCCCTGGATCATCCGCAACGGTGGCCAGAAATTCCTGGAGGCGGGCAAGCCCAACAACGGCGGCACCAAGATCTTCTCGGTCTCCGGTGATGTCGAGCGCCCGGGCAATTACGAGATTCCACTCGGAACACCATTCGCCAAGCTGCTCGAACTGGCCGGCGGGGTGCGGGGTGGGCGCAAGCTCAAGATGGTCATTCCTGGCGGCTCCTCCATGCCGGTGCTTCCAGCCGACATCATGATGGCGACCGACATGGATTACGACTCGATTGCCAAGGCCGGATCCATGCTGGGTTCGGGTGCGGTCATCGTGATGGACGAAACCCGCTGCGCGGTCAAGAGCCTGCTGCGCCTGTCCTACTTCTATTACGAGGAGTCGTGTGGGCAATGCACGCCTTGCCGTGAAGGCACCGGATGGCTCTGGCGCATGGTCAGTCGGATCGAGCGAGGCGAGGGCACACGTGAAGACCTCGATCGTCTCGGCCAGGTGGCCGACAACATCCAGGGTCGCACGATCTGTGCACTGGGCGACGCCGCGGCCATGCCGGTCAAGGCCTTCCTGAAGCATTACTGGGCCGAGTTCGAGCACCACATCGAACACAAGCGCTGCCTGGTTCCCGCGTATGTGTGAGCGACACCATGGTTGAGATCGAGATCGACGGCAGGAAGGTCGAGGTGACCGAGGGCAGCACCGTCATGGTGGCTGCCCAACAACTCGGCGTCTATGTGCCGCACTTCTGCTATCACAAGAAACTGTCCATCGCGGCCAACTGCCGCATGTGCCTGGTCGAGGTCGAGAAGGCTCCCAAGCCCTTGCCGGCCTGCGCGACGCCCGTCACAGCGGGCATGAAGGTCCAGACCCGCTCCGACAAGGCACTCAAGGCCCAGCAGGGCGTGATGGAGTTCCTGCTCATCAACCATCCGCTTGACTGTCCGATCTGCGATCAGGGTGGTGTGTGCCAGTTGCTGGATCTGGCTGTCGGTTATGGTGGATCGGCCTCGCGCTACACCGAAGAAAAACGGGTGGTCTTTCACAAGTCGGTGGGCTCGCTGATCTCGGCCGAGGAGATGTCGCGTTGCATTCACTGCACGCGATGTGTTCGCTTCGGTCAGGAGGTGGCGGGCGTCATGGAACTCGGCATGGCCGGGCGCGGCGAGCACTCCGAGATCATGTCCTTCGTGAGTCGTGGTGTGCACTCCGAGCTCTCGGGCAACATGATCGATGTCTGCCCTGTGGGTGCGCTCACCAGCAAGCCGTTCCGATACAGCGCCCGCACCTGGGAGCTCTCGCGTCGCCGCTCGGTGGCCGCCCATGATTCGCTGGGATCGAACATCGTGGTGCAGGTCAAGGGCAACACCGTCATGCGGGTATTGCCCTTCGAGAACGAAGCGATCAATGAGTGCTGGCTGTCCGACCGTGACCGCTTTTCTTACGAGGGACTCAACTCGGCCGAACGACTCACCACGCCCATGCTGCGCCAGGACGGTCAGTGGCGCGAGGTCGACTGGCCCACCGCGATCAGCTACGCAGCCCATGCACTGGGCTCTGTCCGCAGCGATCATGGCGCAGCCTCGATCGGAGCCCTGGCCACACCGCAAGGCACCCTCGAAGAGCTTCATCTGCTGGCCCGCCTGATGCGTGCCCTGGGCAGCGAGAACATCGACTACCGTGCCCGTGTGGGCGACTCTCGGCTGGCCGCTGCACTGGCTGGCGCCCCCTCGCTCGGCATGCCGATCGATGCGGTGTCATCGCTCGAGCGGATCGTTGTGGTGGGGAGTTTCCTGCGCAAGGACCATCCACTCTTTGCCTCACGCGTGCGCGCGGCGGTCAAGCGTGGCGCCCGTCTGGGCGTGGTCCATGCGGCACTCGACGATCTGCTCGTGCCGGTTGCAGCGCAGGCCTGCCTGGCTCCGTCGGGCTGGTCGAAGCTCCTCGCAGCAACCCGCGTGGCCATCCTGCAGTCCCGTGGCGAGTCTGTCCCGGCTGAACTGATGCAGGTTGTGCCCGATGCACAGGCTCAGGCCCTGGCAGCCCTTCTGTTGTCTGCCGATGAGGGTGCCGCTGCAGCAGGTACCGCACCGGCCGAGCAGGGCGCGGCGGCTCCGCGGGCGCGCAAGGCCATCTTCCTGGGTCATGCGGTTGCCCATCAGACTCATGCGCTCGAGATTGCGCTGCAGGCTCAGGCGCTTGCCGATCTGACGGGTGCGACACTCGGCTGGCTGGTCGAAGGCGCCAATGGCACCGGCGGCGCGCTGGCGGGTGCCTTGCCCGGGCCGGGTGGCCTCGATGCGTTGGCCATGGTCCAGGCCCCTCGCAAGGCCTATCTCCTCATGGGGCTGGAGCCCAGTCTTGATCACGGTCAGCCTGCCCAGGCCATGGCGGCATTGCGCGCAGCCGAGTCGGTGATTGCGCTGACGGCTTATCGCAGCGCCGATCTTCTGGAGGTTGCCGACTGCCTGCTGCCGATTGCGCCTTTTTCCGAGACCTCCGGCAGTTTTGTCAATGCCGCGGGCTCGCTGCAGAACTTCAATGGTGTTGTGCGTCCCCTGGGTGAAGCGCGGCCAGCCTGGAAAGTGCTGCGTGTGCTCGCCAACCAGCTGGGCTTGCCCGGTTTTGATCAGGACAGCCCCGAGCAGGTTCGCGCTCAGGCGCAACCTGGCCAGGGCGTTCTCTCGGCGCGTGTCAATGGTTCGCCAGGCGCCCCCCTGTTGTCCGCAACTGCCGATACGGCTTCAGGCGTGACGGGCAGCGAATCCCCCGGGTCGGCGCACGGGACGTTGCTCCTCGAGCGCATTGCCGATGTGCCGATTCATTTCTCGGACCCGATCGTGCGTCGCGCCGAAAGTCTTCAGTCCACCCGCGACGCTGCCGCACCGGCCGCCAGGCTCAATGCCGCGATGCTCGCGCGGCTTGGTGTGCAGGCCGGCTCGCCTTTTCGACTGAGCCAGGCGGGCGGTGACGAAATCCTCCTGAAGGCCGTGCTTGATGAAGGCGTGGCCGATGGCGCGATCCGGATCGCTGCGGCCCACGCAACGACGGCGGGTCTGGCGTCACTGTCCGGGGCCATCCGCGTGGAGCGTGCCTGATGAACTGGATCGATGCCCTCAACGCCCAGGGCGAAGCCCTGTTGGGTGGCGTCTGGCCTCTGGTCTGGACGCTGATCAAGATCGTCGCGGTGGTGCTTCCTCTGCTCGGTTGCGTGGCCTACCTCACCTTCTGGGAGCGCAAGCTGATCGGCTTCATCCAGCTGCGTATCGGCCCCAACCGGGTCGGACCCATGGGTCTGCTGCAGCCGATCGCCGATGCGGTCAAACTGCTCTTCAAGGAAGTCATCCTGCCGGCCCGTGCCAATCCGGGTCTGTATCTGCTCGGTCCGGTCATGACCATCATGCCGGCGCTCGCGGCCTGGGTGGTGATCCCATTCGGACCGGATCGCGCTCTGGCCAATATCAACGCCGGCCTGCTGCTGCTGCTCGCCATTACCTCCCTCGAGGTCTACGGCGTGATCCTTGCGGGCTGGGCAAGTAATTCCAAGTACGCCTTTCTGGGTGCCATGCGGGCCTCGGCCCAGATGGTGTCCTATGAGCTGGCCATCGGCTTTGCACTGGTCGTGGTGCTGATGGTCTCGGGAAGCCTCAACCTCACCGCGGTCGTGGAGAGTCAGACCCGGGGCGTGTTCGCCGACATGGGCTTGAACATCCTGTCCTGGAACTGGCTGCCCCTGCTGCCGATCTTCGTTGTGTACTTCATCTCGGGTGTGGCCGAAACCAACCGACATCCCTTTGATGTGGTCGAGGGTGAGTCCGAGATCGTGGCCGGACACATGATCGAGTACTCCGGCATGGGTTTCGCAATCTTCTTCCTGGCCGAGTACGCCAACATGATCCTGATTTCGGCCATGGCCGCGATCATGTTCCTCGGTGGCTGGCAGGCGCCCTTCAGCATCGGCATTCTGATCGGCCCCGAGTGGTTCTGGGACTGGTTCTGGCTCTTTGCCAAGACCTTCCTGATGGTCTCGCTCTTTATCTGGATTCGTGCTTCCTTCCCGCGCTATCGCTATGACCAGATCATGCGTCTGGGCTGGAAGATCTTTATCCCGGTCACCCTGGTGTGGCTCGTGGTGGTGGGAGTCTGGATTCAGACCCCGCTCAACATCTGGAAATGACCTGACGCCGAAGGCCCCCATGGAAGCGATCAAGGACTTCGTCAAGAGCTTCATGCTCACCGAGTTGCTCAAGGGCCTGCGCCTGACGGGCTCGCAGATCTTCGCGCGCAAGATCACGGTGCAGTTCCCTGAAGAAAAAACGCCGTACTCCCCGCGCTTTCGCGGGCTGCACGCCCTGCGTCGTTATCCCAACGGCGAGGAGCGATGCATCGCCTGCAAACTCTGCGAGGCGGTGTGCCCTGCCTTGGCGATCACCATCGAGTCCGAGGTGCGTCCTGAGGATGGTAGCCGCCGTACCAAGCGTTACGACATCGATCTGACCAAGTGCATCTTCTGCGGCTTTTGCGAGGAGTCGTGCCCGGTCGACTCGATCGTCGAGACTCATGTGCTCGAGTATCACGGCGAAAAGCGCGGTGATCTCTACTTCACCAAGGAAATGCTGCTCGCGGTGGGTGACCGCTACGAAGCGCAGATCGCCGCGGCCCGTGAGGCCGATGCCCGCTATCGCTGAGCCGAGCCCCATCGCACAGGACACGACGTGGATCCCCAGACCCTGCTTTTTTACCTGTTTGCCACGGTGACGGTGGTGGCCGCCCTCAGGGTGGTCACTGCGCGTAACCCGGTGCACTCAGCCCTGTTCCTGGTCCTGACCTTCTTCTCGGCTGCCGCGATCTGGCTGTTGCTGAGAGCCGAGTTTCTGGCGATCACGCTGGTGCTGGTCTATGTGGGCGCGGTGATGGTGCTCTTTCTGTTCGTGGTGATGATGGTCGACATCAACCTCGATCGCATGCGGGAAGGCTTCTGGCGCAACCTGCCGGTGGCCGGTTTTGTGGGCGCCCTGATCGTTCTGGAACTGGCCGCCGTGCTCTGGCAGCAATTCGCGCGAGTGAGCGAGTCTGATGCGCCGCGCTTGCCGGCCGACTATGACAACACCAAGGCGCTGGGCAGCCTGATCTACACCGAGTATGTCTATCCCTTCGAGATTGCTGCGGTACTCCTGCTGGTGGCCATTGTTGCCGCCATTGCACTGACGCTGCGCCGACGCCAGGGTGTGAAGGGTCAGAACCCGAGCGAGCAGGTCCGGGTCAAGGCCAGTGATCGTTTGCGCATCGTTCGCATGCCGGCAGAGCGCCCCGAGCCAGAAACCCCCGCCGCATCGGCCCCCGGACAGGAGTCCAAGTCATGAGCCTGTCGCTTGCCCACTATCTGGTGCTGGGCGCCATTCTGTTCGCCATCAGCGTGGTCGGCATCTTCCTCAACCGTCGCAATGTCCTGATCGTCCTGATGGCCATCGAACTGATGCTGCTCGCGGTGAATATCAACTTTGTGGCCTTCTCGCATTTTCTGGGTGACGCGGCCGGTCAGATCTTCGTGTTCTTCATTCTCACGGTGGCTGCCGCCGAGTCGGCCATCGGCCTGGCCATTCTGGTGGTGCTGTTCCGCAACCTCGACACCATCAATGTCGAGGACCTGGATGCGCTGAAGGGCTGATCCATGAAGACCCTCTATCTGATCGTTCCGTTCGCACCGCTGCTCGGTGCCTTGCTGGCCGGCCTCTTTGGCCGTCGCATTGGCCGCACCCTCAGTCATGTGGTCACCATTGCCGGGGTGGGTGTGTCCCTGATCGCCTCGCTGGTGGTGCTGCAGGATGTCCTGGCCGGCAATACCTTCAATGGCTCGCTCTACACCTGGGCGCTGATCGAGAACATCACCTTCGAGGTGGGATTCCAGATCGATACCCTCACTGCCACGATGATGTGCGTGGTCACCTCCGTGTCGCTCATGGTGCACCTCTACACCATCGGCTACATGCAGGACGACCCGGGTTATCAGCGTTTCTTTGCCTACATCAGCCTGTTCACCTTCGCCATGCTGATGCTGGTGATGTCCAACAACTTCCTTCAGCTCTTCTTTGGCTGGGAAGCGGTGGGTCTGGTGTCCTATCTGCTGATCGGTTTCTGGCACAACCGACCGACCGCCATCTATGCCAACCTCAAGGCCTTCCTGGTCAACCGTGTGGGTGATCTGGGGTTTCTGCTTGGCATCGGGCTGGTGCTGACCTGGTTTGGCAGCCTGAACTATGCCGAGGTCTTTCGCGCCGCCCCTGAACTGGCCGGCAAGACCATCAACCCGCTGGGCATGGGCGACTGGTCGCTGCTCACCGTGACCTGCATCTGCCTGTTCATCGGTGCCATGGGCAAGTCGGCGCAGTTTCCGCTGCATGTCTGGCTGCCCGATTCCATGGAAGGCCCGACACCGATCTCGGCCCTCATTCACGCCGCCACCATGGTGACGGCGGGCATCTTCATGGTGGCTCGCATGTCGCCGCTCTTCGAGATGTCCGAGACGGCACTGTCCTTCGTGATGGTGATTGGTGCGATTACCGCGCTCTTCATGGGTTTTCTGGGCATCGTCCAGAACGACATCAAGCGGGTGGTCGCCTACTCCACGTTGTCTCAGCTGGGCTACATGACCGTGGCATTGGGCGCCTCGGCCTACAGCGTGGCGATCTTTCATCTGATGACGCACGCCTTCTTCAAGGCCCTGCTTTTCCTGGCGGCTGGCAGCGTGATCATCGGCATGCACCACGACCAGGACATCCGCAACATGGGTGGTCTGCGCAAGTACATGCCCATCACCTGGATCACGTCATTGCTGGGCTCGCTGGCCCTGATCGGAACGCCGCTCTTTTCGGGGTTCTACTCCAAGGACATGATCATCGAGGCGGTGCGTTCCTCGAACCTTGCGGGCGCTGGCTTTGCGAGCTTTGCGGTGCTGGCGGGCGTGTTCGTGACGGCCTTTTACTCCTTCCGCATGTATTTCCTGGTCTTTCATGGCAAGGAGCGCTTCGATACCTCGAGCGCGGCTCATGGGCAGGGGCATGGCGCAGATGCGCATGCGCATGATGCGAAGGCGCACGACACCAAGGCGCACGACACCAAGGCTCACGACGATCACGGTCACGAGGGTCACGGCCATGGCGGCCTGCCGCATGAGAGTCCGTGGGTGATCACCCTGCCTCTGGTGCTGCTGGCCATTCCGTCGGTGCTGATCGGCGCCTTCACCATCGGTCCGATGCTCTTTGGTGATGTGTTCAAGGGCGTGATTGTTGTTGATCCGTCGCATGGCGCCATGGCCGAGCTGGCCAAGCACTTCCATGGTGCTGGCGCGCTCGCCCTGCATGCTGTCCAGACCTTGCCCTTCTGGCTGGCGGTGGCCGGTGTGGCTGCGGCCTACTACTGCTATCTCGTCAATCCTGCGCTGCCTGAAGCCATCCGGAATCGATTTTCGGCGGTTCACCGACTGCTCGAGAACAAGTACTACCTCGACCGCTTCAACGAAATCGTCTTTGCGGGCGGTGCCCGACTGCTCGGTGGTGGCCTCTGGAAGGTGGGCGATCAGAGCATCATCGACGGTGCGGCGGTCAATGGCAGTGCGCGCCTTGTGGGCTGGTTTGCCCAGCTGCTGCGCACCGTGCAGTCCGGCTACATCTACCACTACGCCATCGCCATGATCGTCGGTGTGGCGCTCTTTGTCTGGTGGTTCGTTCCGATGCTCAAGCGCTGAGGCCGAACCGGGATCGCCTACATGAATGCTTCCTTTCCGTTTCTGAGTGCCTCGATCTGGCTGCCCATCGTGGCCGGACTGGTTCTCCTTGCGATCGGCTCCGACCGAAACGCGCGCCTGGTGCGCTGGCTGGCGCTCGCCGCTGCAGTGGCGGGCTTCCTGGTGACCGTGCCGCTCTACACCGGATTCAATCCACACAGTGCCGCCATGCAGTTTCAGGAGCTCGCTCCCTGGGTGGAGCGCTTCAGCATCAACTACCACCTCGGGGTGGACGGCATCTCGGTGTGGTTCGTGCTCCTCACGGCCTTCATCACCGTGGTGGTGGTGGTGGCGGGCTGGGAGGTGATCGAAGAGCGGGTGGCCGGCTACATGGCCTCGTTTCTGATTCTCTCCGGCCTGATGATCGGCGTCTTCACGGCGGTTGATGGGCTGCTCTTTTATGTCTTTTTCGAGGCCACGCTGATTCCGATGTATCTGATCATCGGGATCTGGGGCGGGCCCAACCGGGTCTACGCAGCGTTCAAGTTCTTTCTCTACACGCTGCTCGGTTCGCTGCTCACTCTGGTGGCGATCATCTACCTGTACTTCAAGTCGGGATCCTTCTCGATCCTCGAATGGCACATGGTGCCGCTCAGCATGAACGAGCAGCTGGCCATCTTCACGGCCTTCCTGCTCGCCTTTGCGGTCAAGGTGCCGATGTGGCCGGTACATACCTGGTTGCCCGATGCGCACGTCGAGGCCCCCACGGGTGGATCGGTCGTGCTGGCGGCAATCATGCTCAAGCTCGGTGCCTATGGCTTCTTGCGGCTGTCGTTGCCCATCCTGCCCGATGCAAGCCATGAGTTGTCGACCGAGATGATCGTGGTCTCGCTGATCGCGGTGGTCTACATCGGTCTGGTGGCTCTGGTGCAGACCGATATGAAAAAGCTGGTGGCGTATTCATCGATCGCCCACATGGGCTTCGTGACGCTCGGCTTTTTCATGTTCAACACGCTCGGCGTGCAGGGCGGGATCGTGCAAATGATCTCGCATGGATTCATCTCGGGCGCCATGTTCCTGTGCATCGGGGTGCTCTACGACCGGATGCACAGCCGACGGATTGCAGACTACGGTGGGGTGGTCAACACCATGCCCAGGTTTGCTGCCCTGTTCATGCTCTTTGCGATGGCCAACAGCGGTCTGCCGGCCACCTCGGGCTTTGTGGGTGAGTTCATGGTGGTGCTCGGTGCGGTCAAGTACAACTTCTGGGTTGCGCTGCTGGCAGGCACCACGTTGATCTTCGGCGCAGCCTACTCGTTGTGGATGTACAAGCGCGTGATCTTCGGTGAGGTGGCCAATCCTGAGGTGGCTGCTCTCAAGGATGTCAATGCACGCGAGTTCTGGATGTTGATGGTTCTTGCCGCTGCAGTGCTCGTCATGGGCATCTGGCCGGCACCCGTCACCGATGTGACCGAGGCTTCGGTGCGGGCACTGCTCGAGCACGTGGCCATCTCCAAGATCAAGTGACATGCAGAACACAATCACCTTTTCATCCCTGAACCTCGGCGCTGCGCTTCCCGAGCTGGTTCTGCTGGGTTGCGCCTGCGTGGTGCTCCTTGCTGATGTACTCAAGCGACCCACAGCAGGCAGCGAAGATCGCGATATCGGCGGCCTTGCGATCGCGCTGTTGGCACTGCCCTTCGCGACGGTGCTCATGCAGTGGGGCGACGCGGCCACCACAGCCCTCAATGGCATGTATGTGTCCGATGCGCTGGGCCATCTGCTCAAGCTGGCCAGCATTGCTGCAACCGCCGTGGTTCTGGTCTACGGCCGCGGCTATGCCCGCGACCGTGGCATGGCACGGGGTGAACTGTTCGCCCTTGCGCTGTTTGCGCTGCTGGGCCAGATGGTGATGATCTCGGCCGGCAGCCTGCTGGTGGTGTATCTGGGCCTGGAGCTCATGTCGCTGTCGCTGTATGCGATCGCTGCCCTGCGTCGGGATCACGCGATCAGTACAGAAGCCGCCATCAAGTACTTTGTCTTGGGTGCGCTCGCCTCAGGATTCCTGCTCTACGGCATGAGCATGGTCTATGGCGCAACCGGTACGCTTGATCTGGCCAGGATCGCCGCCTCTCTGGCTGCACCGACACCCGCCAAGACCACGGTCATGATCTTTGGCATTGTGTTCATCGTGGCTGGTCTGGCGTTCAAGCTCGGTGCCGTGCCTTTTCACATGTGGGTGCCCGATGTCTATCAGGGCACGCCGACGATCGCCACGCTCATGATCGCGGCCGGCCCCAAGCTCGCCACATTCGCGATTGCTTTCCGGTTGCTGGCTGAGGCAATGGTTGGCGTTGCCACCGACTGGCAACAGATGCTGATGGTGCTGGCCGTGCTGTCGATGGGCCTGGGCAACCTGGTCGCCATTGCCCAGACCAACCTCAAGCGCATGCTGGCGTACTCCACCATCGCCCAGGTGGGCTTCATTTTGCTGGGCATGCTCTCGGGGGTAGTGGGCGGCAAGACTCAAGGCCTGGCCGAAGCCTGGAGTGGTTCGCTCTTTTACCTGGTCACTTATGTGCTCACCACGCTCGGTACCTTCGGCGTCATTTTGCTGTTGGCGCGCCAGGGCCATGAAGCCGAAGAGATTTCCGATCTCGCGGGTCTGGGCAAGCGCAGCCCCGCTCTGGCCTTCGTGTTGCTGATCCTGATGTTCTCGCTCGCGGGCATCCCGCCGACGGTGGGCTTTTACGCCAAGCTCTCGGTACTGCAGTCGACTGTGCAGGCGGGGCTGGTCTGGCTCGCGGTGGTGGCGGTGATCTTCTCCCTGATTGGCGCCTACTACTATCTGCGCGTGGTCAAGACGGTCTACTTCGACGAACCCACGGATACGAGCGCGCCCGAAGGCCGAGGGGGCGCCATGGCGCTGATGTCGTTCAACGGCGCGCTGGTGCTGTTCCTGGGCATCCTGCCAGGCCCGCTCATGGCGGTGTGTCTGGAGGCCGTTCGACAGGCCCTCGGTGGCTGACCCGCACTCGGATCTGCGCGAGGAGACGGTCTCCTCCCAGACGGTCTATCAGGGCGTCTTTCTGCAGATCCGCAAGGATGAGGCGCGCCTGCCTGATGGCAGCCTGCATACCCGGGAGTGGGTCGTGCATCCTGGTGCCTCAGCCATCGTGGCTTTGGATGGCGAGGGGCGAGTGCTCATGGAGCGGCAGTGGCGCTATCCGATGGGCCGCGAATATCTCGAAATTCCCGCAGGCAAGATCGATGCGGGAGAAACACCGCTTCAAACCGCGCAACGCGAACTGCTTGAAGAAACCGGCATGCGTGCCGACCATTGGGAATCGCTCACCGTGATTCATCCGGCGATCGGCTTCTCGAACGAGGTCATCCACATCTTTCTTGCTCGGGGCGTGAGTGGTTCGTCGGACCATGCCGCGCTGGATCATGGCGAGCGCATCGAGACCCTCTGGATGTCGCAGGAAGAACTGATGAACCTTGTGCGCTCAGGGCGCCTGCCGGATGTGAAGACCCAGATTGCGCTGTGGCACCTGCAGGAGCGCAACCCGCGCAGGGGCTGATCCAGCCGCTTTGTATTCCAGAACCGGCGCCGATCAGGGTAGAGCGTTCGGCAGTGCAGGGTAGGGCTGGTAAACTCCAACTTCTCGGAGAGTTGGCAGAGCGGTTGAATGCACCGGTCTTGAAAACCGGCGACGCTGTAAGGCGTCCGTGAGTTCGAATCTCACACTCTCCGCCAACCAGCAAGAAAGAAAGCGCCTTCCGGGCGCTTTTTTTTTTCCGTATGCCCCTGTTCAGGCCACTGCTTGCGTGATCGTTTCAGCACAACAGGGTCACTGCAAGTCCTCCTGCACCTGCGGTCGACGTGTGGTATTGATGCGGGAGCGATTTGCAAAACGAAGGAGACACGCATGGACTACAGCCAATGCAAGAGCGTGCGGGTTGCTGTCGGCGACGGCATTGCTCGCGTGACCATCGACAACGGTCCGATCAATCTCTTTGACAAGCAGATGTTCATCGAGATGTCCCAACTGGCCGCTGCGCTCGCTCAGGACGACGCGGTGCAGGTGGTGATCCTGCATTCGGCCAATCCAGACTTCTTCATCGCCCACTTCGACGTCGGCCAGATCCTCCAGTACGCGCCCGACCGGGAAGTCTCCACGACCGAGCTCAAGCCGTTTCACGTCATGTGCGAGCACTTCCGCACGATGCCCAAAGCCACCATTGCAGTGATTGAGGGGCGGGTGGGAGGCGGTGGCAGCGAACTGGCGCTCAGCTGCGACATGCGCTTTGCGCTGCGTGGCAAGGCGGTCTTCAATCAGCCCGAAGTGGCGCTGGGTATTTTGCCGGGGGGCTCGGGAACGGTGCGTCTGCCACGGCTCATCGGTCGCTCACGCGCGCTGGAGGTCGTGCTGGGCTGTGACGATGTGGATGCCGAACTCGCCGAGCGCTGGGGTTGGGTCAATCGTGCGATGTCAGAGGACACCCTGTGGCCGCATGTCAATCGGCTCGCTGCTCGCATCGCCTCGTTTCCGCGCCATGCCGTCATCGCGGCAAAAGCCTCGGTGCTCCATGCCGACAAGGCAGTTGTGGATGATCTGATCGCAGAGGGCGTGCTGTTTCAGGGCACGCTCGGCGGCGAAGGCACCCACGCCGCCATGGAGCGGTTCATGAGCACGGGCGGACAAACCCACGCGGGCGAAAGCCGCCTGGGCGAACTGGCGGGCGAACTGCACCGGCCGACCCGCTGAGCGCCGTGCGTCGCGTC
>JBKCEY010000512.1:0-3591 GCA_046304115.1 Burkholderiales bacterium | reverse complement strand
GTACTGAACCTCCTGGTGCCCAAGGACAGCCTGTTTCATCTGAGCGACTATGCCGTCTCCCTGATCGGCAAGATCATGTGCTACGCGATCTGTGCGCTCGCCATGGATCTGATCTGGGGCTACACCGGCATCCTGTCGCTGGGGCACGGCCTGTTCTTTGCGCTCGGTGGTTATGTCATGGGCATGTATCTCATGCGCCAGATCGGACGCGATGGCAACTACAAGAGCGATCTGCCCGATTTCATGGTGTTTCTCGACTGGAAGGAACTGCCCTGGCACTGGGCGCTGTCGGACAGCTTCGCGGCTACCGTGCTGCTGATCGTGCTGGTGCCCGGATTGATTGCGCTGGTGTTCGGATGGTTCGCGTTTCGTTCGCGGATCAAGGGCGTGTATTTCTCGATCATCACGCAGGCTCTCACCTTCGCCGCCATGCTGCTTTTTTTCCGCAACGAAACCGGCTTCGGGGGGAACAACGGCTTTACCGACTTCAAGCGTCTGTTGGGTCATCCCATTGCGACCGCCGAAATGCGCATGATCCTGTTCGTGCTGACCGGCCTGACCCTGCTGGGCTGCTTTGTGTTTGCCCGATGGCTGGTCACCAGCAAGTACGGCCGCATCCTGCAGGCCATCCGCGATGCGGAGAGTCGGGTCATGTTCTGCGGCTACTCACCCGTGCCCTACAAACTGAGCATCTGGGTGATCTCTGCGGTGATGTGCGCCATCGCAGGCGCGCTCTACGTGCCTCAGGTGGGCATCATCAACCCGGGCGAAATGAGTCCGGCCCAATCGATCGAAATCGCGGTCTGGGCCGCGGTCGGCGGTCGTGGAACGCTCATCGGGCCGATTGTGGGCGCGTTTATTGTCAATGGCGCCAAGAGCTGGCTGACGGTCACGGCCCCTGAAATCTGGCTGTACTTCCTGGGCGCCTTGTTCATTGCAGTCACACTCTTTTTGCCCCAGGGTGTGATCGGTCTGGCTCAGTCATTGCGCCGGAGAATCAAATGACCCCCGAACTCATGCGCCAGGGCGATGCTCGTGCCGCGCGTCATGCCGAACAGCAGGCAGCTCGCGTGACAGGCGCCTCGGGCGGTCGCAGCGCGGGTTACAGCCGCCGGGTCATCGACCGCAATGCGGTCGACACCACCCATGGTCGCATCCTCTACCTTGAAGACGTTAGCGTGAGCTTTGATGGATTCAAGGCGATCAAAGGGCTCTCTCTCGACATCGCGCCCGGCGAGCTGCGCTGCATCATCGGACCCAACGGCGCCGGCAAGACCACGATGATGGACATCATCACCGGCAAGACCCGCCCCGATTCGGGTCGGGTTTATTTCGGCAGCACGATCGATCTGCTGCGTCATAACGAGCCCGAGATTGCGCAGCTCGGCATCGGTCGAAAGTTCCAGAAGCCCACCGTCTTTGAGCATCTGACCGTCTTCGAGAACCTCGAACTGGCGCTCAAGACCAACAAGCGCATTGGCGCCTCCATGCTCTTTCGCCTCGACTCCGCCCAATCGGATCGTCTGGCCGAAGTCCTGCACACCATCCATCTGGCCGATGCGCTTTCAACACAGGCGGGGACACTCAGCCATGGACAGAAACAATGGCTCGAAATCGGCATGCTGCTGATGCAGGAGCCTTTGCTGCTGCTGCTCGATGAGCCGGTGGCGGGCATGACCGATCACGAAACCGAGCGAACCGCCGAGCTCTTTTTGAGTCTGAAGGGCAAGCACTCCCTGATGGTTGTTGAACATGACATGAGCTTCATCCGGGCCATCTCCGACATCGTGACAGTGCTCTGCGAGGGATCGGTGCTGGCGCAGGGCACCCTGGATCAGGTTCAGGCTGACGAGCGCGTCGTCGAGGTCTATCTCGGTCGCTGACCCCATTCAAATGCTGCTCTCGAGTCGACCCTTGATGATCTCGACTCGGCCCTTGAACCCCCTTCATTCATGACCCGAAATCCAGAGCCTTCATGACATGCTGACCGCCAGCCATATCGAGCAGTACTACGGTGGATCGCACATCCTGCGCGATGTCAGCCTGAGCACCACCACCGGGAAGGTCACGGTACTGCTCGGGCGCAACGGCGTGGGCAAGACCACCCTGCTCAAGAGTCTGATGGGTGTCGTGCCCATTCGAAGCGGCAGCGTGCGCCTTCAGCAGACCGATCTCACCCAGGCCAAGCCCTACACCCGGGCACAGGCCGGCATCGGCTATGTGCCGCAGGGTCGGGAGATTTTCGCGCGCCTGACCGTGGAAGAAAATCTGCGCATGGGCCTCGCGGTATGCCCGGGCAGCACACCCATCCCTGATGAGTTGTTCGAGCTGTTTCCGGTGTTGCGCCAGATGCTGCATCGCCGGGGCGGTGATCTCTCGGGCGGACAGCAGCAGCAACTCGCGATTGCCCGTGCCCTGGCTGCACGACCCAGGGTGCTGATCCTGGACGAGCCCACCGAAGGCATTCAACCCAACATCATCAAGGACATCGGCCGAGTCATCCGCAAGCTCGCCGATGAAGGTCTGAACGGTCAGCGCATGGCCGTTCTGCTGTGCGAGCAGTACTACGATTTTGCGCAGGCACTGGCCGATGATTATCTGGTCATGGAGCGGGGCGCTGTGATCGCCTCGGGCCCAGGGCACGAAATGCAGATCAAACAGATTCGCAACCTGGTTGCGATCTGACACTGCGAAGCAGAGTCAGATCGCATTGCCCCACAGTGCGGGGCTACAACCCGCCTGGCATGGGGCTATTGAAAGCCCATTCAGGCGGTAGCGTTATAGTGGCGAGCTTGAAGGGGAGTAGCTCCCACCGCGTCGATGCGATCGGCGCAACGCGGACTCATCGTCAGGACGGAGCCGGCCGCACTGCAGCCCAGGTTTCCGGTGAGTCGGGCAGTTCCATCCGGATTGCCGAGCAAGACCTTCGATCCCTGCGACCCGCAGTCGGCGGTGTTGCACCGATTGAATTTGTCCGGAGTGCTCCATGGAATTTCTATCGCCCGCCTGGTGGTCGGCTCTGCTTGCGATCATCCTGATCGATCTTGTTCTCGCGGGCGACAATGCCATCGTGATCGCGCTGGCTGCTCGCAGCCTGCCCCCCGATCTGCAACGCAAGGCCATCATCTGGGGCACCGTCGGTGCGATTGCCGTTCGCAGCGTGATGACGCTCGGGGTTGTCTGGTTGCTCAAGGTTCCCGGCCTGATGCTGGTGGGCGGTCTGGGCCTGCTCTGGATCGCCTACAAGCTGCTGGTGTCAGAAGAGGGCGATGGCCATGACGGCCCTTCCGCCAGTACCTTCTGGGGTGCCATGAAAACCATCGTGGTGGCTGATGCACTGATGGGCATCGACAATGTGCTGGGCGTCGCGGGCGCAGCACACGGGGCCATGGACCTGGTCGTTCTGGGTCTGCTGATCAGCGTGCCGATCGTGGTCTTTGGCAGCTCCATTGTCTTGAAGCTGGTTGAGCGCTTCCCGATCATCATCCAGGCAGGTGCTGCAGTTCTGGCCTACACCGCCGCGCAAATGGTGATCGGCGAGCAACTGCTCAAACCCTGGATCGAACCCCTGGGGTTCGCCAAGTATGGCGT
>JBKCEY010000511.1:0-10205 GCA_046304115.1 Burkholderiales bacterium | reverse complement strand
CCACCAGTCGGCGACCTTTGCGCAGTGCGGGCTCCGCAATCACGCGCAGCAGGCTGGCCGGCGCGCACTCGACCACCCAGTCACAGCGCTCGGCGAGCGCGTCAAAGTCCACACAGTCCACCGGGCCCGACAGGGTCTGCTGTATCCATTGGTCAGCCTTCATGGCGTCGCGAACGGACACTGCGCCAAGCGTCAGCCCTGGCAGATCTCCAGCATCGAGCGAGCGGGCCAGCGCCCGGCCGATCGTGCCCAGGCCGGCAATGCCAACGCGTTGTACAGCAGGATGGTTGAAGGTCATGGGCAGCCGCGAGACTCAGGCCGACGCCTCACACCCCTGAGGCTTGTGGACTCGCTGGGTCGAGGCAGGAAATTTCGCCAGTTTGGATGCGGGGCGCCGTGGGCGGGCGATGAGTTCACCCCCGCAGTTCGGGCATTGGAGTTTCAGGCGAGTGTCGGCGCACGATGCACAGAAGGTGCATTCAAAGGAGCAGATTCGGGCCTCGGTGGAGTCTGGGGGCAGATCCTTGTCGCAGCATTCACAGTTGGGTCGCAGTTGAAGCATGAGCACTCTCAGTTAAGCCAACGATCAGTTGGCGCAAAGCAGTTTGTGGCCCGACTCGGTCGTGCGATCGTATTTCTTCTCGCCCTTCATCAAGGCGTCGAAGTTCAGCTGCGTGATCTTTTTTGTGAAGCTGATCTTGTTGGGGCTGACTCTGGAATAAACGGTCTCGATCGCTGCAGAGACGGCATTCGGATCACCGAGTTGTCGTCCGACCATATCGTTCGCCAGAAATTGCTGGGTGTAGGTGAACCGCTCTGGGCCTTGGTCCAGGTACTCAAATCGTGAACGAGCCTGGCCTGTTTGCTCTTTTCCGCCTGCGGTAAACACCACGCCCCGATCTCGAGTGAAGGTGTCATAGGCGCCTCCATTGAGGGTGCAGGGCATTTCACCGATCGACCAGCGTTTACCCATCACCGTTTGCAACAGCGAGGTGGTTTGCGCGGGTATGGCTGGCGGGGCGGCGCTTGCGATCGGTGACTTGCCTGTCGCGTCAGCAGGCCTTTCATCCGGTCCGCCCAATCGTCGCATCACCCAGCGCGCATTGCGTTCACCCGAGAACTGCAACTCGCCATTGGCTTGCAGGACAGCAGTCACCGCGTAGAACTTGCCGTCGGTATACACCTGGCGTCCCTTGAAGGTGCCCGCACCAGAGGGTTCCAGAAAAAGAATGTCCTGACCCACCTGAAAGTTCGGACTGTTGGTGCTGGTGGCCTTGCCCACACCGTCTTTGATCACATAACCGTAGCGCCACTCCTTGCTGTACCAGTTGCCATCAAGGGCAGCCAGTGCAGCAGAAGCACCCGCCTGCGAGGCAGCGAGGATCTGAAAAAAAACGGCAATGGCCGCAATGGCGATGGCCTTGGTCATTCGCGTACTCCTGAGTCTTGCAAGAGGTTCTCTGGTGTTGTCAGACAGCGATTTGATTCGGGTTTTTCAAGCACGATCATGCACATCGAGGTTGCGCTGAAGGTTGCCCGTTTCAGCCGATGGTACTCGCGCAGAACCTGAGCAACGATCAGAGATGGAGTTCCTTTGAGGGGCGGGATGGGGTGTCGAGGCTGGCTTTCTTGCGGCCTTGTTAAGCTTCTCGCTCTCATGCGAGCATCAAAGATCCTGTGACTCGCTGCGTCACGCCTGCAAAAAAGACCTCTTCCCAGAAGACCTCCTTCCATAAGACCTCTTCATTGCTGGTCATTGAAACCTGTTTTGAGCTCGATGATGAAAAAGTTCGTTTTGTTGGCGCTGGTCCTGGTCGTGATGCCACTGGCGGGCTGGTTGGGCTGGGGCGTGGCCACGGGGTTTCGTGCAGAAGCGTCTCTTCAGGCACTCAAAAGTGAACCCCAATTTGCGGGCGGCGGTCTGCGGATCCAGAAGCTCAATCACGATCGCGGCTTATTGACGTCCAAGGGGCAGGCGGAAGTCGTCTTTGACCCGGGGTGTGCTGTCGAACAGGATGCCGACGAAGCCCTGACCCTGCGTGTGGACTACACGATGTCGCATGTGATTTTGCCCGGCAGCATGACCCGTATCGACTGGCAGGCGACTGCGGTGGGTGCAACTGCAGAGGAGTTCAAGGCGCTGTTTGGCGCGACCGATCTGCTCACGGGGAGCGGCGTCGTGGGTTTTGACGGCGTGCTGCGTACGCAAATGGCCTTGCCGCAAATCTCGATGCGACGGTCAGGTGAGGTGCTTCAGATCTCACCCTCCAAGGGTTTCCTGAGTGTCCAGCGTGAGGCGTTTTCGTTTGGTTGGAAGATCGACCGCCTGGTGAGCCGGGGTGGTGGCGAGGCCATGGAGGCCAAAGGCATCGTCGTTGATCTGGACTTGAAGAATCGGTACCTGGGTACCGGAACGGCACGGTTTGATGTCGAGTACCTCAGCCTGAGCGAAGGAACGCTGGAAGGATTGACGCTACGGTCAGAGGCCCTCGAGAAAGGCGATCGTCTCGACATGACTGTGACCCCTGCGATTCGCAAACTGAAACCAGGCAAGGGGCCGGAACTGACAGACCTGTCGATGCAGATCGCAATCAAGGGCTTGGATACCCGCAGTGTGGAGACGCTGGCCAAGCTGTTCGAGTCCAGTTGCGGCATGCAAAGCCTGACGGCCGATGAAGGCCGGATTGCGCGCGAGGCGACGGTGAAGTTGCTGGCGCGTGGACTCGCAATGGGGATTCCCATGATCAGCGGCACGAGTGCCGATGGAAGGATCAGCGCAGAGCTCATGCTCGAACTCGTCGAGTCCAAAGACGGCAAGCCATCGCTCGCGAACCAGTTCAAATCGAAGGGCCGAATCGAAATCGCAGGTGCACTCATACCTGCCGAACAGCGAGACATGATCGTGTCAGAGGGGCTCGCGGCTGCAAAAGGTACTGACCTCACCGCTGCATTCGAGTACGCCGAGGGCTTACTCAAAATCAACGACCGTACCCATGATGCGAGCGGTGTACTGACTGCTTTGCAGGCGGCGGATCAACAGTTGCAAACCGCGGTGGTCGGGTGGAGCCAGTTGCCGCAATCGCGCAAGCCCGCGAAACCATCGATCGCAGAGCAGCGTACTGAATCGGTGTCGGGCACAACCGTACCGTCAATACCGCAAGCGCCTGCGGGCATCAGCGCCAGCAGCATCGATGGCAACTGGTACAGCAAAGAGTGGCGCTATGGCTATGTTTTGAACAATGGCGTCGGAAAGGCCACCAGCACCAACAGCCCGAACTTCGATGTGGGTCAGGAGATCCTCTTTCTTGAGCCCGATGGCCATGGCGCGTTCAAGGGCCGTCAGGTCTATACCGACGGCAAGTTCTACGCAATCACGGCTGTCCTGCAACCCAACGGCGAATTACAGTTCTCGGGCGAGCGCAACGCCAAATGGGTGATGCGCCGGGTGGATTGAGCGCAACTGTCAGGAGTCACGATGGCAGAGCCGCCCGACGCAGGCGCACCCATGATCTCGCGAATTGATCGGCACTGAGAACTGAACAGATTTGGCGCTGGAACACGGCTGGCTGCCATCAACCGGGCTGCCATCAACCGGGCTGCCGTTTGAGGTGCTCCGCCAGCGCCGCCCAGGCCGGCAGTGAATGCGGATCAAGGTTGGCGTTGGCGGCCATGGGGTGCGAGGCATAGCGGGCCACCACCATCTCGGCGGCCGGGTTCACCACAATGGCCTGCCCATGAATACCGCGGGCCATGTACATGCCGTCTGAATTCTGGCTGTTCCACCACTGATGCCGATAGCTCCAGCCCGGCAGCAGCGCCTAGCCGGCTTTGGCGAATTTCGCAGGATCGCCGCCCGACCGAATCGCAGCCACCGCCCTTGCCGGCACGAGTTGCCTGCCATTGAAGGCGCCTTCGCAGCGCATCATCTCGCCCATGCGGGCGAGATCACGCAGAGTGGTGCACAGCCCCCCTGCCGCAAACGGCATGCCCAGGGCATCGCAGGTGATCTGCGCATCGTGCTCCACACCCAGCCCCGACCACAGTCGCTGCGACAGCAGCGCCTCCATGCGCTCGCCCGTGGCGCGCTGAATGGTCCAGGCCAGCACATCGGTATTGATGCTGCGGTAGGTAAACCCCTGGCCATGCGAGCCCGCAGCGCCGACGTTCTGCAAAAAGGCATACAGCCCTTCGGCAGGGCCGCTGCCCTCAGCACGCGGCGCGAGGCCGCCTGCACGGGCGTATGCGGCGATGCCGGAGTTCGGGTCGGTATACACCTCACTGAAATCGAGCCCCGTCGTCATGTCCATGACCTCGCCCAGCGAGGCTGAACCAAAGCCCGAAGCCTTGAGTTCGGGAATCCAGTGGGTGACCGGCTTGGATTCATCAAGCACGCCCTCAGCGACCAGCAAGGCCCCCAGGGTGCCGATGAAGGACTTGGTCACCGAGAACGCGATATGCGGACGATGTTCGCTCAGGGCTCCGAAATAGCGCTCGAGCACGATGCGGCCGCGATGCAGCACCACGATGCCGTCGGTGTAATTGGCCTTGAGGGACTCTGCCAGCGTGATCGGCCTGGCCGCACCCATCGGGGTGAGCAGGATCTCGTCGAGATCGCTGCGCAGTGCGCGCGGCAAGGCCATGACCGGCCCTTCGCCGCGCGAAATATTCAGCGTGGCCTGCAACTCGCGGGTATGACTGAAGGTCCAGCGCAATTGTGGAAACTGCCGGCTCAGCCCGCTGTCAAAGCGAATCACCCGATCGGCCGCCGGTGGGCTGCCCTGCATCCAGCCCATGCGAATGGGGCAGCTCGCATCGGCATCGAGGGCATGCGGCGCGGGCAGCGTGTCGGGCAGGGTAGCGATGGGTTGACCCGAATTCGAACTGCTGGATGCGTTGGTCATCATGTCTCCTGGTGTTCGTGAGCTTCGCGCGGGTTTCCGGGCTGGGGCTTGAGATCGTGGGCTTCAGTCGGGATCTCGATGCTCGCCTTCGGGGCCCTCTGGCGGATTCGTGTGTCTCGGCATAAGCTTCCCACACAACATAACCCCAAGGGGGAGACATGAGCGACTCAATCGATCGTCCAGTCCTGCAACCGGCTGGCGCGCGGCGCAATGCGCTGGGTTCTGTGGGCGCCGTAGCTTTAGCGCCCATCCTGGGCGCGCCTTTCATCATCGGCAGTGAGGCCCGCGCGCAGGCGGCCTGGCCCATCAAGCCGGTCAAGTATGTGAACCCTTACCCGGCGGGCGGCGCGACCGATATCCTGTCCCGGCTTTTTTGCCAGAAGATGAGCGAGTTGACCGGCCAGCAATGGGTGGTCGAGAACATCGGTGGCGGTGGTGGCGATATCGGTGTGGCGAGCGTGGGCCGAAGCCAACCGGATGGCTACACCCTGGGTCTGGGCGGCGTGGCCTCGCATGCGATTTCACCGACGCTGAAGGCCGGCAAGCTGCCTTTTGATGCCGAGCGCGATTTCACCTTCATCACCAACATCTGGTCGCTGCCCAACTTTCTGGTCAGCAATCTCAACCTGCCAGCCAATACGGTGCCTGAGCTGATCGATCTGCTCAAGCGCAATCCGGGTAAGTACTCCTATGCCTCGGCGGGCTTGGGCACCACGCTGCATATCTCGGGCGAGCTCTTCAAGCTGCAGGCCGGGGTCGACATGCTGCATGTGCCGTATCGAGGCGCTGCACCCGCAATGGTCGATCTGATCGGTGGCCAGGTGCACATGATCTTCGACAACATTCCGGGCGCACTGGCCCAGTACAAACCGGGCAAGGTCAAGGGACTGGGCGTGACCAGCGCACGGCGTAGTCCTGTGGTGCCCGACATACCCGCGATTGGCGAGTTTTTGCCTGGCTACGACCTGAGCTCATGGACCTCGCTGTGCGGCCCTGCAAAGCTGCCTGCGGCGGTAATCGAGCGCTGCTCGATGTTTGCCAGGCAGGCCCTGGAGAGCGCGGATCTGCAAAAGGCCTTTCTGGATCGTGGCGCGACGGCCTTCTGGTTGAGTCCGGCCGAAGCGACGGCTTATCGCGCTTCCGAGGCCAAACGCCTGGGCGATCTCATCACCCGCGCCAAGATCACACTCGACTGACCGACCGGGTGCCGCCGTGCGGCTGCACTGATCACCATAGGACCAAGGAGACTCGCATGCACCGCAGAACACTGCTTCAGGGAGCGGTCACGACACTTGCCGCAGCCGCCACGAGTTCGGCCCGCGGTCAGGCTGCGGTGGCCGGGCGCACCGTACGCATCGTGGTGCCCTTCGCACCGGGAGGCTCGGGTGATATCAGCGCTCGCATGTTCGGTGAGTTTCTGAGCAAGAAGACCGGCCAGAATGTGGTGGTTGAGAACAAACCCGGGGCCAACGGCATCGTGGGGGTCGAGGCTGCCAAGCGCATGCCCAATGACGGCAGCACGCTGCTGCTCTCGACCACCTCCACCCATCTGGCCAACCCCAGCCTCTTCAAGAGCCTGCCCTATGACCCGCTCAAGGACTTCTCGCTGGTGGGCCATTTTGGCGGCGGCTCACTGCTGGTGCTGGCGCGCCCGCAATCGCCCTATCGATCGATCGCCGACATCGTCACCGCCGCCCGGGCCAACCCCGACAAGCTCAACTACGGGCATTTCAATGCCTCATCGCACATCCCGGGTGCGATGCTCGGCCATGTGGCCGGTGTGCGCCTGACGCCAGTGCCCTACAAGGCGATCGGCAATGCCATGACAGACTTGATGGCCGGACAGATCGATGTGATCTTTGTGGACAGCATTGCAGGCGATGGCCCGGCGCAATCAGGCAAGCTGCGCCCGATTGCGGCCTATGGCAACAAGCGCCTGCCCAAGTATCCCGATGTGCCGCTGATCACCGAGACCTATCCCAAGTACCGCCTGTCTTCAGGCATGCTGGGCATCTCGGTGCCCGCGGGCGCTTCGCCGGCTGTGTTGCAGGGCCTCAATGACTTGTGCAACGAGGCCATCAGCAATGAGCCGATGAAGTCGGCGCTCATCAATTTCGGCTTCGATCCAATACCGATGAGCCTGGCCGAACTCGCCGCCTATGTACCGCGCGAGCAGGCGATCTGGCGCGAGCAGGTGGCGATCGCAAGAATCGAGCCGCAGTAAGCGCAGTCGATCGGCGGTGACCGTTGCGACTCACGGGCCGGGTCGCAATGGTGACGTTGCAAAGGTTCAGGCCACCACGGCGCCCTGCTCACGCAGGGTCGCAATCGCTGCCATGTTGGCACCGCGCAGCGCGCTCATCTCAGGTGCCGCGCCACTCAGATCGCCCAGATTGCGAAGCACCTGCGTGGCCAGATCGTGGCCCTTGACCGCATGCATGTCGCTGAGCCATCGCGACACATTCGGATAGGGCGTGAAGTCGAACAGGTTGGCGAACTCGCGCTGCAGCTGGCCGATCTCGCTGTAGGCGGCAAAGTCGGCCAGGGTGAGCTGGTCGCCGCAAAAGTACTTCGACTGCGCCAGCCAGCCCGACTCCAGCGCGCGCAGGGCCCGCGTGAAGTTGCCGATCGCGGCCTGTTGGAGCACCTCGGGAATATTCAGATCGCGCCGGATGCGCGGTGCCACCAATCCGGTTGAGACCTCGCGCAGATTGCGGTGATGCCAGTGCAGCATCCAGTCAACGCGCGCCCGGGTCTGGGGCTCGGTGGGATACACATCGCTCCAGCCGTGTCGGTTGGCGAGGTAACACAGGATGGCGTTGGACTCTGCAAGCACGAAGCCGGTGTCGGGCTCTTCGAGCATGGGCATGGTGCCGCCCGGGTTTTTGGCCAGATAGGTTTCGCTGCGTGTGCCGCCCTCGGTCTTGATGCCCGGGCTGACCGGCACCAGTCGAAAAGGCAGGCCCTTGTAGATCATGAGCCAGATGACAGCACGCACGGGCTGAGAAAAGGGAACGCCGTACAGCGTTGGAGTGCTCATCAGACTCGACATGGGCTACCTCTTGGATTTCATCTGCGATGCTCGCTAGTCTAAGATTGAGCCACGCGCTCCCGCTGTGGGGCATTCCAACAATCAGAACTCTCAAGAGGAGATCCCCATGAAAGTCGATTCATCCGTCAGCGCCGTAGTGACCGGTGGAGCATCCGGTCTGGGCCGTGCGGCTGCCGAGGCGCTTGCCGCCGCAGGGGCCAAGGTCGCCATCTTCGACATCAATGAAGAAAAGGGCAATGAGGTTGCCAAGGCGATCGGTGGCATTTTCTGCAAGGTCGACATCAACAATGAAGAAAGCGTCGTGGCCGGCTTTGCCAAGGCGCGTGCCGCCCATGGCCAGGAGCGTGCGCTGATCCATTGCGCCATGACTTCGCGCCGGGGCAAGACCCTGGCCTTCGACAAGGCTGCGGGCAAGCTCAAGCGGCTCTCCACCGCCGACTATGAAGCCGGTGTGCAGGGCGTGCTGGTGGCGAGCTATCGCCTGGCCTCGCTGGCTGCCGAGGGCATGGCCACGCTGCCGCCGATGGAAGACGACGAGCGCGGCAGCATTGTGCTGACCGCCTCGGTCGCGGCACAGGACGGCCAGATTGGTCAGGTGATCTATGGCTCGGCCAAGGCTGGCGTCAATGGCCTGGTGCTGCCGATGGCCCGCGACCTCTCGGATCTGGGCATCCGCGTGAACTCCATCATGCCGGGTATCTTTGCCACGCCGCTCATGCTGGGCGCCACCCCGCAGGTGCTCAACAGCCTGAGCGCTTCGGTGCCCTTCCCCAAGCGCCTGGGCAAGCCCGAGGAGTTTGGCAGCCTGGCCCTGCAGCTGGTGACCAACACCTACTTCAATGGCCAGTGCATCCGTCTGGACGGCGCCATCCGCATGGCACCGCGCTGAGGACTGAGCATTGAAATAGAGACAGGGCCGCAATCGCGGCCCTGTTTTTTAGTCCTGCGCCACCTGCACCAGCCGCTTGCCAATGGCCTCGCCCTTGAACATGCCGATCAGGGCTTCGGGGGCGCGCTCCAGGCCCTGCACGATGTCTTCATGAAAGACGACCTCGCCGGAGCGAAACCACGGCGCCACGCGCGTGAGATAGCCGGGCAGCTTGTGGACATGGTCATAGATGATGTAGCCCGTCATGCAGATGCGCTTGCTCACCATGAGCTGCATGCCGCGGATGCCGGAATCAGAAGTCTCGTTGTAGGCCGAGATCATGCCGCACACCGGAAAGCGCGCGGCCACATTGGCATGGCGCAGGGCCGCCTCGAGCGTGCTGCCACCCACATTGTCGAAGTACACATCGATACCGCGCGGGCAATGCTCGCGCAGGGCCGCATCCATGTCCTGAGCCCGATAGTTGAAGGCGGCATCAAAGCCGCATCGATCGAGCAGGTAACGCACCTTGTCATCGCTGCCGGCCGAGCCCACCACGCGTGCACCGGCCCGCTTGGCGAATTGCCCCGCCAACTGGCCCACCGCGCCCGCGGCCGATGAGATGTAGACCGTATCGCCGGGATTGGGCTGGCCCAGTTCGATGACACCCACCCAGGCCGTGAGGCCGGGCATGCCCAGCGCCGAGATGGCAAGGCTCGGGCGGCCGAGCGATGCATCAATCGGGTTGAGGCCTTCGCCACGTGGTGCCAGGCTGCGCAAGGCCCAGGGCAGAAAACCCCAGACCCAGTCGCCCGCCTTGAATCGCGGATGCCTGGACTCGAGCACACGAGCCACCACCCGCGACACCACAGGTGCACCCAGTGCAAATCCCGGGGCGTAGGACGGCCCTTCATTCATGCGCCCGCGCAGATACGGGTCGAGCGAGAGATAGACCGACTCGACCACCACGTCGCCTGGCCCGCAAGCCGGCTCCGCGCAGGCCTCGATCTGAAAGCACGAGGGCTCGACCCAACCCGAGGGTCGTTTGACAAGCAAAATCTGGGTATTCATGGCAGCGGACTCTTGCGTTGGCGGCGCAGGAACGGATCCGCGGGCGAGCGCCCGCGGGTTCAGGCTCAGGCCGGTGTGAACATCGGCAGCGGGTTGCCGTCTTCGGTGGTCTTGAACACCACCTTCACGCGCTGTCCGATTCGCAGGGCATCGAGGTCGCAGTCGGTGATGTTGGTGAGCATCGTGACGCCCGCATCGAGCTTCACATAGGCCATGGCATAGGGAATCGGACAGCGCGTGAAGGTGGTGTTCAAGACCACCGAAGACGGCAACCCGCTGCCGATGTTCACACCGGCCTGAGCCTGAACCCGCG
>JBKCEY010000510.1:0-3015 GCA_046304115.1 Burkholderiales bacterium | reverse complement strand
ACCCTGAAGCGTGGCTGCAGCACCGGCACGATCATGAGCTGCGCAATACGCTCCATGGGCTCGATCGTAAAGGCGCCCACGCCCGGGGCGCCCGGCGCGTTGCGGTTCCAGCACGACACCATCAGCGGGCCCTGGTAGTCGGAGTCGATCAGCCCGGTGCCATTGCCCAGCACGATGCCGTGCTTGTGGCCCAGGCCCGAGCGCGGCAGGATCAGCGCGGCCCGGCCCGCATCGCCCAGATGAATGGCAATGCCGGTGGGAATCAGCACGCACTGCCCGGGCTCGATCACGAGCGGCGCATCGATGCAGGCCCGCAGGTCGACACCGGCGCTGCCGGCCGTGGCCGGTGCCGGCAGGTGAGGGCGCATGCGTTCATCGAGCACACGCAGATCAACGTCGATCATGAAGATCTCTCCGGTTCAGATTGCAGCCGCTGCGCAATCTCGTTCACCAGCACCCGCGCCAGCGCATCCTTGGAGGCGCGCGGCACGCGGCTCACGCCCTGGGCATCCACGAGCAGCAGTTCGTTGTCGTCTTTGCCGAAGGTGGACTGACCGATGTTGCCCACCAGCAGCGGCACGCCCTTGCGCTTGCGCTTGTCCTGCGCGTTTTCAAGCAGGTCTTGCGTCTCGGCCGCAAAGCCCACACAAAAGGGCGCATCGGGCAGCGCAGCGACGGTGGCCAGGATGTCGGGGTTTTGTGCAAAGTCCAGTGCCGGTGCACCGCCGTCTTCGGTTTTCTTGAGCTTCTGGGTGGCCTCATTGGCCACCCGCCAGTCGGCCACGGCCGCCACGGAGATGAACACTTCCTGCCCGGGCAGAGCCTGCTGCACGGCAGCGAGCATGTCGCGCGCGCTTTTCACATCCACCCGGTGCACGCCCTGCGGGCAGGCCAGGGCCGTGGGCCCCGACACCAGCACCACCTCGGCGCCCGCATGGCGCATGGCCCGCGCAATGGCATAGCCCATCTTGCCCGAGGACAGATTGGTGATCACCCGCACCGGGTCGATGGCCTCGCTGGTGGGCCCGGCCGTGATCAGCACGCGCCGGCCCTGCATGGGTTTGGGCGCAAAAAACGCAATCACCTCTTCAACCAGCTCTTGCGCCTCGAGCATGCGGCCATCGCCGGTTTCGCCACAGGCCTGCGCGCCGCTGCCCGGGCCGAGCAGCCTGACGCCGTCAGTCCGCAGTTGCGCGGCATTGCGCTGCGTGGGGGCGGCCTGCCACATCTGCCGGTTCATGGCCGGTGCCATCAGCAGCGGACACTCGCGCGCCAGCACCAGCGTGGAGAGCAGATCATCGGCCAGTCCATGGGCCACCTTGGCCATGAAGTCGGCACTCGCAGGCACGATCACGATCGCATCGGCCTCACGCGAGAGATCGATATGCGGCATGCCGTTGGCAATGCGCCCGTCCCAGGCATTGGTGTATACGGGCCGCCCGGTAAGGGCCTGAAAGGTGGCCGCGCCAATGAACTGCAGGGCCGCCTCGGTCATGACCACCTGCACGGTGGCGCCGCGCCGCTGCAGCTCGCGCGCAAATTCGCAGGCCTTGAAAGCCGCCACACCGCCCGTGACACCGAGCAGCAGATGACGGCCACTGAGTTCGCCCAGGGCGCCTGCTGAATCGGTGGCGCCCACCGTTGCGGGTGCGCGAGCTTGATCTGAGGTGTCAGCCTGATCGTTCATGAAGCAGACTCCGGGGTGATGCGAGCGGCACCGGTGGGCGCCACGGGACGGATTGAGGAATGCAACCGGGATGACTGCAACATGAAGGACTGCAACACGGTTGGCATGGCGACAGGGGGCATGAGGGGATTCGCGATCCGCACTATCGGCTGCGGCGCACCCGCAGCAGTTCATCCAGGATCAACAGAATCGCCCCGACCGTGATAGCCGAGTCGGCCACATTGAAGGCCGGAAAAAACCAGCGCTCGCCCCAGTGCACGAGCACGAAGTCCACCACCTTGCCATAGGCCAGGCGGTCGATCACATTGCCGATCGCGCCCGACAGGATCAGGGCCAAAGACAACCCGAAGAGCCTCTGGCTGCCATGCTTGGCGAGCATCCAGATGATCGCAATGCTCGCCACCGCTGCGATACCCACAAAGAACCACCGCTGCCAGCCCCCCGCGCCCGCCAGAAAACTGAAGGCCGCACCGGTGTTGTAGACGAGCGTGAGATCAAACCAGCCCTCGATCACGGGCAGCCGCTCGCCGAGCTTGAAGTGCCGCAGCACCAGCAGCTTGGTGAACTGATCGAGCAGGATGCCGATCAGCGCCAGCGCCAGCCAGGGCCACAGCGGATTGCCGCCCGAAGAAGACAGGCCACCCGAGGCCCCACCACCGCCCCATGCAGCGCCCTTGCCGCGTCGCTTGCTCATCGCTTGTACCCTTTACTCACCATAGGCCCAGGATCGGCTCATCGAGGGTTGAGCAGGGCCCGGCTGTGACTCGGCGCAGGCCATGCGTTCGTTCACGATCTGCGCCCAGCCTCAGGCGCAGGCGCGGGGCTCGCCCGCACCGTGCAGGTTGCTCACGCAGCGGCCACACAGCCCCGGATGCGCGGGGTCTGCTCCCGTGTCGGCGCGCCAGTGCCAGCAGCGATCGCACTTGGTGTGTTCGCTCGGGCGCACGTTCACCGAACCTTCACCCGTCTGCAGGCGGGCTACTGACGTGATCAGCACGAAGCGCAGGTCATCGCCCAGGCTTGCCAGATCGGCCTGCAGGGCGCCTTGCGCCGACACCTCCACCTCGGCCTGCAAGGACGAGCCAATGCGGCCCTCGGTGCGCACGGCTTCAATTGCACGGGTGACCTCACCGCGCCACTCGCGAATGCGCGCCCATTTGTCGAGCAGTGCCTGCGCATCGGCCACGGCCGGAAATTCATGCCAGACCTGGGTGAAGATGGTCTCGCCCTGCGCGGCATGGGCCTGCGGGTCGAGCAGCGGCCAGGCCTCTTCGGCCGTAAACGACAGAATCGGAGCCATCAGGCGCACGAGCGACTGCGTGAGATGC
>JBKCEY010000509.1:0-14353 GCA_046304115.1 Burkholderiales bacterium | reverse complement strand
ATATCGATGCGCATCGGCCTGAAGGGCATCGGCCTGAAGGGCATCGGCCTGAAGGGCATCGACCTGAAGGGCATCGACCTGACGGACGTCGACCCATGCCCCAGGCCGACTCCCCTGGGAAGGGGTTTGCCCAGCTGTGGCGCGATACGGGCGTGCGCTGGACCCTGATCGTGTTTCTGGTCAATGGCATTGCCAGCGCCATCCCGGCCACGCTGCTGCTGTTTTTCGTTACCGACATCCTGCAGACACCCGAGCTCACGCCGCAGTTTCTGCTGAGCTATTTTGTGGCGGCTGCGGCCGGCATGCCGATCTGGGCCCGACTGTCGGCGCGTCTGGGGCTCAAGGCAGCCTGGTTGCTCGGCATGGCGATCGCGATCGCGGCCTTCATCTGGGCCTGGGGACTCGGGCCCGGTGATTCGGCGGCGTTTTTTGTGGTTTGCGTGGCCACCGGGTTTGCCTTGGGCGCCGATCTTGCCGTGCCCCCGGCATTGCTGGCCGCCGTGCTGGCTGCTCCGCAAGCCCCCAAGGATCGAAACGGTGCCGCATTTGGTCTGTGGAACCTGGCCACCAAGCTCAATCTCGCGGCAGCGGCCGGCTTGGCCCTGCCTGCACTCGGACTGCTGGGCTATGTTCCGGGCGCATCTCAAACCGCAGCGCCTGCTTCGGGCCCCTCAGGCGCAGGCGAAATCGATGCGGCCAGTGCACTGCTCGCTGGCACAACCGCCCTCGCGCTGATGTATGCCGTGCTGCCCTGCCTGCTCAAGCTCGTGGCGGGCGCCCTCCTGCTGCTGGCCCCGATTCCGAAGCCTGCTGCGCCAGACGCCTGACCGGTCTGCACTCACTGTCTGCAACAACAAGGAAACTGCCATGGCTCTGACCCCTGCTGCCCGTCTGCTGGCCCGTCGCGGAACCCTGCTTGGCCTCGGTGCCGGAGCACTTTCGCTTGCGGGTTGCAGCGGCGTCGACCCCACCCGATATGCGCGCGAAAAGCCCGAGCTCGATCTGGCCCGCTATTTCAACGGCACCGTCGATGCCTGGGGTGTCTTTCAGGATCGATCGGGTGAAGTGGTCAAGCGCTTTACGGTTCTCATGGCCTGCCAGTGGAAGGACAACACCGGGATCCTGGACGAGGACTTCCTGTACTCCGATGGCAGCAAGGAAAAACGGATCTGGACCGTACGCAAGCTGGGCGAAGGCCGATACAGCGGCACTGCAGCCGATGTGGTGGGCGAGGCCCGCGGCATTGCCTCGGGCAATGCGCTCAACTGGCGCTATGTCCTGGCGCTCAAGGTTGATGGCCGCACCTGGGAGGTCGACTTCGATGACTGGATGTACCAGATCGACGATCGGGTCATGCTCAACCGGGCCACGATGAGCAAATTCGGCGTGAAGCTGGGCGAAGTGCTGCTCTCGTTTACCCGCCGCGCCGCCTGACTTCGGCCCATGAACACTCAGAGCGCTGACCCCATCAACCCGAAGCGCTGACCCCATCCACTGCACATGTTCAAGCCTCTCAATCCCCCCATCACCGACTGGTCAGGCCGCAGGGTCTGGGTGGTCGGCGCCTCGAGCGGCATCGGTGCCGCCCTGGCCCAGGCGCTGCAACGCGCGGGCGCGCGCGTGGCCGTATCGGCCCGTCGAGCTCAGGCCCTGCAGGAGGTGATCGGCCATCCTCCCCGTGCACCGGTCGATGCGCCCGATCCGGTGCAAGACGCGCTGATCCTGCCTCTGGACATCAACGATGTTCAGGCGATCGAACAGGCGTTCAACCAACTGACTGCTGCATGGGGCGGAGTCGATGTGGTTCTGTGGGTCGCCGGTATCTATCAGCCCATGCGCGCGCAGAACTTCGACCTTGCACAGGGTCTGCGGATGCTCGATACCAACCTGATCTCGGTCTACAAGGGGCTGTCCGTGCTGCTGCCCGCCCTGCTGAGTCAGGGCTCGGGGCACCTGGTGCTGGTCTCGAGCGTGGCAGGCTTTCGGGGGCTGCCGCATGCGCTGGTTTATGGGCCGACCAAGGCGGCACTCATCAACCTCGCCGAATCCCTTTATCTGGATCTTCATCCGCAAGGTATCGGCGTCACGGTGGTCAATCCGGGCTATGTCGAGACGCCCGCCACCGCCATCAATGACTACCCCATGCCTGCCCTGATCAGTGCCGATGAAGCGGCCCGCCGCACCCTGCAGGGGCTGGCCACTGGCGCCTTCGAGGTGCATTACCCCAAACGCTTCACCGGCATGCTCAAGCTGGCCGGCCTGCTGCCCGACCGGCTGTACTTTGCGCTGGTTCGGCGCGTGACCGGAGCCTGAGGCATGAGCCCGCGCCTGCAGCGTGTGGTGAGCTTCTTCGAGCAGATCAGCCCGCAAGACGCGGGCCGCATGCATCTCATCTACAGCGACGAGGCGTTCTTCAAGGACCCCTTCAACGAGGTGACCGGCCCCGGCGAGATTGCCCGGATCTTTGCCCATATGTTCGAGCAGGTCGACAGCCCGCGCTTTGTGGTGAGACAGGCGATCGAGCAGGACGATCAGGCCTTCCTCATCTGGGATTTCGAGTTTTCGTTCAAATCACCCCTGCCCCGGGGGCTACAGGTGATCCGGGGAGCCTCGCACCTGCGCTTCGCAAGCGACGACCGGGTCTGCCTGCATCGCGACTACTGGGACGCTGCGGAGGAGCTCTACGAGAAGCTGCCTGTACTGGGCAGCCTCATGCGATGGCTCAGGCGCCGTGGGGGAATGTCACGCAAACCCGTTGTCAAGATAGAATGACTGATCGAAACGCTCGGGTTCCTCCCCTCCCATGCTCTACCCCGAACTCTTCAAATCGCTTGAGCGCGTGCGCTGGAGCATGGACGACATGCCCTGGGATCAGTTCGATGCCACGCAGTTGACCGACGAACAGGCGCTCACCATCAAGATGAACGCCATCACGGAGTGGGCCGCCCTGCCCGCCACCGAGATGTTCCTGCGCGACCACCGGCACGATTCCGATTTCAGTGCCTTCATGTCGGTGTGGTTCTACGAGGAACAGAAGCACTCGCTGGTGCTCATCGAGTACCTGCGCCGGTTCCGGCCCGACCTGGTGCCCACCGAAGCCGAGCTGCATGCGATCCGGTTCGAGTTCGATCCGGCTCCGCCCCTTGAGACCCTGATGCTGCATTTCTGCGGCGAGATCCGGCTCAATCACTGGTACCGGTGCGCCTCGATGTGGCACACCGAACCCGTCATCCGTCATATCTACGAGACGATCTCGCGCGACGAGGCCCGCCATGGCGGCGCCTATCTGCAGTACATGAAAAAAGCCATCGGCGAGGTGGGTGATGCTGCCCGATCGGCTTTTGCGAAGATCGGCCTGCTGATGGCCAGCGCCAAACGCACCGCCCAGGCGCTGCATCCGACCAACCTGCATGTCAACAAGGCCCTGTTCCCCAACGACACGGTCCAGAGCCGCCTGCCCGAGCCGGGCTGGCTCGAGCACTGGCTCGATGGTCAGATCCGCTTTGATGAGGCCTGGGAAGGCAAGGTCGTGGAGCGCATCCTGCACAACCTGTCGCTGCTGCTCGAGCGCGAACTGCCCACGGTGCAGGCGCTCAACCGCTATCGGCGCGAACTGAAAGCAGTGGCCTGATCGGCTGGACAGCCCCTGAGCGTTGCCGGTGAGCCGGCGGCCCTCAGGGCATCGCGCTGCTGCTCGAGTTGCGCAGCCAGAGCCTCACTGAACGGCGAGGCAGCCAGCGCCAGCGGCCCCGAGCCTGCGCCCGCAGCACCGCGCAGCGACTCGGGCGAGCCTGCCTGGATCCGCAGCACGGTGGTTGAAGGCGGTCCGCCCCGCGCCGCCAGCCGGACATCGGTTTCGCCTGCAAGGATCAGTTTGCGTTGCAGCGCCACCGCATTGGCGACCTCCTTGAATCGCCCCATGACGATGGCGCCGCGTAGACCGCCTTCGCGCATGAGCACCACCTCGTCGGCAATCTTGCGGGCGCGGATGCCCTCCAGGCGCGCCTGCGCTTCGCCGGCCGGGGGCCACACATAGACCCACCAGGTCTCGGTACCTGACGGCAGGATCATGGTGGCATGGATCGCCTGCCCAGCCAGCGCGGTCTGGGCGGCCAGCGCCTGGATTTCGGTCAGCGGCCCGAGTTCGGTGCAACCCGCCGCAACCCAGGCGGGCTGGGTCAGGGCAGCCTGCAGGGCCGATCCTGCCGGAGCCTCGGGGGGCATGGGTAGGACCGATCCGGGCTGGGCGCCAGAGGCAGCGGACCCCGTCGCCTCGGCGGGTTCGACTGAGGCGCTCTCCCTGCCCTCGATCCCTGGGCGCTGCGCGGCAGCGCCGTCGGCAGGAGCCTGCCCCTGCACGATGCGGATCCGCTCGGGCATGACCTGACGCGCCATGCGCTGGGGCTCGCGTCCGTCGCCTCCGTAGGGCGACATCCAGCCCTGAAACCAGCCATAGAGCAGCAGGTTGCCAATGACGAGCAGGGCCAGCAGCGCTTTCATGCCTCGAGTTCGGCAGCCAACCCCAGCAACAAGGCATCGGCGCCAAACCGGCCGACCAGTTGCACCCCGATCGGCAGGCCCGCAGACGACCAGGCGCCCGGCATCGACAGGGCGGGCTGTCCGGTCACATTGGCCAGCGGCGCGAAGGGCGAATAGCCCGCAATGCCACGCGGGCCGATGCGATAGTCGACAAAGTCGGGATTGGTCATGGCAAAACGGCCCAGCAGCGCCGGCGGCTCGGCCAGCACCGGCAGCACAAGCACATCATGATCGCGCCAGAAGGCACTGACCCGACGGGTGAAGGCATGCAGCGCACCGAGTTGCTGCAGATAGCGCGGGCCACTGATACCGGCGGCAAAAGCCACCGCGCCGTGCACAGTGGGGGAGAGGTCATCAGGCCCGGGTTCACGGCCCAGGGCCTGCGCCCGATTGCGCACCGACATGGCCGTGCCGCTGGCCACGATCTCCATCGCCGGCTTGAGCAGATCGAGCACCTCGAACTGCGGACCGGCCTCTTGCACGACATGGCCCAGGCGCTGCAGACGCTCTGCGGCAGCACGCACGGCCTGAGCGACCTCGGCATGAATCGCCTCTCCGCCAAAGGTGCGATCAAGCAGGGCGATCCGAAGCCGCGGGGCGCGGCCGCGCAAGGCGGCCTGCACGGCCCGCAGGGCATCACCGCGCACAAAAGCCGGGGCGGCATAGGGCGCGCCCTCGTCGCTGCCCGCCGTGACATCGAGCGCCACGGCGGTATCGCGCACCGTGAGCGAGACCACATGCTCGGTGGCCAGACCACCCCAGGCCTCTCCTGCCACAGGGCCCGCCGGCATCAAGCCCCGGCTGGGCTTGAGTCCAACCAGCCCGCAATTGGCCGCAGGAATCCGGATCGAGCCCAGACCATCGGAGGCGTGGGCAATGCGGACCATGCCGCTGGCCACGGCTGCGGCCGCGCCGCCGCTCGATCCGCCTGCGCTATGCGCCAGGTTGTAAGGGTTGCGGGTGGGGCCGCCATACACCGTAGCCTCGGTTGACGGGCTCACCCCGAGCTCGGGGCTGGTGCTGCGCGCAAACGGCACGAAGCCCGCGGCGTGATAGCGACGCACGAGTTCGCCGTCTCGATCAAAGCGGGTCAAGCGAAAGAAGGCCGAGCCCATCGAGGAGGGCAGATCGACACAGGCGGTGCCGAGATCCTTGATCGGCAAAGGCACGCCAAAGAAGGGGCGCTCCTCGAGCAGGGCTGCACGCTGTGAATCCGTGCGCAGGGCAGCCAGTTCGGCATCGAGGGCCTGGGCGCGCCGCAGGGCGGCCTCGGGCGCCTGAGTATCGATGGCATTGATCTGCGGATTGAGCCGCGCCACCGCATCAAGACTGGCCTGCAGAGCGGCCTGCGCGGTGGTCTGGCCCTGAACGATGGACTGCGCCAGAGCAAGCGCGTCCTGAGTGGAAGGTTTCATGGGCGGGAGTGTGAAAGGCACTGGCGAATGCGGTAACAAGAAAGCACAAAAGCGCTGACCTGCAGTGTACGCATGCTGCGCTGCGGTAAGCTTGCGGCCATGACAGGGAGCCAAGCCGCCGAATTCTCGGCCTATGTCACGTTCTTGCGTGACGAATGGGCCGCCTTGCGCCTGAGCACGCCGCTCACGCTGGGTGCCGATGAACTGACACGCCTGCAGGGTGTGCTTGAACAGGTCTCGCTTGAAGACGTGGTCAAGATCTACCTGCCGCTGTCGCGTCTGCTCAACCTGCACTTTCGCTCGGCCCGAACGCTGGCTGGGGTGAGAGACGAGTTTCTGGGCAAGCCGGTGGGTCGTCGGCCCTATGTGATCGGCATTGCGGGCAGCGTGGCCGTGGGCAAGAGCACTTTTGCCCGTACGCTGCAGGCGCTGCTCGCGCGCTGGCCCGACCATCCCTCGGTGGCGCTGGTCACCACCGACGGTTTTCTGTATTCCAATGCCACGCTGGTCGAGCGCGGATTGATGCAGCGCAAGGGATTTCCGGAGAGTTATGACCGGCGACGGATGATCCAGTTTCTGGCCGATGTCAAGGCTGGCCAGCCCGAGGTCAGTGCGCCGGTGTATTCGCACCAGTCCTACGACATCGTGCCCGACCTGATGCAAAGCGTGGCACGGCCCGACATCCTGATCTTCGAGGGCCTGAATGTGCTGCAGACCGGCACGCTCGAAGGCGGCCGATCACCGTCGATCATCATCTCGGACTTCTTTGATTTTTCGCTCTATCTCGATGCCGAGGTCGACCACATCCAGGAGTGGTATGTCGAGCGTTTCCAGAAGCTGCAGCGCACGGTGTTCCAGAACCCTTCGTCGTACTTTCATCACTACAAGGATCTGACCGAAGCCGAGTCGCGTGAGGTGGCGCTCGGCATCTGGAGCAACATCAATCTGGTCAACCTCAACGAGAACATCCTGCCCAGCCGGGAGCGGGCCCATGTGGTGCTGCGCAAGCGCGCCGACCATCTGATCGGGCAGGTCTGGCTGCGCCAGATCTGAGCATTCTCAGCTGAACATCTGCGCCAGATGGGCCTCGCCGCGCTCGAGCATGAAATAGCGAAACGCCTCGGCTGCAGGTGACAGCAGCCGCGAGGCGCCATGCACCAGATGCCATCGACGCATGAGCGGCAGGCCCTCGATCACGGGGGTTGCGATCAGGCCGTGGCGCCACTCCAGGCCGATGGTGTGCTGCGAGAGCAGACTCACGCCCAGACCCGCCATGACCGCCTGCTTGATCGCCTCGGTGCTGTCCATTTCCATGAGAAACATGGGCGAGAGCTGATGCTCCGAGAGGTATTCCTCGAGTGCCGCACGTGTGCCGGAGCCGCGCTCGCGCACGATGAAAGGCTCGCGGGCCAGCAACTCGGCGGGCACGGCATCCATGCCGGCAAACTCATGCGTGGGTGAGGTGACCAGCACATGCGGATGCTGTGCAAAGGGCTCGGCCCGATTGGGCCAGTCGCGCGGGGGGCGCCCCATCACCGCAAGATCGGCTTCATTGGCCTTCATGAGTGCAACCAGCTGCTCGCGATTGCCGAGCCGAAGGCGCACCTCGATGGCCGGATGCTCGGCATGAAACTGCGCGAGCAACGAGGGCAGGAAGTACTTCGCTGAACTCACCATGCCGAGCGTGAGCAGGCCGCTTTCCATGCGGGTCAGGCGCGCCATGGCGTCCTGGGCTTCCTTGAGCGTGCCGAGCAGCCGGCGCGCGTAGACCAGAAAGTACTCGCCCGCCCCGGAGAGCACCAGCCGGCGCCCCGAGCGATCGAACAGGGTCAGACCCACCTGATTCTCGAGCTCGCGAATCTGCATGGATACCGCCGGCGGCGTGAGGTGCAGGGCCTCGGCAGCACGCTGTACGCCGCCCTGACGGGCCACCTCGGTAAAGACCCGCAGCTGACGGAAGGTGATGTTCAGGGGTCGGCCGTCTTTGGGGAGCCGGGCGTCTCCCAGGGGTTTGGCGCCTCTGGTGGGTTTGGCGTCCTTGGGGATGGATGCGTCCATGTTTATTAAGTTTTTACTTAAGTAAAACGAATAAATATCTGACTTTATCTGAATTGAATAGGTCAATACAGTTCGGTTCATGGGCTGAGTGCACACAGGCACCCCGGCTCACCTCCTCCCACAAGACTGCGGCAAACCGCCGCCCACCGGAGCCCAACCCGTGAATGCACCGAACGATCCTGGCCTGACCAACGACGGCGATACCCAGATCCGCGACACCAAGAAGCGCTACTCCGCGGGCGTGCTCAAGTACCGCCAGATGGGCTACTGGGATGCTGACTATGTCCCCAAGGAAACCGACGTCCTGTGCCTGTTTCGCATCACGCCTCAGGACGGCGTGGATCCGGTCGAGGCCGCCGCGGCGGTGGCCGGTGAGTCGAGCACGGCCACCTGGACCGTGGTCTGGACCGACCGCCTGACTGCCTGCGACAGCTATCGGGCCAAGGCCTACAAGGTCGAGCCGGTCCCGGGCACCCCGGGCCAGTACTTTGCGTGGGTGGCCTATGACCTGATCCTGTTCGAAGAGGGTTCGATCGCCAACATGACCGCCAGCCTGATCGGCAACGTGTTTTCGTTCAAACCGCTCAAGGCCGCCCGCCTGGAGGACATCCGGATCCCGGTGGCCTATGTCAAGACCTTCAAGGGCCCGCCCACCGGTCTGATCGTGGAGCGCGAGCGGCTGGACAAGTTTGGCCGACCCCTGCTGGGTGCAACCACCAAGCCCAAGCTGGGTCTGTCGGGACGCAACTACGGCCGCGTGATCTATGAGGGCCTCAAGGGTGGCCTGGATTTCATGAAGGATGACGAGAACATCAACTCGCAACCCTTCATGCACTGGCGCGATCGCTTCCTGTACGTGATGGATGGCGTGAACAAGGCCGCTGCCGCCACCGGTGAAGTCAAGGGCTCCTACCTGAATGTCACGGGCGCCACCATGGAAGACATGTACGAGCGAGCCGAGTTCGCCAAGGATCTCGGCTCGGTGGTGATCATGGTTGACCTGGTGATCGGCTGGACGGCCATCCAGAGCATGGCGGCCTGGTGCCGCAAGAACGACATGATCATGCACATGCACCGTGCGGGTCATGGCACCTACACCCGTCAGAAGAACCATGGCGTGAGCTTCCGGGTGATGGCCAAGTGGCTGCGTCTGGCGGGCTGCGATCACCTGCATACCGGCACGGCCGTGGGCAAGCTCGAAGGCGACCCCATGACCGTGCAGGGCTACTACAACGTCTGCCGCGACAGCTACACCCGCACCGACCTGCCGCGTGGCCTGTTCTTTGACCAGGACTGGGCCGACACCAAGAAGGTCATGCCGGTGGCTTCTGGCGGCATCCATGCCGGCCAGATGCATCAGCTGATCAATCTCTTCGGTGACGACGTGATCCTGCAGTTCGGCGGCGGCACCATCGGGCATCCGGCCGGCATTCAGGCAGGCGCCGTGGCCAACCGCGTTGCACTCGAGGCCATGGTCAAGGCGCGCAACGAAGGCCGCGACATTGCCAACGAAGGCCCGGACATCCTGCGTCAGGCTGCCCAGTTCTGCACGCCGCTCAAACAGGCCCTCGATACCTGGGGCGACATCAGCTTCAACTACACCTCCACCGACACCAGCGATTACGCGGTCACGCCCGCGGTCTCGTCCTGAGGTTCGTCCCTCTCAACCCGCTGAAGACCGCGCGCATCCACCGCCACCCGGCCGCGCCGTTGCCACGCCTCAGCCCCTCTCAGAACATTGGAGTTTCAGACCATGATGAACAATCCCACCGGCCGCATCACCCAGGGCCAGTTCAGCTTCCTGCCCGATCTCACCGATGACGAGATCCGCCTGCAGATCGAGTACGGCCTGCGCCAGGGCTATGCCTGGAGCGTGGAGTACACCGACGATCCGCATCCGCGCAACACCTACTGGGAGATGTACGGCATGCCGATGTTCGATCTTCAGGATCCGGCAGGCGTGCTGATGGAGATGAATGCCTGCCGCAAGACCTTTCCGAATCACTACATCCGGCTGATGGCCTTCAACTCGGTGCGCGGCATCGAGAGCATCGCGATGAGCTTCATCGTCAATCGCCCTGCAAAAGAGCCTGGCTTCAATCTCGAGCGCCACGAGGTCGAAGGCCGCTCGATGCGCTACACCATCCGCAGCTACAGCGCGAATCAACCGGAAGGCGAGCGCTACGGCGCATAAGACCATGACCGCGCCGCTCTATCGCATCCCGGGCGCGGCCTCGCCCGTCGCGCCAGCCAGCGCGTCGGGTCAGGCAGATCCCGCCGCCGAGCCGCCTCGCACGGTCGCTCAGGTGCTGGCTGACAGTCAGGTCGAGTCGGTTCTCCATGAACTCGATGCCGAGCTGATTGGCCTGAAGCCGGTCAAGACCCGCATCCGCGATATTGCGGCGTTGCTGGTGATCGACCGGCTGCGCGCCCTGCATCAGCTGAGCGCACAGGCGCCGTCGCTGCACATGTGCTTTACCGGCAACCCCGGCACCGGTAAGACCACGGTGGCGATGCGCATGGCGCAGATCCTGCACCGGCTGGGCTATGTGCGTCGCCCGAATGTGGTGAGCGTCACGCGCGATGACCTGGTGGGCCAGTACATCGGCCACACCGCGCCCAAGACCAAGGAAGTCCTCAAGAAGGCGATGGGAGGCGTGCTCTTCATCGATGAGGCCTACTACCTCTACCGCCCTGAAAACGAGCGCGACTACGGACAGGAGGCGATCGAGATCCTGCTGCAGGTGATGGAAAACCAGCGCGACGATCTGGTGGTGATTCTGGCGGGCTACAAGGACCGGATGAACACGTTCTTTCAGTCCAACCCGGGCATGAACTCGCGCATCGCCCATCACATCGAGTTCCCGGATTACTCGCCCGAAGAACTGCTCGAAATCTCGCAACGCATGCTCGAGGCCTCGCACTATCAGTTTGGCGAAGGCGCGCGCGATGCATTTGCAGCCTATCTGGAGCGACGCATCCGGCAGCCCCACTTTGCCAATGCCCGCAGCGTGCGCAATGCGCTCGACCGGGCCCGCCTGCGCCAGGCGAGCCGCCTGTTCAGTGACCGGAATCGCGAGCTGAGTGCTGAGGACCTCAGCACCATCGCGCCGCCCGACATCCTGGCCAGCCGGGTCTTCGGGCAGGAACACTGAAGCCGCGCCCAGTCAGATCACACTCCTCCTTGAATCGGAGCCCGCCATGTCCCCTCCCAGCCTTCGCGCCCTGATCTTCGATGTCGATGGCACCCTGGCCGATACCGAGAGCGCGCATCGCGTGTCCTTCAACGACGCCTTTCGCGAGGAGGGTCTCGACTGGCACTGGTATGAGCCGCTTTACCGCCGCCTGCTGCTGATCTCGGGGGGCAAGGAGCGGATCGCATTCTTCATGGACGAGCAGGCCTGCACCCCCGCGGCCGGCACCACCGAACGCGATGAACTCATTGCCCGCCTGCATGCTCGCAAGACCCATATCTACGATCGTCGGGTGCGCAGTGGAGCGGTGCCCTTGCGACCTGGCGTACACGCCCTGATTGAATCGACGCTCAGTCATGGACTGCGACTGGCGATCGCCACCACCACCACACCCGCCAATATCGATGCCTTGCTCGAGCCTGCGCTGGGCCGGGACTGGGCCAGCCGCTTCGAGGTCATCGAGCATGGTCACAGCGCGCCCCGCAAAAAGCCCGATCCGCAGGTCTATCAGCAGGCGCTCGCCCGTTTGCAGCTCGACGCGAGCGAATGCATCGCCCTCGAAGACTCCGCCAATGGACTGCAAGCCGCGAGAGCCGCAGGCCTGGCAACTGTGGTCACGCCCACGCGTTTCACTTCTGGCCAGGATTTCAGTGGCGCGTTGCGTCAAATGCCCAACCTGCTCGGTGTGACAGTGGGCGATCTACGTCACTGGCATGACAGTCTTCGGGTAGCAGCCTGAGGCCGTCAGCATTCACAGCCTGCAAAAATACCGGTTCTCCAAGACGGTCAGCCCCCGAGGCCGGCCGACACACAATCCCTCCCGCGCGCATCAATCATGCCCCTCAGCCATCGCTGGACCCTCACCCGCTACCTGATCGAGGAGCGTCGTCGCTTCCCCGGTGCCAGTGGCGATCTCAACGCACTCCTGCTCGATGTCTCGCTCGCCTGCAAGGCCATTGCGCGCCTGGTGGCCATGGGCAATCTGGGTGATCCGGTGCCGGCGCTCTCACCCGAAACCACCAGCCCTGGCGCCGAGGTGGCCTCCACGGTGGCCGGCGCTGTCATGCAGTCGATTGGTCAGGCCATCGGTGGCCAGGTCAATGTGCAGGGTGAAGTGCAAAAGCCACTCGATGTGCTGAGCAACGAAGTCTTCATCCGCATGAATGAGTGGAACGGACACCTCGCCGGCATGGCCTCCGAGGAATTGGACGAACCGCATCAGATTGCCAAGGCCTATCCCCGCGGCAAGTACCTGCTGGTCTTTGATCCGCTCGATGGTTCGTCCAACATCGATGTCAATGTCGCGGTGGGCAGCATCTTTTCCATCCTGCGCGCACCGCAGGCGGTGATCGACTCCGGCCGCGATGTGACCGAGGCCGACTTCCTGCAACCAGGAACGCAGCAGGTCGCTGCGGGCTATGCCATCTACGGGCCCGCCACCATGCTGGTGCTGACCGTGGGCAATGGCGTGGCGGGCTTCACCCTCAATCCCAATCTGGGCGAGTTCGTGCTCACGCATCCCGAGATCCGGGTGCCGGCCGATACCCAGGAATTTGCGATCAACTCCTCGAACAGCCGCTTCTGGGAGGCCCCGATCCGCCGTTATGTCGACGAATGTCTGGCCGGGCGCACCGGGCCGCGCGGCAAGGACTTCAACACGCGCTGGATCGCGAGCATGGTGGCTGAAGCCCATCGCATCCTGATGCGCGGTGGCGTATTCATGTACCCACGCGACACCAAGGATCCGACCAAGGCCGGGCGCTTGCGTCTGCTCTACGAAGCCAACCCGATCGGCATGGTGATGGAGCAGGCGGGGGGTCGCTGCAGCACCGGTCGACAGGCCATGCTGGGCGTGCAGCCCACCAGCCTGCACCAGCGCATTCCGCTGATCTTTGGCTCTCGCAATGAAGTTGAACGCATCGAACGCTATCACCAGGAAACCGTCCGCAGTGACCTGGAAACCCCTCTCTTTGCCGTGCGCGGTTTGTTTCGCGACTGACCAAGGCCTGCACCATGTCTGAACGTCATCCCATCATTGCCATCACCGGGTCTTCGGGTGCCGGCACATCGTCTGTCACCCGGACCTTCGAGAACATCTTCCGGCGCGAGTCGGTCAAGGCGGCCGTCATTGAGGGCGACAGCTTTCATCGCTTTGATCGCAAGGAAATGAGGCTGCGCCAGGCCGAGGCCGAAAAGGCCGGCAACAAGCATTTCAGTCATTTCGGGGTCGAGAACAACCTCTTTGCCGAACTTGAAGCCCTCTTTCGCAGCTACGGCGAGAGCGGCACGGGTCGGCGCCGACGCTATCTGCACGATCCGGGTGAAGCCGCACCGTACAAGCAGGAGCCCGGCACCTTCACGGCCTGGGAGGATCTGCCCGGTGATACCGACCTCCTCTTCTACGAGGGCCTGCATGGTGCGGTGGTCACGCCCGAGGTGAATATCGCCCGGCATCCGGATCTGCTGGTTGGCGTGGTGCCGGTCATCAACCTGGAGTGGATCCAGAAGCTCTGGCGCGACAAGCATGTGCGCGGGTATTCAGCCGAAGCCGTGACCGACACCATCCTGCGGCGCATGCCCGACTATGTGAATTACATCGTTCCGCAGTTTGCCCACACCCATGTGAACTTTCAGCGGGTGCCCATGGTCGATACCTCCAATCCCTTCATTTCGCGCGACATTCCGTCGGCCGACGAGAGCATGGTGGTGATCCGGTTTGCCAATCCCAAGGGCATCGATTTTCCGTACCTGCTCAACATGATCCACGACTCCTGGATGTCGCGGGCCAACACCGTGGTGGTGCCCGGCGGCAAGATGGAACTCGCGATGCAACTCATCTTCACACCGTTCATCTGGCGAATGATGGAACGGCGCAAGCGGGCGCTGGGCGCACTTTGAGCCCACGGCGCCCGCGAACGACCCAGCCAACCGCTATCCTCGGGCCTGAGATTCCTTGTTTCGACCCGGCTCCTTCCCCAACGCATCGACCGCATCGCATCGGGTCTCTCACGACCGACAGACCGATCCCGTGCCGTCCTGACGCCCTTTCACCGCTCTTCGCCTGCCCGCCATGACCGTCTCCAGCCGCCCCGCCCCCTCGCCCGAACTGGCCCGCCGCATGGCCAACGCCATTCGCATGTTGTCGGT
>JBKCEY010000508.1:0-37484 GCA_046304115.1 Burkholderiales bacterium | reverse complement strand
ATGTTGCACACGTCGGCGCAGGTCAGCCCAAAGCCGCTCAGAGAGAGCAGGGAATTCATGGTTGAACAGCCAGGCAGTAGGTAAGCCTCACCCTGCACAACGCATGCCCATCGACCTGCGCCGACGTGTGCACCATTGGGTTACACCTGTGGCTCGGGCTGCGAATCCCCGGATTGACCCATCCGGTAGAGCTGCGCATACAGGCCGCCCGCGCTCAGCAGTTCATCATGGCGCCCCGACTCGACGATCCGTCCGGCTGAGAGCACCAGGATGCGATCGGCATGCACTACGGTCGACAGCCGATGAGCAATCACCAGGGTGGTTCGATGGGCCATGAGGGCCTCGATCGCAGCCTGGACGGCCCGCTCCGACGCATTGTCGAGTGCCGATGTGGCTTCGTCGAAGATGATGATCGGCGCATCCTTGAGGATGGCCCGCGCGATCGACAGGCGCTGGCGCTGTCCGCCCGACAGCCGGATACCGTTATCGCCAATGACCGTATCAAGGCCCTGTGGCAACTGCTGCACAAAATCCTCGAGATAGGCGGCACGGATGGCCGCTTCGATGCGCTCGCGCGAGGCCCCTCGTTCATCGCCATAGGCCACATTGGCCGCGAGCGTGTCATTGAAGAGCATCACATGCTGGCTGACCCAGGCCACCTGGCGGCGCAGGCTGGCCAGCGTGAGCGATTCGATGGGCATGCCATCGAGCAGGATGCGGCCAGAGGTGGGTGACTGAAAGCGGGGGATGAGGTGGGCCAGCGTACTTTTTCCGCCCCCGGACGGCCCAACCAGTGCGATGGTCTGGCCCGCCCGCACGTCAAGATCGAGGGCCGACAGCGCATCGGACCCCGCGCCCGGATAACGAAACCCGACCGACTCAAAACGCAGCTCACCCTTCGCCCGCTCCAGCGTCTTGCGTCCTTCGTCGGGTTCGCAAGGCTCGTCGATGAACTGGTAGACCACGTCGGCTGCAGCCATCGCCCGCTGAAGGTCGGTATTGATATTGGCCAGGCGCTTGAGCGGGGCCAGCAGCATCAGCATGGCCGTCACGAAGGACACGAAACCACCCACCGTGGTTGCGTCCGCGCGTGACTGCACCAGCGCAATGGCGATCACGATCGCCACCGAGATGGATGCTGCGATCTGGGTCACCGGAACGATGGTCGCCCCAGCGACCGTCATGCGCATGGCAAAGCGCCGAAGACCCTCACTCGCAGCCGCAAAGCGGGACTGCTCCCAGCTTTGTCCGCCATAGACCTTGACGACCGGGTTGCAGCGGATGGCCTCTTCGATCACGCTGGTGAGTTCACCCGTGTAACGCATCTGCTCGTTGGACAGCCGCCGCATCCGTCGGGAATAGGCTCGAACCATGAGTGCGACCACAGGGATCAGCACCGCCACGATCAGGGTGAGTTGCCAGTTGAGCCAGAGCAACCAGCCCAGCAGCCCCAGGATGACCACGCTGTCGCGCACCAGGGTGGTCGCGACCTGCGTGAGGGTGCCGGTGACATTGCCCACATCGGCCACGATGCGCGAGATCAGCTGACCAGCAGGTTCGCGTGCAAAGAAGTCAAACGGCAGCGCCGTGAGGCGTGCAAACATGTCGCGCCGCAGATCGGCCAGCAGGCGCTGGCTGACCCAGGCCATGGCATAGGTCATGAGAAAGGTGGCCATGCCGCGCGCAACGAACAGCACCACGACCGCCAGTGGCATCACCCACAGCATCCAGTCCTGGCCCTGACGACCAAAGCCGTCATCCAGAAGAATCTTGAAGATGGCCGGCAGCAAAGGCTCCGTGGCCGCGGTGAGCACCATGCCAAGCACACCCAGCGCCACCATCTTGCGATAGGGACGGATCCCCGCCACCAGACGCAGGATCAGTTGCCGGTCGCGCGAGGCGATCCGATCAGCCATAACGCAACTCGACGCCTGAATCGCTCAGCCAGTGTCGCAATTCACTCAGCAGCGCTTCGTCAGGCCGGATACGCCAGGCATCGCCCAGACGCACGGCGCAACGAGCGGATTCATTGTGATAGTGAATCTCGACAGGACAGCCGCGGGGCGGCAAGGGCGCATCATCGTCTTCAGTGAAGACGCCCTCAGAGACCAGATCCCTTGACTGCACGCGAAACGGATCGAGCAGCGTCTTGAGACGCACTGCATCCGACTCGCCATTCATGCGCAGCATGAGCGCACGGGCATGTTCCTGGCGGGCCGTCACCAGATCGAGGATACGGTCAGCGCTCAGACGCCAGCCACCGCTGTAGTCATCGCGCGAGACCCGGCCCTGCAGGATAAGCAGTTCGTCTTCGCGCAGCAGGCCCCTGCACTGCTCGTAGAGCTCGTTGAAGATCGCCACCTCCACCCCGGCGGAGCCATCGTCCAGCCCCAGGCGCACCATCTTGCCGCGCTTGGTCATGGACGTGGTGAGTGTGGTGACGATGCCCGCCACCACCACCGAGGTCGGGCCCGAGCCCGACTCCGCCATACGACCCAGATCAGCCAGGGGCGTGCGGGCAAACCGGCGGACCTCCGGGGCATGGCCCTTGAAGAGGTGCCCACTGAGAAAGAATCCCAGCGCGGCCTTTTCTTCCTGCAGCCGACGACGCTCATCCCAGACGGGCGCCGTGATCCACTGAGGTGTCGCCACGGGGCTGCTTTCTTCACCGAAAAGACTCGACTGACCCGCGCTGGCCTGGGCCTGCTCGGCCGCTTCCATGGCCTGCCCCACATTGGCCAGCTGCCGGGCCCGGTCGGAATCGATGGCATCGAACGCGCCAGCGCGCACCAGGGCCTCGATCGTGCGCCGATTGACGATGCGCCGGTCAATGCGGGCACAGAAATCGAAGAGATCGCGAAACGGCCCGTCCTCGCGGGCACGCAGGATCTCCTCGACGGCCGTCTCGCCAGTTCCCTTGACCGCGCCCAGCCCATAGCGGATGGTTCGCGCATCGACCGGGTCGAATCGATAGCCCGAGCACTGAATGTCCGGGCCGAGTACGGTCACCCGGTTGTCACGGGCATCCTTGACGAAGAGCTGAACCTTGTCGGTGTCGTCCATGTCGGACGACAGCGTGGCGGCCATGAACTCCGCCGGATAATGGGCCTTGAGCCACGCGGTCTGGTAGGTCACCACCGCATAGGCCGCCGTGTGCGACTTGTTGAAGCCGTACTCGGCGAACTTCTCCATCAGATCAAAAAGCTGGGTCGCCAGCGCCGGCTCATGGCCGCGATTCTTTGCGCCATCCGTGAAGATCGCGCGCTGCTGGGCCATTTCTTCGGCTTTTTTCTTGCCCATGGCCCGGCGCAGCAGGTCGGCCCCGCCCAGGGTATAGCCGGCGATGATCTGCGCGATCTGCATCACCTGCTCCTGGTACACGATCACCCCATACGTGGGCTCCAGGCAGCCGCGCAGATCAGGATGAAAGTAATCGATCTTCTGCTGGCCCTTCTTGCGCAGGATGAAGTCATCGACCATGCCCGAGCCCAGAGGCCCGGGGCGGTAGAGCGCCAGCACCGCGATGATGTCCTCGAAGCGGTCGGGAGCGAGCTTGCGCAGCAGCTTCTTCATGCCATCGCCCTCGACCTGGAAGATCGCGGTGGTGTTGGCGTCTTTCAGGACCTGGAAGGCCTTGGGATCATCGAAGCTCAGCGCAGCCAGATCGAGCCGGCGATCGGCATGGTTGCGGTTGATGAAGTCAACCGCGAGTTGAATGATGGTGAGGTTGCGCAGGCCCAGGAAGTCGAACTTCACCAGGCCCACCGCCTCGACATCATCCTTGTCGTACTGCGCAATGACCGAATCGGTTCCGGGCGCCTGATAGAGCGGACAGAAGTCGGTCAGCTTGCCCGGAGCGATCAGCACCCCGCCCGCATGCATGCCGACATTGCGCGTGAGGTCTTCAAGCGGCTCGGCCACTGCAAGCAGCTCACGCACTTCTTCTTCCTTGCGTGCGCGTTCGGCAAACAAGGGTTCGACCTCGCGTGCCTTGGCCAGTGACACCGGTTTGGCCTGCACGATCGGAATCAGTTTGGAGAGCTGATCGCAGAAGGTGTAGGGCATGTCGAGCACCCGCCCGGCATCGCGGATGACCGCCTTGGACGCCATGGTGCCGAAGGTGGCGATCTGCGAGACCGCCTGCGGGCCGTACTTGTTGCGAACATACTCGATGACCTTGCCCCGATTGTCCTGACAGAAATCGATATCGAAGTCAGGCATCGAGACCCGTTCGGGATTCAGGAACCGTTCGAACAGCAGGGCATACGGCAAGGGATCGAGATCGGTGATGCCCAGCGCCCAGGCCACGAGCGAGCCCGCGCCCGAACCCCGACCCGGACCGACAGGCACGCCATTGTTCTTGGCCCAGTTGATGAAGTCGGCCACGATCAGGAAGTAACCCGGGAACCCCATCTCGACAATGGTGTCGCACTCGGTTGCGAGCCTCGCCTCGTAGCGCGCGCGCTCGGCCTGACGACGGGCCGGTTCGGTAAAGGCGCGCTCGAGCCGCCGCTCGAGCCCCTGGGCCGCAAGCTGGCGCAAGGTATCGGCCACGGTCAGGCCCGGCGGTGTAGGAAAGTCGGGCAATCGCGACTTGCCCAACTCCATCTGCAGATTGCAGCGCAGCGCGATCTGGACCGAGTTCTCGATGGCCTGCGGCAGATCGGCAAACCGCTCGATCATCTCGTCCTGAGACAGGAAGTACTGGGCTTCGGTGAATCGTCGGATTCGCCTTGGATTGGCGAGGATCTCGCCTTCTGCAATGCAGACCCGGGCCTCGTGGGCACGGAACTCCTCGGCACGCAGGAACTGCACCGGATGGGTGGCCACGACCGGAAGGTCGAGCTCGATCGCCAGTGCAACCGCAGCCCGCAGGTGGGTCTCGCACTGCGCCGTATCTGCGCGCTGGATTTCGAGGTAGTAGGCCCCCGGAAACCGGTTCGCCCACTGTCGGGCCAGGGCTCGGGCACCGTCTTCGTTGCCGGCGAGCAGGGCCTGGCCCACATCGCCGCGTTGCGCGCCGGACAGCAGGATCAGTCCGTGATCGCCGTGCTCATCGCGCGCCAGCGCATCGAACCACTCCGCCCGCAGTTCTGCGTGCCCGCGCCATTCGTTCTCGAGCCAGCCGCGCGAGAGCAGTTCGCACAGGTTCAGATAACCCGTGCGGCTGCGTACCAGCAGGAGCACCTCGGCACTGCGATCCCGGTCGGGCGACTGCGTGATGCGCACGCTCACGCCCAGGATAGGTTTGATGCCGTTGGCGCGCGCTGCCCGATAAAACTTGACCCAGCCAAAGACGTTGGCGCCGTCGGTGAGCGCCAGTGCCGCCTGATGATCGGTCGCGGCCGCACGAACCAGATCGTCGATCCGCACGATCGAGTCCGATATCGAGTACTCGGACCTGATCCTCAGGTGAACAAAACGGGGGGCGGCCATGGGGTGATTCTACCGCTGCGGCGCGCCTGCGGCCGGCTCAGCGATCCGGCCGCAAGGCGCTGCTATGATCGCCCGCACTCCGTTGATTCCCTGCTGTTAATTCACTGCCGTTGATTCCCTGCCGTTGCGCCCCACCCGACGGCCATACCCTTTCGCCCGCGCATTGAACGCTCCCGACGCCACTTCGACGATCACCGCATCATCCCAAGTCCGTCGGCTGCATCACCGGGCCATTCTGATTCTGGTGATCTGCACAGCGCTCTGGAGCACTGCCGGCGTTGCAACCCGCTTCCTGGAGCGGGCCGAGGGCTTCGAGATCGCCTTCTGGCGCGCGCTGTCCTGCATGATCTGCATCGCGGTGGTGCTCATGATTCAGCGAGGCAGAAACTGGCTCGAACCGATCCGCTCAGCGGGCTGGGCGGGCTGGATCTCTGCACTGATGTGGGCGGTCATGTTTACCTGCTTCATGCTCGCGCTCACCCGCACAACCGTGGCCAACGTCCTCGTCGTAATGGCGGCATCGCCCTTGATTGCGGCCCTGATGGGCCGGGCCTTGCTGAACGAATTCATCGGACTGAGGACCTGGACCGCCATTGCGGTGGCGGGTCTGGGCATGATCTGGATGACCCGAGAAGGTCTGTCGGGCGACGGATTGGTGGGCATGGCCATCGCAGCAGCCGTGCCCTTTGCGTCGGCCATCAATCTGGTGATTCTCAAGAAGGCGGGCACCACGCTCGACCTGGGCCCGTCCGTCATGATGGGTGCCATGATCTGCGCGCTGGTCACGTTGCCCATGGCCTGGCCGCTGGGTGCAAGCCTGAACGATCTGGCCATCATCGGGGCGCTGGGCGCCTTTCAGCTGGCACTGCCCTGTCTGCTGCTGGTGAGCGCATCGCGCTATCTGGCGCCACAGGAGATCGCCCTGCTGTGCCTGCTTGAAGTGGTCCTGGGGCCGCTGTACGCCTGGGTCGGTGTCGGGGAGAGGCCAACGACTTCAACCCTGCAGGGCGGTGCACTGGTGCTCGCCGCCCTGGTCTTCAATGCCTATTTCTCGACGAAGGCCCGTTCGATCACATAGTCGCCCGGCACACCCAGCGACGGCGAGATCGCAAACCCGCGGGCATCGAGTAGTGAGCGCGTGTCGTTGAGCATGGCCGGGCTGCCACAGATCATGGCGCGATCGTGTTCGGGCGACAGCGGCGGCAGACCCAGGTCTGCACTGATGCGATCCGAGGCAATCAGATCGGTGATGCGGCCCTGATTGCGAAAGGCTTCCCGCGTGACGGTGGGGTAGTAGAGCAGCTTGTCGCGCAGCAGATCACCCAGAAACTCATGGGCTGGCAGCTCGCGCTCGATCAGCCCGCCGTAGGCCAGCTCGCTCACGATGCGCACGCCGTGCACCAGTACGACCTTCTCGAAGCGCTCATAGGTATCGGGGTCGCGAATGATCGACATGAACGGCGCAAGCCCCGTACCGCTGCCAAACAGATACAGATTGCGGGCTGGCTTGAGATCGTCGATCACCAGTGTGCCCGTGGGTTTGCGCCCTACGAGCAGGGTATCGCCGGGCTTCAGATGTTGCAGACGCGAGGTCAGGGGCCCATCGGGCACCTTGATGCTCAGGAATTCCAGCTGCTCTTCATAGTTGGCACTGGCGATGCTGTAGGCCCGCACCAGTGGCTTGCCATCGACCGTAAGGCCGATCATCACGAAGTGACCATTACGAAAGCGCAGGGCAGCATCGCGCGTGGTCTTGAAGCTGAAGAGCGTCTCGTTCCAGTGATGGACCTCGAGGACGGTCTCGGAGGAGAAGGCTGACATGGCCGTATTGTCGCTCAAAACCTCGTGCATTCCAGGCCCCTGCAGGTCCTGAAACTCGCCGGGTTTGTCATGAGCTAGTGACGCCGGGGCATGAGCTCAGCCGATGCGCTGAAGGAGGGTTGCCAGTCGCGTTCCAAAAGACCGGGCAGTCTCGAGATCGCCCGGCGGCGGGGCCTGTTCGGGCGGCAGATTGTCGGCCTGAGCCATGACACCCGTTGATGAACCCAGACGATTGAGTTCGTCCGGGTGTCCGGGCTGACCCGGTGGCATCAGACCGGTTCCCACCCAGACCATGCCATGCTGCATCGCGAAGTTGACCATCCAGTTCAGGGTCGTGAGCTTGTCGCCACTCATGTTGAGCGAACAGGTCATGCCCCCGGCGAGCTTGTCCTTCCAGCCTTGCCGCGCCCAGACAGCGGAGGACTGGTCAGCAAACTGCTTGAAGGCGGCCGATGGACCCGCCATGTAGGTCGGACAGGCCAGCGCGATCGCACCGGCCTGCTCCAATCGGGCCCAGCCCGACTCATCGATGCGACTGACATCGAGGGCTTGCGCCTGAACGCCGCTGACGCTGGCGGCACCCTGCACTGCCGCTTCGACCAGTCGAAGGGTATGACCGTAGCCCGAATGAAAAGCAACCACCAGCGAAGGCATAAAGAGTCCTGTCTTGACGAGGCAGAGTGAATCAGCGGGGCAGATCAAACACCAGTACTTCAGCCCGGCGCCCCTGATCAAGCAGCACCTGCGACTCGCCAGTGAGCTTGGCGGCATCACCTGCTTTGAGTGACTGGCCATTGAGACTGATGTCACCACGAGCGACATGCACATAGGCCAGTCGATCGGTCGCGATGGCAAGTTGTGCCTGCTCGGATCCATCGAACAGGCCTGCATAGACCCTGGCCTGCTGATGGATGCGCACCGAGCCCGCATCACCGTCGGGCGAAGCAATCAGCCTCAATCGCCCACGCTTGTCCTGTTCTGAAAAATGCTTTTCTTCGTAGCCCGGGGCAACGCCGATCTGGTCGGGGATGATCCAGATCTGCAGGAAGTGCGTCGTCGACTCGGTCTGATGGTTGTACTCGGAATGCAAGACCCCGGTGCCTGCACTCATGCGCTGAACATCTCCGGGTCGGATCACCGAGCCATTGCCCATGTTGTCCTGGTGAGCCAGGGCGCCGTCGAGTACGTAGCTGATGATCTCCATGTCACGATGACCATGGGTGCCAAAGCCTGTGCCGGGCGCAATGCGGTCTTCGTTGATGACCCGTAACGGGCCAAAGCCCAGGTGGGCCGGATCACGATAATCGCCAAAGGAAAAACTGTGCCAGGAGTCGAGCCAGCCATGCTGGGCATGTCCGCGATCCTGTGATAAACGAAGTTCGATCATGATTCCGTCATTTTAACGACTTCAGCGTCTTGCGCCGCTGATTCCTTGACCTCGACTGCGGTCAGTCAGTCTCCATGAGCCCTGCACACTACGTCGGACGATTTGCCCCTTCGCCCACCGGTGCACTGCATGCCGGGTCGATCGTCACGGCATTGGCCTCGTGGCTCGACGCAAGGGCCCATGAGGGACGCTGGCTGCTGCGCATCGAGGACATCGACCCGCCGCGGGAGGTGCCGGGGGCGGCCCAGCAGATCATCCAGACCCTGCAGGCACTGGGTCTGCGCTGGGATGGCGAGGTCCGCTTCCAGTCCCGTCAGGGCCCTCGATACGAGACGGCACTGACACAGTTACAGACCCACGGGCTGGCCTATGCCTGCGCCTGTAGCCGTTCGCAGATCACGCGATACTGGCAAGCGCAGGGCAGAACCCGACCGCGGGAGGGACAGGAATGGCCCTACCCCGGCACCTGTCGGCCCGGTCTTGCCGCAGAACAATCCGTTCGATCGTGGCGCCTGCGTGTGCCTGCAGGACTCGAAATCTTCGAAGATCGGCGCTGCGGCCTGCAGCAGGAAGACGTTGAACAGACGGCCGGTGATTTTGTGCTTCGCCGGGCCGATGGTCTGTGGGCCTATCAGCTGGCGGTGGTGGTCGATGACGGTGCGGATGGAGTCACCGATGTCGTTCGCGGTGAGGACCTGCTCGAATCAACGCCCCGCCAGCGCATCCTGCAACGTGCGCTGAATGTGCCGATGCCCCGCACGCTGCATGTCGGTCTGGTCCTGGGGGCTGATGGGCACAAGCTCTCCAAGCAGAACGGCGCCGTGGCAATCGATCCGCGCCAGCCGATCCGTGTGCTGGGTGACGCGATGACTGCACTGGGCTTGCCGCCGCCCTCCGAGGTCAGTCTTGCGCCCTGGCTCGCACAGGCTACGGCCACGTGGGCTGTCGCACACGGACTGAAACGCCGCGCCTGATCCGCTCAGGTCTTGGGCAGGCCGCCCAGCAGCGCCGCGACCGGACGCGAGGGTCGTTTGGCGGCGCCCTTCAGGGGCACCGCTGCAGCCTGTGCGGGTTGTGCGGCAGCCGTCACAGACGGTTCAGGCTCAACATAGGGCTGCGTGAAGAAGGGATCCAGCGGTGGCGCGGCGGGCAAGGTCCGTGCACGCGCATACCGTTCGCTGCGCTCCGAACGATCACCGCGGTCGCCCCGATCGCCCCGGTCAGGGCGTTCGGTACGCTCGCCACGATCGCGCCATCGCTCGTCATCCGACTCGCGGGCTGATCTGCGCTCGGCTTCAATGCGAAGCGTCTCGACCGGCAGCTTGCGTTTGGTGAGCTTTTCGATATCGGCAAGCAAGCGTTCGTCATTGCCCGCCGTCATCAAGGAGAAGGCGACACCCGATGCACCCGCACGGCCCGTACGGCCGATGCGGTGAACATAGTCCTCGGGCGAGTAAGGCAAGTCGAAATTGATGACTGCCGGCAATTCGGCAATATCCAGACCCCGCGCCGCCACGTCGGTTGCCACGAGAATGGCGACCCGGCCCGCCTTGAAATCGTCCAGGGTCTTGAGTCGCTCCTGTTGCGACTTGTCGCCATGAATGGCCGCCGCACTCAGACCATCCTTCTCGAGTTGCCTGGCGAGTCGGCCTGCGCCGATCTTGGTGTTTGAGAACACGATCACCTGGCTGAGCGCATGCTCACGCACCAGATGCCCGACCGCTGCCCGCTTGTGCTCGGGCGTATCCACACGGAAGACGGTCTGAGTGATGTTCTCGGCCAGGGCATTGCGCCGGGCCACTTCAATCAACTGAGGCGATTGCAGGAAGGATTCAGCGAGCTTGCGGATCTCGGGCGAGAACGTGGCCGAGAACATGAGGTTCTGACGGTCCTTGCCCAGCAGGTTGATGATGCGCTGGATATCCGGCAGGAATCCCATGTCGAGCATGCGATCGGCTTCATCGAGCACGAGGATCTGCACCTGACCGAGATTGACCGTCTTTTGTTCGACATGGTCGAGCAAGCGCCCAGGCGTGGCCACGAGGAGTTCGCATCCCTGGCGTAGCGCCAGGGTCTGGGGTTTCATGTCAACCCCTCCGAACACCACAGCCGATCGAAGCGGGGTATGGCGGGCGTACTGGCAGACATTCTGGTAGATCTGGTCTGCCAGCTCGCGGGTGGGCGCCAGCATGAGCGCACGCACCGGATGCCTGGCCGGTGAAGTGCTGCTGCTCGCGAGCGGGAGCAGTCGGTGAATGATGGGCAGCGCGAAGCCTGCGGTCTTGCCGGTGCCGGTCTGGGCTGCGCCCATCACGTCCTTGCCCGTCATGACAACCGGTATGGCCTCAGCCTGAATCGGCGTGGGTTCGCGATAGCCGAGCTCGGTCACGGCACGGACAATGGATTCGGCGAGCCCGAAATCCGTGAAGAGCGGCGGGGGAGTCTCTGGAACTGGCGGTGTATCGCCCTGAGGGGCGGGTGTATCGCTCATGGGTCGAGCGTGCTCCACGGCGAAAGAGTTCGCCAAAACCGAGCATCCTACGCTAAAACCGGCATGAACTCATGACAGTTCAGGCCGATTGGAAGCCGCCCGCGCCCCGCTCAGAGGAAGCGATCGAGCAGTCGTCGGCTGTGCCGGTCGAGCGTCGACAGATCGCGGATCAGGTAATGCACCCCGTGGCGATCGGCAACCAGCAAGGCGGTGCGCGACAGACGCCGGATATCTTCCTCGCCCTTGAGCACCAGTTCGGCATCCCCCCGGTCCGTGCGCACGGTCCAGGTGCTGGGCGTGGCAAAACTCGACACCGCGACGATTGCCTGAATTTCGGGCACGAATTCGCGGGTCTCCAGGTGAGACTCGATCAGCTGACGGGCGCTGAGGGGCTCCACCTCGTCGAGATGAGCAATCCAGGCGAGTTCGTGGCCATCAGGGCCCATCAGCGAAATGCCTTCGCGCGGCGCGGCCATCGGAAAGGCTCGCACCGGGACCACGGCCTCGTAGAGCACGCCAGACTCCGACTCGAACAGCAGCCTGCCGAAATGATCTTCCGACAGGCGAAGTTCAGTGACCTGAGCCATGAACCACCTCCGCCGGCCAGACCTTGGGCTCCGGGGACTCATCGTCGCGACGGGCCTGGGCCTGCCACAGCCTGTAATAGGCACCTTCACTGGCCATCAGGGAGTCATGGTCGCCCACCTCGACCACCTGGCCGCGGTCCAGAACCACCAGCCGATCGGCCTTGCGCAGGGTACTCAGCCGATGCGCGATCGCAATCGTCGTGCGGCCCTGCACCAGATTGTCCAGGGCCTTCTGGATTTCCTTTTCGGTCTCGGTATCAACCGCCGAGGTCGCCTCGTCAAGAATGAGAATGCGCGGATCGATCAACAGGGCCCGGGCAATCGAGATGCGCTGACGCTCGCCACCCGAGAGGGCCTGGCCGCGCTCACCCACCAGCGAGTCGTAGCCGTGAGGCAACCGGAGAATGAACTCATGCGCATGGGCCGCCCGGGCGGCTGCCACGATTTCCTGGCGAGTCGCATCGGGTTTTCCGTAGGCAATGTTCTCGGCGATCGTGCCGAAAAACAGGAAGGGCTCCTGCAGCACCAGTCCGATATGACTGCGAAACTGCGCGATCGGGACGGATCGAACATCGACGCCATCGATGCGAATGGCCCCATCGGACACGTCGTAAAACCGGCAGATCAGGTTGACCAGCGTGCTCTTGCCCGAGCCACTGTGCCCGACCAGACCAATCATTTCGCCCGGCGCGATCGACAGATTGACGTCCTTGAGGATCGTCCGGTTGCCATACCGAAAACCCGCGTTGGCGATGTCGATGCGCCCGGTCGTTCGCGCCAGAGGCACAGGCGTGACGGGCTCCGGAACACTCGAGACATGATCCAGGATGTCGAAGATGCGCTTGGCTCCGGCGGCGGCTTTCTGGGTCACCGAGACAATGCGGCTCATGGAATCGAGCCTGATGTAGAACCGGCTGATGTAGGCAAGAAACGCGGTGAGCACGCCCACGGTGATCTCGTTGCGCGAGATCTGCCAGATTCCGAAGGCCCAGACCACCAGCAGTCCTACCTCGGTCATGAGCGTGACCGTGGGTGTAAAGAGAGACCAGACCTTGTTGACCCGGTCATTGACGGCCAGGTTCAGTCGGTTCGCCTCACGGAACCGGTCGGTTTCGCGTCGCTCCTGGGCAAAAGCCTTGACCACGCGAATCCCGGGAATGGTGTCGGCCAGCACACTGGTCACTTCGGCCCAGATCCGGTCAACCTTTTCGAATCCCGTGCGCAACCGGTCGCGCACCACATGGATCAGCCAGGCAATGAAAGGCAGGGGCAGCAGGGTGACCAGGGCCAGCCAGGGATCGATCGAGGCCAGAATGGCCGCCGTCATGAGGATCATGAGCAGGTCGGTCGCAAAATCGAGCAGGTGCAAGGACAGAAAAAGGCAGATGCGGTCGGTTTCCGAGCCGATGCGCGCCATCAGGTCACCCGTTCGCTTGCCGCCGAAATACTGCAGGGACAGATGAAGGAGGTGTTCATAGGTCTGGGTGCGCAGATCGGCGCCGATGCGCTCACTGACGAGGGCCAGGATGTAAGTCCTTGCCCAGCCCAGAACCCAGGCCAGAAGCGCCGCCGCAAGCAGGCCTCCCAGATACATTCCGACCGTGGACTGGTCGATGGGCACCCCTTGCTGAAAGGGGATGAGCACCTTGTCCATGAGGGGCATGGTCAGGTAGGGCGGCACCAGCTGGGCTGCAGTTGAGGCAATGGTCAGCAGAAAACCCAGCACCAGCTGGCCCTTGTAGGGTCGCGCAAACCGCCACAGGCGCAGCAGCACCCAGGTCGAGGGCGGGGCATCGGGAGGCGCGGCGCAGGCCGGGCATTCCGCATTCGGGGTGGGCAGGGTGGCCTGACACCGTGGACAGTGCGCCACAAAGGGCTCCGCCGCCTCGCGAGGGGTCAGGCGGGCATGCTCGAAGGCGTCGATCAGCCGCTGGGCTGCTCCATCGGACTCGAGCGTGTAGCGCCAGATGGCATGCCTGCGCTGCACATCCAGCAACTCGAGCGAACCAACGCCTGCATGGTCACGCTTGCGCAGCAAAAGCCCATCAACATGCAGCCAATCGAACCACGGCCCGTCGGGTTGGGTGCAGCACAGCAGACGACGATCCGTGGCCAGCACGATGCCGGACATGAACCGCAGGTGCTCATCCAGGTCCGTGAGAAGAACCGCAAGAACCTGCTCGCCGGGCTGCAGTTGGGCGAATACGCGAGCCCGCCAGGCCTCGGGCAGATCGGAGGCTGCAGGCTGCTGGGGCGTGTGGGATGCGTTCATCTTCGTCGGCCCGATCGGTGCGCCAGACTGGAGCAGATTGCAGGCCTGAGACCAGTGCCGGGCCAGCAAGAGCCTCCCGAGCGGGTGCGCAAGGGTAACCCATTCCGCCCCAATGTTGCGTAAACCGGACGCCGACTGGCGCGTTAATCGCATCACAGGCATCGTTCGCCGACTCGCCCCAAGAGCCGCGCGTCCGACACGTCATCCCTAAAACGTCTGCTGAACCCGGGTATCCCCATCAAACCCGACGCCAGCCGGCACAAAAAGAGCTCCCGAAGCGCCCCACCATGCCATCCATGACCGCCCCCGGCGATATCCGGATTCTCGAAATTCGCTCACTCAAGGGCCCCAACCGCTGGACCTACCGGCCGGTACTGGAAGTTCTGATCGATATCGGCGCCCTTGAAGACTATCCGTCCAACACCCTGCCCGGCTTCGTCGACCGCCTGAAATCCTGGCTACCGGGTCTGATCGAACACCGTTGCAGCTACGGCGAACGCGGTGGATTCCTTCGCCGGCTCGACGAAGGCACCTGGCCGGGTCACATCCTCGAGCATGTCACCCTCGAGCTCCAGAACCTGGCAGGTCTGCCCAGCGGTTTTGGCAAGGCCCGAGAAACGGAGATCCGGGGTGTCTACAAGGTCATCATCCGCGCCTGGCACGACGAAGTCGCCCGCGACGCGCTGATGCATGCCCGAGAACTCGTCCTGGCCGCCATCGAAGACCGCCCCTTTGACCTGCCGGCGGCCATTCGTTCCCTGCGTCGCAAGGTCGACCGCCTCTGCCTGGGGCCGAGCACGGCTTCCATCGTCGATGCCGCCGATGATCGAGACATTCCCTTCATCCGGCTGAACGACGGCAACCTGGTTCAGATCGGCTATGGGGCCCGTCAGCGGCGCATCTGGACCGCCGAAACCTCCTTTACCAGCGCCATCGCAGAAGGCATCTCGCGCGACAAGGATCTCACCAAGCAGTTGCTGCAGCCCGTGGGTGTGCCGGTGCCCGAGGGCGAATACGTCCGGAGTGCCGAGCAGGCCCGTGACACCGCCGAGCGCATTGGCTACCCGGTCGTGGTCAAACCCTACGATGGCAACCATGGCCGCGGGGTGTTCACCAACCTGCAAAGTGCCGCCGAAGTCGAGGCGGCTTATGCCACGGCCATCGAAGAAGGCAGCGGCGTGATCGTCGAGCGATTCATCCGGGGGTATGAACATCGATTGCTGGTTGTCGCGGGCAAGCTGGTGGCCGCAGCCCGCGGCGATCTGGCCTTTGTCACCGGAGATGGCCGCTCCAGCATCGAAGAGCTGATCATCAGTCAACTCAACTCCGACCCCCGTCGAGGCAGCAACGAGGACCAACCCCTCAATCCGGTGCGCCTCGACAGCGCGGCACGTCTGGAATTGGCCCGCCAGGGGCTTTCAGGCGACTCGATCCTGCCGGAAGGCGAACGGGTTCTGATCCAGCGCAACGGCAATGTCGCCATCGACTGCACCGACGCGGTTCACCCCTCAACGGCCGCACTGGTTTCTCTGGCCGCACGCACGGTGGGTCTGGATATCGCAGGCATCGATCTGGTCGCCGAGGACATCTCACGCCCGCTGGCCGACCAGGGCGGTGCGGTTGTCGAGGTCAATGCAGGCCCGGGTCTGCTCATGCACATCCGACCGGCCGAGGGCAAGCCGCGCCCGGTCGGTGCTGCCATCATCGAACATCTCTTCCCCGTCGGCCAGAACGGTCGGATTCCCATCATCGGCATCACGGGCAGCAACGACACCGGGCTGCTGTCATGGCTGGTCACGCGGCTCATGACATCCACCGGGCAGTGCGTGGGTAGCGCAACCCGCAACGGACTTCTGATCGGCGAGCGCGTCGCGCAAGCCGGCCGGGCGGATGACTGGGACAGCGCGCACAAGTTGCTGCTCAACCGTTCGATCGAGGCCGCCGTCATTGAGAACTCTCCCCGGCAAATTGCCGAGGTGGGACTGGCCTACGACCGGTGCCTGGTTGGCGTTGTCACCTCTGTCGACACCACGGCCCCCTTCAACGACCTCCATATCGTCACGCCCAAGCAAATCTACGGTGTCCTGCGTTGTCAGGTCGATGTGGTCCTGCGTGAAGGCGCATCGGTTCTCAATGCGGATGATCCCGAAGTGATCGACATGGCAGATCTGTCCGATGGGCAGGTGATCTTCTATGGTCAGGAGCCTTCAAGCAGCGTCATCGCCGAGCATCTCGCGAACGGGCGTCGGGCCGTACTGGTCCAGGACGGCCGCGTGGTCCTGGCCGTCGGTCGCGAACAGACCCGACTCGACGATCTGCTCGCAATGGCACCGCCCGAAGCTCTGCTGCCCGCGGTGGCAGTCGCCTGGTCCCTGGGATTTGCACCCGAAAAAATCCGCACTGTGCTGATGGCCGCGGCAAGCCATATTCCGGCCTCCCTTATTCGCAACGCCCGGCTGGCCGAACCGGCGATCTGACGATCTCATGGAAATCTCCCGCATCCGCGCCCTGCGCGGGCCCAACCTCTGGAGCCGCCAGACGGCGATCGAGGCAGTCGTTCATTGCAGCGACGATGAAAGCTCACTGGCCCGATGGCCGGCTCTGGTTGAGGGACTACCCCGGGCCTTGCCAGCACTTCAATCCTGGAGCGTCGGCGAAGGCGCAGGCGCCTCGCTGAGTGAGGTACTCGGGCGCGTTGCGCTCGCCCTTCAAACAGCGGCGGGCTGCCCGGTCGAGTTTGTACATCACGCACCTGCGCTTGAACCCGGTGTCAGCCGCGTGATCGTGGAGTACTCCCAGGAAGAGGTCGGCCGACTGTCTTTCGAACTGGCGCAAGGACTGATCGAAGCCTTGCGATCCGGACACCCCACGGATACCGCAGCCAGCATTGCCAAACTGCAGGAACTCGACGAAGACATCCGTCTTGGGCCGAGTACGGGCGCCATTGTTCAGGCAGCGGTCGCTCGCGACATTCCCTTTCGCCGACTCACCCAGGGCAGCCTGGTTCAGTTTGGATGGGGCATTCATCAGCGCCGTATTCAGGCTGCCGAAATCGACAGCACCAGTGCCATTGCCGAGTCGATCGCCCAAGACAAGGACCTCAGCAAGCTGCTGCTCGATGCCATGGGCGTGCCTGTGCCACAAGGGCGCGCAGTCGAGAGCCTCGACGAAGCCCTTCAAGCGATGCTCGCCCTCAACGGACCCGTAGTGGTCAAGCCTCGCGATGGCAATCAGGGCAAGGGTGTCACCGTCAACGTGCAGGGCGAGCAGGCCTTGCGTCAGGCCTGGGAGGCAGCCAGCCAGATCAGCTCCGACATCATCGTCGAGCGCTACATATCCGGGGATGACTACCGCTTGCTCGTGGTCGGTCAGCGGCTGGTGGCCGCGGCGCGACGTGATCCACCCTTCGTGATCGGCGACGGTATCCATACCGTGCGGCAGCTGGTCGATCGGGTCAATCAGGACCCCCGACGCGGAGATGGCCATGCCACCCCGCTCACTCGCATTCGCTTTGATGCCATCGCATTGGCACGTCTGGAGCTGCAAGGCTTGCAGGCCGACGACATTCCGGCAACAGGTCGCAAGGTTGTCCTGCGCAACAACGCCAATCTCAGCACTGGCGGCACCGCCACCGATGTGACCGAAGAAGTCCACCCCGAGGTCGCTGCGCGAGCCATCGAAGCGGCCCAGATGGTCGGGCTTGATGTCTGTGGCGTCGACATGGTGTGCCAGACCGTCACGCGGCCGCTTGAAGAACAGGGCGGCGCCATCGTCGAGGTCAATGCGGCCCCGGGCCTGCGCATGCATCTGGCTCCGTCCTATGGCAAACCTCGGCCTCTGGGCGAAGCGATTGTCGACACGGTCTACCCGGACGGTCAGGACGGTCGTATTCCGGTGGTCTCGGTCACGGGTACAAACGGCAAGACCACCACCGTGCGCCTGGTCACCCACCTGCTGAAGGCGTCGGGCCTGAATGTCGGCATGACCGATACCAATGGCGTCTATGTGGGTGATCAGCAGACCGACTCGGGCGATTGCAGTGGCCCGCGCAGCGCACGCAGCGTCCTGCTGCATCCCGATGCCCAGGCCGCTGTGTTCGAAACAGCCCGTGGCGGGCTGCTGCGTGAGGGCCTGGGCTACGACCGATGCAGTGTGGGCGTGGTGACCAACGTCGGGCAGGGCGATCACCTCGGGCTCAATTTTGTTGAAACCGCCGAAGACGTCGCCGCCATCAAGAGCATCGTCATTCAAAATGTGGCCCCCGACGGTACGGGCGTGCTCAATGCCGCCGATCCGCTCTGTGTCGCCATGGCAGATCGCTGCCCGGGCGCCATCACGTTCTTCTGTGCCGACCCGGAGCATCCGGTCGTTGTGGATCATCGGGCCCAGGGCCATCGTGTGGTTGTGCGCCAGGGCGCCGATATCGTGGCAGCGCAACGCGAACGCGAATGGCGCTTTCCTCTGGCCGAGATTCCCCTGACCCTGAACGGCACCATTGCCTTTCAGGTCGATAACGTCATGGCGGCCATCGCAGCCGCCTGGGGGCTCGGTCTGGACTGGGCGGTCATCCGCCGCGGCCTGAACAGCTTCATCAGTGATGCGCGCTCGGTTCCGGGGCGATTCAACCTCTTCACCCACCGGGGTGCGACCGTGATCGCCGATTACGGACACAACCCCGACGCCATCGAGGCGCTGGTTCAGGCCACGCAGGCCATGCCGGGTCAGCGTCGCTCGGTGGTCATCAGTGGCGCGGGCGATCGCCGCGATCAGGATCTGCGGGTTCAGACCGAGTTGCTCGGAGCGGCCTTCGACGATGTCGTGCTGTACCAGGACGCAGCCCAGCGCGGGCGGGCCGATGGCGAGGTGTTGTCCCTGCTGCGAGAGGGTCTCAAGGGTGCAACCCGTGCCCGCCGAATCGACGAGATCCGGGGAGAATTTCTCGCAATCGACCTTGCCTTGAGTCGACTTCAGTCGGGTGATCTGTGCCTGATTCTTGTGGATCAGGTCGAAGAGGCTCTAGAGCACATCGCCAACAGACTCAAGGCAGCCTGAAGGTCTGAAGCATGCGCTGAGCAATCAAGGGCATGACCGGCAACCTGCTGAAGGTCATGCCCTCGGGGCTGCTTCGGTTTGTTGCAGCCATGTGCGCTTCAGAGCCTCGGAACTCCCATGCGGCAGGGGCGGGCCCAGGCCCGTCTTCTGCCTGACTGTCGCTGAGCGTGAGCGAATTCAATCCGGCTTCTTCAAGACGCTGCAAGACCGAGTGTCCGGGTCGCCCATGAGCGATCAGTGCGTGAACCTCCAACGCCCCCGCACGCACCAGTGCGGCCGTTGCTCTGGACAGGGTATTGCCGCTCGAAATCAGGTCATCGACCAGCAGCACGCGAAGGCCGGCGATCTCGCCCACCACGGTGGGATCCCCGCCCACGACACCTGCAGAACGACGCTTGTCCATCATCGCAAAGCCGATGGCCTGGTGATTGACCTGACTGAGCACCTCCCGTAACGCCAGGGCGCGGCGAACACCGCCTGCATCAGGAGCAATCACCGCATCAACCGCGCGCAGCATTTTTGCAAGGCCTCGGTTGCCCGGTGTGATCGTGTCAAGCCAATCAATGAGTTCAAGTGCGTGAACCGCACATCGAAAGGCATTGTCGGTTGCCGCAGGGTTGTGCGACTCGAAGGTCCACAGCGCGCTCATGCCACTGGACTCGAGCAGTCGGGCCAGCCACTGCAGGCTGAGCGGATCACGAGCCTGAGTGACGCGGTCCTTGCGGGCATACGGAAGGCTGGGCATGACAACCGAGACATGCTGAGCCTCCTGACGACGCAGGGCCGAAAGAAGAATGGCCAGCGCGATGATCCGGTTGTGTACATCGTGCGCCGTTCGTGCGACCACCACAACATGCTGCCCTCGTACATCGATCAGCGGTCGGAGCTTGAACTCGCCATCCTCAAAGGTGCGCCACTCAAGCGGTGCGAGCGGCCAGCCGGTCAGGCGAGACAGCACATGGCCTGAACTGTCAGGACCCACATCCAGATCGAGTATCAGTACAGCCACGGCATCGGTCTCCCTGCGCATCAAGCCTTGCCCGGTTCAGGTGGCCCGTCACCGCCTGGGTGACTCAAGTCAGGCCTCGGTTCAACCAGCATCAACGCGTCGCAGCGTGTCGCCTTGATTCCTCTCAACTGCGGGGTGCTGTGGATCGCTCACCATCTCCTGGCCATCAACCCCGTGGATCCGGATGAACCATGAAAACCGATAGTCAACTCAAGAAAGATGTCGTTGCCGAACTTGAATGGGAGCGCTCGATCAATGCCACCAGCGTCGGCGTGTCCGTGAAGGACGGCGTGGTGACACTCAACGGCCATATCGACACCTATGCCGAAAAAGATGCCATCGAACGCGCAGCCCAGCGTGTCGAGGGTGTGCGTGCGGTCGCGGTCGAACTTGATGTCAAGCTCTCGCCCACTCACCAGCGCAGCGATACCGAGATCGCAACCGCCGCAGAATCGAGCTTCAAGTGGCACTCGCTGGTTCCTGCGGATCGCATTCGCTTGCGGGTCGAAAAAGGCTGGGTAACGCTCTCGGGTGAAGTCGACTGGGATTACCAGCGACGCAATGCCGAGAGTGCGGTTCGCGCCCTGACCGGTGTGGTGGGTGTGAGCAACACCATCACGCTCAAACCTCAGGCAGCGCCCACCGATGTCGGACAGCGCATCAAGGATGCACTCGCACGCCGGGCAGAGCGCGAGGCGCGTGCAATTGACACGGTGGTTGCGGGTAGCACCGTGACCTTGCGCGGCAATGTGCACACCTGGGCAGAGCGCGCCGCCTGCGAAGGCGCCGCCTGGTCGGCCAGCGGCATCTCGAAAGTGGTCAACGAGCTTCATGTCGTGCCTTGAGTGCACCTGAGCGCGCCTGAGTGCCCTTGAGTGCACCTGAGTGCACTTGAGCGCGCCCGACCGCGCCGGATCCCGCGCGATCCGCTGCATTGATTTTTCGCTGATCAACCCACTCGCCCTGAGCTCAGGGCGTTTTTTCAAGGAAGAGCCATGAACGAACTGATGAGCTTTGACCCCTTTTCACCGAGCCCGATCGAGGAAACCCTGCGCAGCATGATGCGTCCATGGCGCATGGAAACCGGTGAACGGGCGCCCGCCATTCGCCTGGACATTGCCGAAAATGAAAAGGACTACCAGATCAAGGCCGAGATCCCGGGCGTCAGCAAGGACGACATCGATGTGCGCATCGAAGGCAATCAGGTCACGTTGAGTGCCGAGGTCCGCCGCGAAAAACAGGACAAGGATGACGCTCGAGTACTGCGCAGCGAGCGTGCCTACGGCTATGCCAGCCGCAGCTTTACGCTGGGATGTCCTCTGGACGATGCCAAGGCGGATGCTCGCTACGAAAATGGCGTGCTGACCCTCTCGATCCCCAAGAAACCGGAGGCAGCCGGACGCAAGCTGTCGATTCACTGAGCATTCAGCGCGCACAAGGCTGTGGCGCAGCCTTGAGTCTTGAGGATTGTGTATCTCGAGACCTCCGAATCTCGAGAATCTTCGAGACTCCAGGCCCGCCGGGCTAGAGGCCTGCGAAGCTCGATCGGCTTTGCCGATCGGACCCGCAGGCTTCTGGCGCTCCGCGGGTATTGCGCGCGAGACTGTGCAATCGATCAACATCCGTGAGTTCGATTTCGCGCTGTCGCACCCTCAGGCAGCCCCACTGGCTCAGTTCACCGAGCGACCGGCTGACGGTTTCGTGTGCCACACCGAGATGACTCGCAATATCCCTTCGACTCATCGGCAGACGCAGGCGCGTCGTCGATTGCCCCAGCAGCGCCATGCGCCGCGAGCGCTGCAACAGAAAACGCGCGAGACGGGCCTCGGATGAGACTGCCGACATCACCTGGGCGAGTTGCGCAGCCTCGGCCAGCTGTCTGCTCACCGCGCGTTGCATCGCCTGATCAAGCGCCGGAAACCGCTGCCGCAGATCATCGAGTTCGCGCAGGGCGAGGCTATAGACTGCAGAATCCTCCAGTGCGATCACGCTGAAGGTGTGCCGCTCGCCCTGCAGCCCATCAAGACCCAGAATTTCCGAGGGCCCCGGAAAGCCGGTCACCTGCTCGTACCCGTCATCGCACACCACCAGAGTCTTGAAAGCTCCGAGTCGCACGACATGCAGGCTTGACGGTGAGAGTCCGGCATGAATCAGCGTGACCCCGGCCCGTATGCTGCGCAGGGGCACCAGCACATTGTCCGCCCCCTGAGGTGGGGTCTGGCCAAGGACCTGCAGCAAATCACCCATACGCCCGGTCACCCGGGATGCCAATGCGATTCGAGCGATGGCCTCGGGCCCGGGGAGGGGTCGCTGTGAACTGGATTGATGAGGTAAGGCTGACACGGGCTCTCCTTTGGGGCTGCCACATGCAGCCACTCCCGGAAAGGTTCCATGGTCAGCCGATTGCCGACCATCGGTGCCAGGCCCAGTCAAGAGTCAGATCATGTCTCGAACCGAGCAGCTACTCAGTCCTCTGACCCATCAGGGCTTGAAGAGGGGATCAGCCTTCGAAAACACAGCCTTTTTGCTTCAGCGCGGCATCGATCCAGTCGATGTTCTGGGTGCCATCCTGAATGGCGCGCATCATGCCGACTTCGGCTGCGGACTTCTCCTGTGCGGCCGTGAGCACCGATGCCACCTGGTCAAAGGCGATGCACAGCACGCCATCATCGTCACCGATCACCAGATCGCCGGGTTCGATCACCATACCGCCAATCGAGATCGGCACATTGATCTCACCAGGGCCATCCTTGTAGGGTCCACGATGGGTGACACCTGCAGCAAACACCGGAAACGAACCCTGGCGCAGGGTTCGGGCATCCCTGATCGCGCCATACAACACCATGCCGGCCAACCCGCGACGCTGAGCTGTGGCCACCATGAGTTCGCCGATGAGGGCGTTGGTGAGATCTCCACCCCCATCGACCACGATGACATCGCCCGGGGCTGCCATGTGCAAGGCCTTGTGAATCAGCAGGTTGTCGCCGGGGCGAGTGCGCACCGTGAAGGCAGGCCCGGCGAGTGGCGAGCCATCGTGCATGGGCCGAAGTGCGGGTCCTGCGGCGAACATGCGACTCATGCAGTCACTCACATTGGCGACCGGCAGCGCGCTGAACGCCGCGACATGTTCGGGGCTGACCGCGCGAGTGCGTTGCTTGATACGAAAACCGGTCATTGCTGTCTCCTCACGAGAATGTCATGGATGGATTGAGGGATCACATCGGACCAGAGGCCAGCCACCGGGCCACACCTGCATGCTGTCGCAGTCGGGGATAGACCTGCAGCGCATTCAGTGCATAGACCGAGCGGCGCGACCGGTCATCGAATTCGGGCGAAGCATCGATGTAGCGCTGGGTATCGTCAAAGGCCTGGTTGGTGCGCGGATCGATGCCCTGCACTGCGCCGAAGGTTTCTGAAGCGAAAAGAATATTTTTCGCGGGTAGAACCCGTCCCATGAGGTCGATGCCCGCCTGATGATAGACGCAGGTATCAAACCAGACATTGCGCAGCACACCCTCTTCGAGTTCGGGCAGACCGCGGTCCTGGGCCAGACCCCGGAACCGTCCCCAGTGAAACGGTACCGCCCCGCCCCCGTGAGGAATCACAAAGCGCAGGCTCGGAAAATCCTGGAAGACCGATGAGGTCATGCACTGCACGAAGGCGGTCGTGTCTCCATTGAGATAATGACTGGCCACGGCAGGCTCAAAGTGCGGATTGCAACATCCGCTCACATGCAGCATGGCAGGCACATCCCAGTGCACCAGCCGCTCGTAGACCGGATACCACCAGTCCTTGTCCCAAAGCGGCGGATCGCTCCAGCGTCCGCCGGTGGGGTCGGGGTTCAGGTTCACGCCAATGAAACCCTGCTCGCCAATCCGCCGGTCGATCTCCTCGATGACCGCAGCGCCTGGTCTCACACCGGCCGCCTGCGGTAACTGGCAGACCCCGATGAACTGTTCGGGATACAGGCGACAGACCCGATCGATGAGGTCGTTGCAATAACGCGCCCAGACGATGTTGCTCGCTTCGTCGCAGGTGTGGTGATCCATGCCGATCGCTCGCGGCGAGAAGATGGTGAGGTCTACGCCTCGCTCCTTCATGCGGCGCAACTGCCTGGGCTCGATACCCTCGCGGATCTCTTCATCGCTCACCGCAGGCGGCGCGTCGGGCAAGGCTGAACCATGAGCGTTGAACCACTGCTGCTGGCGTTGTCGAAAATCAGCCACCTGGGGCGGCGTGGTGGTGAAGTGGCCGTGTACGTCGATGATCAACTGAATGCTCCTGGCAGGGTACGACTGAAGACCTGTTGCAGGGTCGGGTGGGCAGGCCAGGTAAGCGCCTCAGGCCTGCGGCGCAGCGGGTACCCCAAACACCTTTGAATGTTCGCCCAGCGTCGGCGCTGCATGGCCGGGAGCGGGCCGCTCGCCATCGAAGGACACAGGCAAGCCCACGACCTGCAGTCCTGAACCGGGCAGTTCCTGAAAGATGCCCAGAGCCTCGGTTTGCGGCTGAGCGCGGGCCTGCTCGAAATCATGAATCGGCGAGCACGGTACGCCGGCCGCCTCGAGCCGGTCGACCCACTGGGCAACCGTCTGGGTCCTGAAGATCTCGGACATGGCTGGAATCAGGTCAGGCTTGTGCTTGAAACGCAGCGCATTGGTGGCAAAGCGCGGATCGCTCGCCCAGTCGGGTCGTCCCAACTCGCGGGCGAGCTTGGCAAAGAGCCGGTCGTTGGCTGCCGCCACCACGATCTCGCCATCACTGGCCTCAAAGGCCTGAAAGACCACCACCCGCGGATTGCCCGTGCGATGTCTCACGGGCTGCTCACCACTCACCCCGAAGCCAGCCATCAGCATGCCCAGCCAGCCAAACGCGGTCTCAAGCAGCGAGGCATCGACCGTGCAGCCCTGGCCGGTGGATTGACGCTGGAACAGGGCTGCCAGTGTGGCCAGCGCCGCCCAGACGCCCGTGCCCAGATCCAGGATCTGCATGCCAACCCGCGAGGGCGGGCCATCGGCGGTGCCGTTGACGCTGAAGATTCCGGAGAAGGCCTGAATCATGGGTTCATAACCAGGATTGAGCTTCATCGGCCCGACATGACCAAAGGCCCAGAGCGAGGTGTAGATCAGCCTCGGATTGACCGCCCGCAACACGTCGGGCCCGATACCGAGTTCGTCGACCACACCCGGACGCAGGTTCTGGATGAACACGTCGCTCTGGCGCACCTGGTCCTTGATCCATTCAATCGCCGCCGGATCCTTGAGATCAAGCGTGACGCCCTTCTTGCCATGGTTGCAGGCATGAAAGGTGGTGGCTGTGCCCTCGAAAAAAGGAGGTCCCCAGCCGCGGCAATCATCACCGCCCTCAGGGCGCTCGACCTTGATCACCTCGGCGCCGAGTCGGCCGAGAATCTCGGCCGCGTAAGGGCCTGCAATGTTCTGCGCGATCTCGAGCACGCGTACACCCGCAAGTGGCAGGGGTCGGGTCATGTCCGGGGTCTCCTCACAAAGACCCCCATTGAATCAGTTTGTGTCGTCTTGCGCCAACGAGGCCAGGGCACGCAGCGGAATCGGCTTGATCGGTGCCCGGATCCGGTAGGCGCCGACCTGTTGCGGATCGCGCCCCAGCGCCTGGGCCAGCACCTGCGTGACCACTGGCCCGCAGACACGCCCTTGGCAGGGGCCCATGCCGCAGCGCGAAAAAAACTTGGTCTGATTCGGACCTTCACAACCGAGTCTGGCCATCTCGCGAATCCGGCCCGCGCTGACCTCTTCGCATCGGCAGACGATCACCTCGTCGGCGGGCTGGGTGATCCAGGCTGGTGGCGCGTACAGCGCATCCAGGAAAGGGCGAGCACCCCGCTCGCGCTGCAGTTCGCTGCGCAATGGCCGAGCCAGGGCATCGCGCTGCCTGTCATCGAGACGCCCCTGCGCATGGGCTGCACCCAGCGCAGCCAGCGCGCCGCTCAATTCGGCCGCACGGGCGCCGGCAATCGCGGTTCCGTCACCTGCAACCCGTACACCCTTCAATGAGGTTGCACCCCAGGCATCCGAACGGACGTGCCAGGCCTTCTGCAGGGCATCCCAGGTGTGCTCGAGTCGCAGCAGCCGCGTGAGCTGGGTGTTGGGTACGACTCCGTGGTGCAGCAAGACCCAGTCGGCCTCAAGCATTTGCTCACGTCTGTGTGCCCGAAACCGGATGCCTTGTGCACGCGACTCCCCGAGCACGGCCACATCCGATGCCCCACGGATCCAGCGAACCCCTGCAGTGCGCAACGCCCGGATCAGACCCAGTCCCTTGAGCAGCAGTTTCGGATGACGCAGGGCACCCGCCACATGGGGCCATCCGCGTGCAAACGCGCCCTCGGGCGTGGTGTCGACGAGCGTGAGCTCACGCACACCCGCTCGTGCGAGCTGGCCTGCCAGCAAGAGCATCAGCGGGCCACAACCCACCAGGGCGATACGCCCTTCAGGCACGGATCCCGAACTCTTGAGGGCAATCTGTGCAGCCCCTGCATTGATCACCCCGGGCAAGGTCCAGCCCGGCAAAGGCGAGGCACGCTCTGTGGCGCCGGTGGCGATGAGCAGCTCATTGGGCTGAAATTGAAGCACCCGATCGGCCTGCAGGGCACTGACGATACCCTCGGCATCGATATCCCAGACCAGGCAGTCGTGAATGACGCGCGCGCCGCTGTCTTGCAGGGCCTTCACGCCGGTGCGACCAACGGCATAGTCGGGGCCCAGAAGACCCATCAGCGCCTGCGAGGCCACGCCCACATCCCGCCAGATCTGACCGCCCGCACGGGGCTGCTCATCGAGCACGATCACGGACAGGCCTTGCGCACGGGCCGTCACGGCAGCAGCTATGCCGGCGGGGCCTGCGCCGATCACCAGAAGATCACAGACCTCGGGCTTCATGCCTGTGCTCCAGCACAGTTGCAAACGCAAAGATTCATGCGCGTGCTCCAGCCTGCCGACGGACCTGCATGCCTTCACGCACGACCACCATGCAGGCCTGCTGATTCGGCCGCCCATCGATTTCGACCAGGCACTCGAAACACACGCCCATCAGGCACAGCGGCCCCCGTGCAGCGCCCGAAACCGGGGTCTGCCGAAAAACGGTCACGCCCGACTCCAGCAATGCGGTGGCCAGCATCTGGCCTTCAAAGGCCTGCACCGATTGCCCCTCGAACTCGAGCGCAATCCGCCCGGCGCCCGTCTGGCGGGCCAGAGATTCAATGCGACGAAACAATGGGCCTCCCATCCTTGAAGCGCGCAGCACCCATGTCTGCGATTGCGGCAGGCTTTGGACCGCCGCGGATCCAGTCGACCAGCGGGCCTGCATGCTGCGCCGCCAGGGTCACGCCGCTGTGGCAATTGACCACGAAGGCGCCTGGCCTCTCGTTCGAAGCGTCATAGACCGGAAAGCCATCAGCACTCATGACCCGCAAGCCGCCCCAGGAGCGCATGAGATTGACATTGCCCAGCAGCGGAAAGAGACGCACCGCCCGATCAGCAATACGGGCCAACTGAGGCAAGGTGGTGGTGTCATCGAAACCCACATCCTCGGCAGAATCGCCAATCTGCACGATGCCCTCATGCGTCTGACGAACCTGAGAGGTTGGAAAGTTCAGAAACGGCTGCAGGCGTTCAGTCACCAGCACCTGACCGCGATTGGGCCGTACGGGCGCATCCAGGCCGACCCACGGCGCAAGGACCCGATTGCCCAGCCCTGCAGCAAGCACCAGTGTTCGGCACAGATGGACCTGTGCCGACCCGCCTGAAACGGCAGCAGCAGCCACGGCCACAGCCGGATCCAGAGCCGACCCCGAACCCGCACCAGGATGGCTGCTCGACGGCATCGTCGTGACCCGAAAGCCGCCCCCCTGCAGGGGCTCGATGGCTGTGACCGTCACCCCGGTGCAATGCTCGGCGCCTCTGAGCCGCAGACCGCGGATCAGGGCCTGCAGCAGATTGAGTGGGCTGACATGCCCGTCGAGCGGACAGAGCACAGCGCCAGCCACTTCAGGGCCGAGTTGAGGCACCAGTTCGCGGGCCTCGGTCGCACTCAGCACCTCAAACGGGTAACGGTGCGACGTGAGCGGCGCCAGTTGCGCTCTCAACTGCTCCATGTGCTCCACCCGCGCGCCCAACTCCGCCTCGGACAGCGCAAATGACAACCCTCCCCGCTGCGACAAGGCCAGATCCATGCCGGTCAGATCCTTGAGCTCGCGCGCAAAGCCCGCCCAGCCTGCAGCCGAGGCCATGCTCCAGACCGCGTAATTGGGATGATTCAGGCCCTTGCCCTGCACCCAGACCAGTCCGAAGTTGGCGCGCGCCGCACGAAAGGCTTCGTCGCCTTCATCGAGCAGGCGCACGCGATCCCCGGCCCGGGCCAGGCCGTAGGCGATCGATGCGCCAACCACGCCGCCTCCGATTACCAGCGCATCCACCTCCCTCTGGGGCGGATGACTGGTGGGAATTTCAGAATCGGTATTCATGCCGGCGAGAGCCTCAGTTCGATCGCCCCGAGAGCACGCGATCCAGACCGAAGAAGCGGTCCAGCGCCAGCATCAGGACGAGGGTCAGCACAATCAGCACCGTCGAAATCGAGGCCAGCAACGGATCGATGGTGTGCGCGATATGGTTGTACATCTTGACGGGTAGTGTTGCAGTCGAGGCTGAAGCCACGAAAAGCGACATCGTGACTTCATCGAAACTGTTGATGAAGGCAATGATCCAGCCTCCGGTCACACCGGGCAGGATCAGCGGCAACTCGATGCGCCAGAACACCACCCAGGGCGATGCGCCGAGCGACTGCGCCGCCTGGGACACACTGCGCTCGTAGCCCGTTGCCGATGCCACGACCAGTCGCAACACATACGGCAGAACAATCACCGTATGCGACAGGGTCAGTCCCCACCAGGTGCTGCTCGCCCCGATCAGGGTGAAGAACTTGAGCAGGGCGATGGCCAGCACGATATGCGGAATCATGAGGGGCGACAGCAGCAAACCCAGCAAGGCCTCGCGTCCGGCAAACCGGTGCCAGGCAATGGCCAGCCCAGCCGGTACCGCAAGCACGGCAGAGATCGTTGCGGCAGCCGCAGCGAGCCACAGACTGTTGATGAAGGCCGTGATGAAGTCGTGGGCCTGCGCAATCGCGGCATACCAGCGCCAGGACGCGCCCGAGAAAGGCAACGCGATATAGCCCTTGTCGGTAAACGACACGAGCACAACCATCACCAGCGGGGCCAGCATGAACACCACGAAAGCCGCATGAAAGGCTCTCAGCGGCCAGGACAGACCCGTGCGCGGGCTCATTCGAACACCCGGCGCCAGCGCCGCTCGACCCATCGGTTCGTGCCCAGCGTGACGATCAGCACGATCAGCAGCAAGACGGCCGCCAGTGCCGCGCCCAGAGGCCAGTTGAGGTTGCCCAGAAATTCGTCGTAGATGGTGGTGGGCACCACCTTGAGGCGGCGCCCGCCAATGATGGCGGGAGTGGCAAAGGCGCTTGCCGCCATGGCAAAGACAATCAGGACCCCGGAGAGCATGCCCGGAATCAGCTGGGGCAGCACCACCCGCCGAAAGACCGTGGCGGGTGCCGCCCCCAGCGATGCGGCTGCCTGCAGGGTTGCGGGGTCGAGCCGCTGCAGGCTGGCCCACACGGCCAGCACCATGAACGGCACCAGCACATGGATCAACGCGATGGTCATGGCGGCAAAGGTGTACATCATGCGCACTGGCGCATCGATCCAGCCCAGCGCCAGGAGGCTGCGATTGAGCACGCCTTCGCTGCCCAGCAGCACGGCCCAGCCCAGGGTACGCACGATCACGCTGATCAGCAGAGGCCCCAGAACAATCACCATCGACACGGCACGCCATCGGGGCGACAGCCGCGACAGCACCCACGCTTCTGGAACGCCTATCAGCAGACAGCCCAGCGTGACCCAGCAGGACAGCGCCAGGGTGCGGCCAAAGATCGTATGAAAGTAATCATCCGTGGCCAGATCCGCGTAGTGCGCCAGCGTGAAGCCCTCGCCCACGCCCACACCAGGAACGAACGGATTCAGGCTCAGGCCCAGCAACATGACCATGGGCACGGCCAACAGCGCGAGCATCAGCAGCGCGGCAGGGCTGGCCAGCCACCAGGGCAAGGGGTTGCGGATCATGCGCTGCGGGCGATCACCCGTGCATCGGTCGGCGACCACACCAGGCCTACCCGCTGCCCCTCGGATTGCAGCGGCACCCCGGTATTGGGTTCGGTCATCTGCACTTCACCCACGGCGGTCTGGATCTGAAAGAGCCAGTGATTGCCCAGAAACACTCGCGCAGTGATCTCACACTGCAGCAAGGCGCCGGTGCCCGCAAAGCGCAGACGCTCGGGCCGCACGATGCAGTCCACCGCACCGATGGGACTGCCAGGTGGCGCCGGCAAGAGGGTCTGATTCACCTGAATCGAGCGTCCGTCGCTGTGTCCGCTGACGATGTTGGCCTTGCCCAGAAAGGTGGACGAAAAGCGACCATTGGGTTGCTCATACAACTCATGCGGGCGGCCCATCTGAGCCATGCGACCCGACTTCATCAGCACCACGCGATCGGCGAGCGACATCGCTTCGGACTGATCATGCGTGACCATCACCGTCGTGATGCCCAGCCTGCGCTGCAGCGCGCGTAATTCGATCTGCATGTCTTCACGCAGCTTCGCATCGAGTGCGCCCATGGGTTCATCAAGCAACAGCACGGGCGGCTGGATGATCAAGGCCCGGGCCAATGCGACCCGCTGTCGCTGGCCACCGGAGAGTTCGCGCGGCAGTCGTTGGGCGTAGTCCTGCAAATGAACCATCTCCAGGGCCTCGGCCACGCGTCGTGCGGATTCGACCGACCCCACCTTGCGCATCTGCAGGCCAAAGGCCAGGTTCTGCGCAACCGTCATGTGGGGAAAGAGCGCATAGCCCTGAAACACGATGCCCAGGCCACGCAGATGGGCCGGCACGCGGGTGAGGTCCTGCCCGTCAAGCATGATGCGCCCGGCATCGGCCGCGACAAAACCAGCCACCATCTGGAGGGTGGTGGTCTTGCCGCAACCCGAGGGGCCCAGCAGGCACACGAACTCACCCTGCGCGATCTCCAGACTCACATCATCGACGGCGGTGATGTGGTCGTATCGCTTGGTCAGGTGTTCGAGTCTGAGAAAACCCGGTTGGGCGCTCATGTCGTGCGGGGCTTCACGTCGGGAATTTCACTTCTCGATCGCGCGGTTCCAGCGCTGGGTCCATTCGGCCCGCTTGGCGTTGATGATGGTGTAGTTGGGGGCCACCAGTGCGCTCACCTGCTGCGGGCCGTACACAACCTTCTTGATCACTTCAGGCGGCAGCTTGGTGTTGCGGTTCACCGGACCGAAGCCGACATGCGTGGCCAGCATCGCCTGGACCTCGGCCGAAATCACATGCTGCAAAAACTGCTGCCCGAGTTTGGGCTGAGGCCCGCCCTCCACAGCACAGCCAGCGACCATGATCACCGGAGCGCCTTCACGCGGATAGACGAACTCCACCGGTGCGCCCTGATCAGCCACCGACTGCACGCGGCCATTGCCCCAGACCACCAGCGCAGCTTCTCCGGTCTGCATCATCTGGGCCATCTTGCCCGGCGAGGGCTCCCAGGCCAACACATTGGGGGCAACACGCTTGGCCATCACGTCAAAGCCTGGATCGATACGATCCTCGCCGCCGCCATTGACTCGCGCCTGCATCACCAGGGTCAGCAGTCCATAGCCATTGGTGATCGGCGGAATCACTACCTTGCCCTTGAACTTGGGGTCGGTCAGATCGTTCCAGGAGGTGGGCGCCGCCCAGCCGTTGCGCTTGAAGATGTCCTTGTTGTAGGCCAGACCCGTGGCAATGAAGCCGATGCCGATCGACTTGTCACCCACCATGCGGGCATTCGGATAGACCTCCTTGAGGACCGCAGCATCTTCCATCGGCGCACACAGGCCCTGGCCCACGGCCTGATACATCGGGCCGTCATCGATCACCGCAAAAGAGAGCTCCTGCTTGCCTTTTTGGGCGGTGATCTTGGCCAGGATGTCGGTGGAGTTGCCGGGCACATAGGTGACCTTGGCGCCGGTCTTGGCCTCGAACGGCGGAATGATCAGCTCTTTGAAGAGCTTTTCGGTGGAGCCACCCGAGCCGCCGATGTAGAGCATGGTCTGGGCCGAAGCCATGGACGAGCCCAGCGTGAACAGGGCAGCAACAAGTGAGCCGGTCAGGGACTGTCTCATGAGGTCTCCTTTGATCGTTGTAAGGACAGGCGAGTCCCAATGTAACGCGGCACCTGACAATGGAACACTGCGAAAACGAGGCTTGCTTATCATGCTTTGTTATGGATCATGTCAGCGTCCCGTGTCCAGTTTTTGTATCCCCTGCACGGGCCCTGGCGACACCTCGCACTCCATGGAAGATGAAGCATGAAGACTCGCGCCGCAGCCCATGTCCAGGCTCCCCCCTCCACCCCTGCACCCTCGTCGCTGCGGCAAGTGCTCAACCTTCGACATCTGGAGGCCTTTCGTGCCGTGATGCTCGCGGGCACCGTGGTGGGCGCTGCACAGTGGCTCAACCTGACCCAACCCGGCGTGAGTCGCATCCTGTCTCTCATGGAACTTCGCCTGGGCTATGCGCTCTTCGAGCGTCGTGGACGGCGACTGATTCCGACTCCCGAGGCTGAAGCCCTATACCGCGAACTCGACCAGATCTACAGCGGCATCGAGCGCCTGAGCCAGGTGGCCCAGGACATCGGTCAGCAGCGCGTGGGGGCCCTGCGGGTGGCCTGCCTGCCCGCCCTGGCCCAGGGGCTGGTACCCGATGCCATCGCCGACCTGCTGCATGATCGTCCTGGCGTGCAGGTCTATCTCCAGAGTCTGCCTTCGCGGCAGATCGCGCGGGCCGTGGCGACCCAGCAGTTCGATGTCGGCGTGGTCGAACTGCCGGTCAGCCATCCCGGCATTGCATCGCAGGCACTGCCCGAATCCGAAATGGTTGCCGTGCTGCCCAGGGAGCATCCGCTGGGTCGCAAGCGGCGCCTCAAGCTCTCAGACCTGGATGGTGAGCGCATGGTCCTGCTCGCGCCCGAGAGCCTGGTTCGCTACCTGATTGATGAGGCCTTCTCGCGGGCCAAGGCCGTGCCTCAGGTGGTCATTGAAACCCCCAGCTCGCCCATCGCCTGCGCGCTGGTTGCAGCCGGCGCCGGCATCACTCTGGTCTCGCGCTGGACGGCACAGGCCCTGAACGATGACCGCCTGGTGATCAAACCGCTGGTTGAATCCGTGCACTCGCGCTATGCGCTGATTCATCCAGAGGGCCGTCTGAGCACACTGGCCCGCTCCTGGGGTCAGGCCCTGCGAGCGCGCATGGTGGCCGCCGGCTGACTGTAACCACGCGATCTCACTCCGAGCGGATCCCCAGTTCCTGCGAGAGCTTTCGCCAGCGCTCGAGTTCGCCACGCGTGAACTGGGCAAACTCCTGCGGGGTGGGCGTCACCACATCGCTCGATGTCGCCTCGAGCCAGGCCCTGTAGTCAGGCTCCTGCACCACCTGCACAACGGCAGCATTGAGCTTTCGGATCACCGGCTCGGGCGTACCCGCAGGCACGAACAGTCCGGTCCAGGCCCGCATCTCGTAGTTGAGATGCCCCATCTCGGTCATAGTCGGAACCTCCGGAAAGCGCTTCATGCGGCGTTCGCCCAGCACACCAATCGGAATCACCTTGCCGGGCTGGATGTACTGCCGGTCCACCTCCGCCAGATAGCCAATGGCGATATGCACCTGACCACTGGCGGTATCGAGCAGCATCGGGCTGGTGCCCTTGTAGGCCACGGTGCGCAGCTTGATACCCGCCGTACGCTGCAGCAGTTCACACGTGAAATGCGAACCCGTGCCATGGCCCGCCGTGCCGCACAGCAATTCGCCCGGCCGTGCCTTGGCCCATGCAATGAGTTCGGGCAGGGTCTTGGGGCCCAGCCCAGCATTCACCACCATGACAGGAAAGCCCAAGGTGAACTGGGCCACCGGGATCAGATCCTTGACCGGGTCATAGCGCAACGGAAAACCCAGCGCGGGCGCCACCACCACCTCGGTATTGCCGCCAAAGAGCGCGGTGTAACCATCAGGCGAAGCCTTGGCCACGATCTCGGCACCGATGGTCGTGGAAGCTCCCGGCCGGTTCTCCACAACAATGGGCTGCTTGAGCACTTCGGCCAGTCGCAGACCGAACCGACGGGCTCGCACGTCCACCACACCGCCCGGCGGCGAGCTCACCACAAAGCGCACGGGTTTGGCGGGATAGTCTGCCGCTGCCGACTGCGCGGAAGTCTGCGCCTGTGCCTGAGACGGTGCTGCGATCGCAAAGGCGGCCACAGCCATCAGCAAAAGCCGTGACCATGCCCGGCATGAGGCCATGCCCAGAGCACACGATGCAAGCGCACGTCTGCTCGGTTTGATACCTTGAAGGTTCGATGCACTGTCCCGGGCGCGCGATGCAAACCCTCGCAAGCCGGTGATGACGTTCCTCGTGTTGCTCATCCGGGTCTCCTTGTGATCGTCTTGCGTTCCAAGCCTTACCTGACCAGCGCAGCGCGTCAAGTCGCTTCCTGCGACAATCAAACAAAAGCCCGACCCTCTGGCGGGCCCTGGTCAGGAGACACCATGAGCGGCACGGCCGCCCTCGCCCCGTTTCGGATTCGGAGCTTTCGCTTCCAGTGGCCCGCCGACCTGCTCACGGCCTGGGCCCTGGACATGGAAACGCTCATCCTGGGCTGGTACATCCTGATCGAGACCGGCTCGGTGGTCTGGCTGAGCGTCTTTGGGGCGCTGCAATTCATAGGCACCCTGCTCTCGCCCGTGCTGGGCATGATGGGCGACCGACTGGGCCTGAGCCGGGTGCTCACGGTCATGCGCCTGTCCTACGCACTGTTCGCCGGGCTGATCTGTGTGCTGGCCTTCACGGGTCAACTCACGCCGATCATCGTCATGGGGGTTGCCTTTGTGGTCGGTCTGATTCGACCCACCGACATCGGCATGCGAAGTGCCCTCGTGGGTGCGAGCATGCCCCCCGCTCTGCTCACCTCGGCGATGGGCATTTCGCGCACCACCATGGACTCGGCGAAGGTGGGAGGTGCCCTGCTCGGTACGGGCTTCATGGCAGCCTTCGGCATGGGACCGGTCTATCTGCTCATCACCTGCATGTATGTGGGCGGGGCGTTGCTCACCCTGAGCACACGAATTGGCGGCTCGGCGGTTGCAGCGGGCGCTCGCCCGCTGCCCGCTCAGGCGCCAGGGGCTCCCGCCGCGCAAGACCCGGCTCACGCTGCAAGCCCTGGCGCCTCAATCAAACCGGCACCGAGCACGCCCTGGCGCGACCTCAAGGAAGGCATCGTCTACATCTGGCGCACGCCTCGGCTGCGGGCCGCGATGATGCTGGCCGCCCTGGTCAATCTCACAGCATTTCCGCTCACCGGCGGGCTGATGCCCTATGTGGCCAAGGAAGTCTTTCACCTGGATCAGCAAGGCCTGGGATGGCTGGTGGCGAGCTTTTCGGTGGGGGCCTTCATCGGGTCAGTGGCCATCAGCCTGCTGGGAACCCGCCTGCCACCCGGTCGCACCATGCTCATCACGAGCCTGCTCTGGTATCTCTGTCTGCTGGGCTTCGTACTCAGTACACAGCTCCCGCTGGCCCTGTTCATGCTCATGCTCGCGGGTCTGTGCCAGAGCCTGAGCATGCTGAGTCTGTCAGTGCTCCTGCTGCGAACCTCCGAGGAGCGCTTTCGGGGTCGGATCATGGGGGTTCGCATGCTGGCCATCTATCCGCTGCCCCTGGGTCTGCTCATCCTGGGCGTGCTCATTCCGCCGCTGGGCTATATCCCCTCGGGGCTCGTCCTGGTGGTGACTGGTGTGCTGCTGCTGGCCGCCCTGGCCTACACCTGGCGGGAAGACCTGATTGCGCGCCATGCGCCGGGCAACGGGGTCTAGCTCAACGCACCGGTCAGAAAAAGCAACCCATCGGTATGAGACACTTTCGGGGCATCAGGAATCAGCACACCAGGGAGACAAAGACATGACCATCCGCCGCAAGGCCTGCATCGTGGGAGCGTACGAGCATCCCACCCGCAAGGCCCCCGACAAGACCGTGGCCCAGTTGCATGCCGAGTGCGCTCGCGGCGCACTGGCCGATGCGGGCCTCACCGTCAACGATGTTGATGCCTACTTCTGCGCAGGCGATGCGCCTGGCATGGGCGCCAACAACATGCTCGATTACCTCGGGCTGCCCAATGTGCGCCATGTCGACGCCACCGATACCGGAGGCTCTTCGTACATCATCCATGTGGCCCATGCAGCAGCAGCCATCGCGGCGGGCAAGGCCAATGTCGCCCTCATCACCCTGTCGGGGCGCCCGCGCAGTGAAGGTTCAAGCGGCGTGGCGCCACGGGCCATCGTGCCCAATGTGCCCGACTCGGCCTGGGAAGGTCTGTACAACCCGGTGACTGTGAACATGTACGCACTGGTCGCTGCGCGTCACATGCACCAGTTCGGCACCACGCCCGAGCAGCTCGCCTGGATCAAGGTAGCCGCCTCCACGCACGCGCAACACAACGAGCACGCCATGCTGCGCGACGTGGTCACTGTCGAAGACGTGATCAATTCACCCATGATCTCCGACCCCCTGCACAAGCTCGATTGCTGCGTGGTGAGCGACGGCGGGGGCGCACTGATCGTGGCCCGCCCGGAGATTGCCCGCGCGCTCAAACGGCCGGTGGTCAATGTGCTGGGTGCCGGCGAGGCCATCAAGGGCCAGCTCGGAGGCCAGGTCGATCTCACCTGGTCGGCCGCTGCGCTCTCAGGCCCGCGGGCCTTTGAAGAAGCTGGCGTCAAACCCTCCGATATCCAGTACGCGTCGATCTACGACAGCTTCACCATCACCGTACTGATGCAGCTCGAGGACCTCGGCTTTTGTGCCAAGGGCGAAGGCGGACGTTTCGTGGCCGACGGCAATCTGATCTCCGGCGTGGGCAAGCTGCCCTTCAATACCGACGGCGGCGGACTGTGCAACAACCATCCGGCCAATCGGGGCGGCATCACCAAGGTGATCGAAGCCGTGCGCCAGCTGCGCGGCGAGGCTCATGCGAAGGTGCAGGTTCCCAACTGCGGACTGGCGGTGGCTACCGGCATCGGCGGTCTGCTGGGCTCGCGCCACGGCTCGGGCACTCTTGTTCTCGAAAGGGCGTGACCATGACACTGATGAGCCAGGATCGCCCGTTGGGCGCCTCGGTGGTCGATGCGGCCACCACTCCGTTCTGGGAAGCCGCCAAGCGCGGCGTGCTCATGATCCGACGCTGCAGCAGCTGCAGCCAACCCAACTGGTATCCGCGTCCGGTGTGCC
>JBKCEY010000507.1:0-3294 GCA_046304115.1 Burkholderiales bacterium | reverse complement strand
GGACAGGGGCTGCAACACCGCTCGCGCCACCAGGTCGGTAAACCCGCCGGCGCTGAAGCCCACGACCACCTTGACCGGCTTGGCGGGATAGCCCTGCTGCGCATGCAGCTCAAAGGACAGCGTGGCCCCACCGGCCAGGGTTGCGGCAAAGCCGGCACCGCGGGCGAGCGCCTGTCGGCGGGAGGAGCGAATCGACATGATCAGGGCCTTCAAAAAAGGGGTTGCTCCGTGGACACCCATAAAAAGAAACGTGGGCATCCATGTTCAGCGGTCCAATCGGCATCACTGACGATAGGATGGATCCAGGCGATCGAGCTTGCGCAGCAGGGCCGGCCATTCCATCAGACCATAGGGTCGACGGGTGCCGCGCTGGTAGTTGTTCCAGGTGGCCTGCAGAACATCCTGGGGAACGGCCCGCAGCGGCGTACCGCAGGCCATGGCGGCCAGCTGAGAACGACAGGCGAGCTCCAGGCGATGCATCCAGTTGAAGGCCTCGCCCACCGTACGGCCCACCGTGAGCGCGCCGTGGTTGCGCAACAGCAGCGCCTCCCCGTCACCCAGATCCTTGAGCAGCGAAGCCTGTTCGGCGGTATCGAGCACCACGCCCTGATAGTCGTGGTAGCCGATCTTCAGAAAGCGCATCCCGGTTTGGGTGATCGGCAGCAGGCCGCACTCGAGGGCCGACACGGCCATGGAGGCCCAGCTGTGGGTATGAATGACGCAATCCGCCTCGGGCCTTGCGGCATGGATGGCGCTGTGAATGACATAGCCCGCGCGGTTGATGCCGTAATCAAGTGCACCGAAATCCGGCTTGGCGAGCACGTTGCCCTCGATGTCGACCTTGATCAGGCTCGACGCCGTGATCTCTTCGTACATCATGCCGTAGGCATTGATCAGAAAAGACTCGCGGCCACTGCCATCGTCGGGCACGCGCATCGAGATGTGATTGGCCATCATGTCCGACAGACCATAGAGATCAACGAGGCGATAGCAGGCCGCCAGATCCACCCGGGCCTGCCACTCCGCCTGCGAAACCTGGTGCTGACAGGACGGAATCTGCAGTCGTCCATTCATGACGGGCGTCGTACTCATGGAAATCCGTTGAAGTGAGTCGTTTCGAATGAAAGGGCAGGCCATGGGTCAGGATCCACTGGATCGTTCGGCCTTGAGCCTCAGTCGCTGCCAAGGCCTACCGGATCGGGCTGGCGCCGCTCGATGCTCCACTTGAGCAGGGCTGCGCACCGGTAGACCGCATGGGCAAACTTGCCATAAGGCAGGGTCAGAAAGAGCGCCATGACCACACCCAGGTGAATTGCAAGCAGCAGGCCCATGATGCCGGTATCGCGCAGCGCGAGCAGGGCCAGGCCTGTGAGGGAGGTAAGCAGCAGCAGACTCAGAAAGCCATGATCCATGGCCTTTTGCGCAGTATCGCCCTGCAGCGGATGGCGCCGGCCATGGATGGCCATCAAACCGATCGGCCCCACGATCAGACCCAGACCCCCCAGGGTGCCCATCACGACCGGCAGGCTGGTCAATGCATAAGGCGCCTGCAGCCCCAGAACGTAGTGATAAACCGTGGCCACGCTGGTCGCGGCAAAGCACAGCGCAAAGCCATAGAAGGTGAAGTGATGAAACCGCCGGCGCCAGTGCGTGAAGCGGTCATCGGCCTCATTGCAGCCCTGGCCATGTCCACCATCGAGATAGCGCAGGGTGAGCGCCGCATGGGCAGCCTCGGCAGCGGCCTCGGTGCGGTTCACGCTCGGGCCCTGGGGCGCGAGACCTTGCCAGAAGCGGCTCACGCCCACCCCGAAAGCCAGCACCACCCAGAGCGACACCGCGCCAAACAGGGCCACCAGCTGGTTGTGCGGAAAGACCGCATAGAAATTGCCCGCCATCGGCTCATGGATGAGCCCGCCCTGTGAAGCCATGCCCATCACCAGAAAGAGCGCCAGGCCTGCGGCCAGGGCCAGCGCCACAGCCAGGCCATTGCGGGCATAAAGCGCACCGAGCACCGAGGGAAAGGCATGCAGGGCATAGGTGCGCGCCCGCACGCGCGCCATGGCCTGCGGCACGGCCACCGCAAACTCGTGCGGCGGCGCGTACTGGCAGGCGTGCAAACAGGCCCCGCAGTTGTGGCACAGGTTGGCGAGGTAATGCACATCGCTGGCCGGAAATTCCAGCCGACGGGTCATGGCCGGGAACACCGCACAAAAACCCTCGCAGTACCGGCAGGCATTGCAGATCTGCAAGACCCGGGCGACTTCGGCTTCCGGGGTGAGGCTGCCCTCGCCGACACCTGTACCTGTACCTGTACCCAGTGAGCGGGCCTGATCCACAAGAGACTGAAGCGGCGTCATGCGCTCAACTCCTGCGCCGTGGCTGTCGCGGCAGAGGTCGCAATGGCATTGACCACCCGCACGCCCGCCCCACCTTCGGCTCGACCCAGAGCCGCCTGCGCGGCCTGCACCCCCGCAATCCGTCCGAACGAGGTGCCGATCGACATGCCCACACCGGCGGTGTAGCCCTGGCCCAGCACATTGCCCGACATCATCTCGCCCGCCACAAAAAGGTTCGGGCTGGGCTTGCCGCCGAAGTGAACGGCCGAGGTCTCATCGGTCATGAGGCTCAGGTAGGTACAGGTCACACCCGGGCGGACCGCATAGGCAAAGCAGGGCGCCCGGTCGATCGGCAGCGCCCAGTGGGTCTTGGCCGGGGCCAGGCCCTCGGTGTGGCAGTCATCGAGTCGGGTGTGATCAAACTGACCCACCCGACAGGCTGCGTTGTAGTCGTTCAGGGTCTGCATGAAGACGGTCTCGTCCACGCCGATGGCGCGGGCCAGCTCGGGCAGGCTGTTGGCACGGGTCCCGGGAAATACCGGCGGCATGAAGCGGCCGATGGCTTTGGCATCGATGATGGACCAGGCGATCTGGCCAGGCTGCAGGGCGACCAGTCGACCCCAGATCGCATAGCGCTTGGGCCAGAAATCTTCGCCCTCGTCATAAAAACGGCGGGCCTCGCGGTTGACCACCACCCCCAGCGACACGCAGTCGATGCGGGTGCAGATACCCCCATCGTAAAGAGGCGCGCGCGCATCGATGGCCACGCAGTGCGACTGTGAGGGATCGCCCAGATGATCTGCACCCAGTTCCATCATGCGCTTGAGCACCACCCCGGTGTTGAACCGCGTGCCCCGGATCAGGAAGTTGTCGGCCGGCCATTCGCCCCGCTCATTGCGACCCCAGGCCTCACGCATCCATTCACGGTTGGACTCGAAGCCCCCGCAGGCCAGGACAC
>JBKCEY010000506.1:0-17536 GCA_046304115.1 Burkholderiales bacterium | reverse complement strand
TCGGTCGCGCGTGGCGAGACTGTGGCCCTGATCGGTGAGTCGGGTTCGGGCAAGAGCGTCACCCTGCGTTCGCTGCTGCGATTGCATGCGGCCGGCCGAACCGAGATCCGCGGCCGTGTCGAGGTCGCAGGTCAGGATGTGATGGCGATGGGCGCGCGTGCGCTGGCCGACTATCGGGGCCGTATCGCCTCCATGATCTTTCAGGAGCCTCTGCTCGCGCTTGATCCGGTCTACACGGTGGGTCAACAGATCGTCGAATCCATTCGCCGGCATGAGCCTCAAACCAGTGCAGCGCAGGCCCGGGCTCGCGCCCTTGAGCTCTTCGAGCGCGTTCGCATTCCGAGCCCCGAGCGTCGGCTTGAAGCCTATCCGCACGAAATGAGTGGTGGCATGCGCCAGCGCGCCATGATCGCGCTGGCCCTGGCCTGCAAGCCTCAGGTCCTGCTGGCCGATGAACCCACCACCGCACTCGATGCCACGGTACAGATCCAGATCCTGCTGCTGCTGCGCGAATTGCAGCGCGAGCTCGGTCTTTCGATCATTTTTGTGACCCACGACATCGGCGCAGCCATCGAAGTGGCTGATCGGTTTGCAGTGATGTACGCCGGGCGCATCGTTGAAGAAACCGATTCACGCACGCTGGTTCGAGCGCCGCGTCATCCCTACACCCAGGCGCTGCTGCGAGGCCGCGCCGGGGGATCGGAGCATGCGATGGCCCGAGGCGAGCGTTTGCAGACCATTGCAGGTGCACCACCCGACCTGTCGCGTCTGCCGCCGGGCTGCGCCTTTGCCGAGCGTTGCACGCAGGCGCGGCCCGATTGCCGTGAGCGCGATCCTGCCCTGACGGAACTCAGTGCCACCCATCGCGTGCGCTGCCTGCTGGTTGAGGGCTGATCATGGATATCGTTGTCGTCAATCCCAACACCACGACCGCCATGACGGACCGCATCGGCGAAGCGGCTCGGGCTGCGGCCTCGCCAGGCACCCGGATCACGGCCATCAACCCGCCCGATGGGCCGGTCTCGATCGAGGGGTATTACGACGAGGCCTTTTCGGTGCCGGGTCTGCTGCGCGAGATCCGCCGCCATGACAGCGGCAGGGGGACGTCAAGCGGCACGCCGCACGGCTCATCAAGCAACCCATCAAGCGGTGCGCCAGGCGCCTATGTGCTGGCCTGCTTCGATGACACCGGCCTGGATGCCGCACGCTGCGCCACCGCGGCGCCGGTGATTGGCATCGGTGAGGCCGCATTTCATCTGGCCAGTCTGATCTCGGGGCGCTTCAGTGTGATCACCACCCTGTCGCGATCCATCGGCGCCATCGAGCACAACCTGATTCGCTACGGGCTCGCTGCCCGCTGCGCGCGGGTGCGGGCCAGCGAAGTGGCCGTGCTCGATCTCGAAGCGCCAGGCTCGCCGGCTCAGGCCCGGATCGATGCCGAAATCGCTGCAGCCCTGCGCGAAGATCGGGCCGAGGCCATCGTGCTGGGCTGTGCGGGCATGGCGCACTTTGCGGCCGAACTCAGCCGTCGACATGGGGTACCCGTGATTGACGGTGTGGCCGCTGCGGTCAAGCTGGCCGAGGCTCTGATCGGCCTGGGCCTTAAGACCTCCAAGGTTGGCGGCTACGCCGCCCCCTTGCCCAAAACCTACCTGGGCCAGTTTGCCGACGCCGCCCCACGCTGAGCACACCCGGCGCCAATGAGGCCCGGATTGATCAGCCGATTGATTTGCCTTGTCTGGATTGATACCGCCATGCTGCTGCACGACGATCCCGCCCATGCCTTCATGCCCTACCCGGCCACGCCAGTGCCCTGTGCCAGCACGGGGCCCCTGTCGGGCCTGACCTTTGGTGTGAAGGATCTCTTCGATATCGCGGGCTACCCGACGGCATCCGGTAATCCGCACATGCTGGCGCTCTCGGGCATCAAGACCCGAACCGCACCCACCGTGCAAAAACTGCTCGAGGCCGGAGCGCGATTTGTGGGCAAGACCCATACCGATGAGCTCGCCTTCAGCATGAATGGCCAGAATGCGCACTTCGGGACACCGCGCAATGGCGCAGCGCCCGATCGCATTCCCGGTGGCTCCTCCAATGGCTCGGCCTCGGCCGTGAGCAACGACCTGTGTGACACGGCTCTGGGCACCGATACCGGAGGCTCGGTACGTGCACCGGCCAGTCACTGCGGACTCTTCGGACTGCGCCCCACCCATGGCCGCATCAGCCTGCAGGGTGCGCACGACCTCTCGCCCAGCTTCGATACCTGTGGCTTTTTTGCGCGCGACATCACCACGCTCGAGCGGGTGGCCGATGTGCTGCTTGGCGCAGACGCGGCGCCCCTGGCTGATCTGCCCTCCCAGCCGCGACTGCTGATGCCCACCGATGCCTGGGCTTTGCTGGCCCCTGAGGTGCGCGAGGCTCATGGTGGCGCGCTGGCCCGCATCAAGACCGCACTGGGCCCGGCCAGCGACTGCACGCTCGCCCTGCAGGACTTCGCCACCATGGCTGAGCATTTCAGGGTGTTGCAAGGCCGCGAAGCCTGGACCACCGACGGCAGTTTCATCCGCCGTCATGCGCCCGTGCTGGGCCCTGGCGTGGTCGATCGCTTCATGTGGGCCAGTACCCTCAATGACGCCCAGGTGGCCGAGAGCCATGCCTTCAGGCTGCGATTCAGGGCGCATCTGGCCGCCCTGCTCGGCACCGATGGCGTGCTCATCCTGCCCACCATGCCCGACATCGCGCCGCTGCTCACCACACCCGCCGATGCCTTGCAGGACTACCGTGTCGCATCCATGCGGCTGCTGTGCAGCGCGGGCCTGGCGGGCGCCGCACAACTCACCGTACCGCTCTCGAGCCGACTGGGGGCGCCCCTGGGGCTGTCGCTGCTCGGGCCTGCCGGCAGTGATCGAGGTCTGGTGCAGCTGGCCCGACGCATCCTGGCCGCCTGAATCAAGGCCTGAACGGCCCGCTCAGGTCGCTCAGGTCGCTCAGGTCGCTCAGATCGCTCAGGCCGCCAAGCCAAGGCCGCTCAGGCTGCCTCGAAAAGAATCTCCTGGGCGCCTTCCCAGAGCACCTTCACGCCCATCGCCCGCAGATTCTCCTTGCCTTCGGTGATCGTGAGGAAGTGGTTGCCTGCGAGCTGGCCCATCTTGGAGGCAAAGCAGCAGGAGCCATAGGCCAGGATGATCTCGGTCTCGCTGTAGCCGCCGGGATAGAACAGGATGTCACCGACCGACGGATGGCTGGTGTGGTTCTCGAAGCCCACGCCCAGCTGAAATTCGCCCAGCGGCACCCAGACCCCCTCGCCGCTCCAGCGCACATGGATCACCTTCTGGCGGTAGGGCAGCAGCTTGGTGAATGCGGCCACGGTCTGGGGGGCATCGGGATTGGTTTCGGCCATGAAGGTGAAACCCCCTGCGGTGATACGAATGCGTGCCATGAAACGCTGCTCCTGTGCAAAGGGTGCGATGCTACCTCCGGCGGGAGTAAGCTAGCCATAAAAACCGCAGGCCGCTTCATTGAAAAGCCCTCAGGCTGGGGGTCCTCGGGTCGCAGTCTGGGCATGCTCGGGCTGAGCACGAGGTCTGCGCTCATCCGACACCTGGAGACACCATGCCGATCACCGTATCGCCCATGACCGATGGCTTTGCCGCCGAAATTGGTGACATTGACCTGGCTTCACCCTTGTCGGATGCGCTGCTGCAAGAGGTCAAACAGGCCTTCAGCCAGTACGCAGTGCTGATTTTTCCGGGCCAGCAGATCTCGGTGGAACAGCATCTGACCTTTGCCAAGACCTTCGGGCCTCTGGAGCGCAGCGTAGCGACGCTGATGCCCGGCCAGAAGTTGCGGGTGCGCGAAGAGATTGCCGATGTGGGCAATCTCACCCCCGACGGCACGGTCTGGGCAAGTGACTACAAGCATCGGCTGTTTCAGTTGGGCAACCGGCTGTGGCATACCGACAGCTCGTTCAAGACCCCCACCGGCTACACCTCCATGCTCTATTGCCGCAGCGTGGCACCGATCGGGGGACATACCGAGTTCGCCGACCTGCGCGCGGCCTGGGATGCACTGCCTGCGACGGAGCAGGCCCGCGTCGAGCGGCTGGTCGGTGAGCATTCGCTGCTGCATTCGCGCAAGCGTCTGGGCTATACCGACTTCTCTGAACAGGAACGCATCGCCTGGGCCCCCGTGCCCAGGCCGCTGGTGCGCACCCTGCCGGAATCGGGCCGGCGCACGCTGTATCTGGCCTCACATGTCGGTCGCATTCGCGGCCTGGACGATGCAACCGGTGAGGCGCTGCTCGAGCAGCTCACCGCCCATGCCACCCAGCGGCAGTTCACCTATCTGCATCGCTGGCGCCTGCACGATCTGGTGCTCTGGGACAACCGCTGCACCATGCACCGGGGCACGCCCTTTGATGACACCCGGTATCCGCGCGACATGCAGCGGGCCACAACGGCGGATCGACCCGATGCGATGCAGTCCGATCTGGAACGGGCGCTTGCATGAAGCGCGTCCATCCATGACCCGGTGACCTGTGAACCCTCCCCACCCGTGAACCCTTCCCATTCACCGCTGACCACCGCTGAGCCCGCTCATGATGAATCGGGCACACCCTCGCGTGTGCCTTCGGTCATCGTGCTGCAGGGTCAGGCCGCAGGGCCCACCTCAGCGCCCCTGCAGGCCTACGAACTCCTCATTCAGACCGGCGAACATGACTGGCCCGAGGATCACTTCTCGGACCATGTCAACAATGCGCGCTACTTCGCCTTCATCAATGCCGCCTTTCAGGGCTGGTATCGCGAGACCGGCCTGCGCGATCGCACCGCCCGCCACTCGGCCGTCATGGCCCGCTCGGAGTGGAACTTCCTGCGCGAGGTGAAACCGCCCGCGCAGGTGGTGTGCCGCATCGAGGTGATCAAGGTGGGGCGGGCGAGCCTCGTGCACGCCGTGCGCATCTTCGATCGGGGCCTGCACAGCGGCGTGCCCCCGGCAGGCTTGGCCGCGGAGCCTCAACCCGCGATGCCGGGCGAGGCGCGGCTGGCCGGCCGCGGCCAGATCACGCATGTGTACGTGGAGCGGGCGACCAAGACCTCCTTGCCCTGGCCAGAGCCGCTGCTGCAACGAATCTGGAGCGGCGCCCCGCTGCCGGGGGCGCCCGAACCCGGTGCCTGAGCCTTTGCGCATCGCCTGATTCCTGATCGCCTGCCTGCCCAGTGCCTTACTGCTCATTGCATCACCGCTCATTGCATTACTGCTGATTGCCCGGTTTTACATTCACGCTGCTTATCACTGTTCATCCGGAGATTCCATGTACCTCACCCAGGCCCTGCATCGTGCGCTTCAACAGCACCCCAACCAGATCGCTGTGCACTTTGGCCAGCGCAGCAAGACCTTTGCCGAACTCGCCGACCGGGTCGCTCGCCTGGCCGGTGCGCTCCAGTCTCTGGGTGTAGGCACGGGTGACCGCGTGGCGATGCTGGCACTGAACTCGGATCGCTATCTCGAATATCAGATGGCCATCCCCTGGGCGGGTGCGGTACTCAATCCCTGCAACATCCGCTGGTCGGTGGCCGAGATCGCCTACTCGCTCAATGACTCGGGCTCCACGGTTCTTTTTGTGGATGAAGCCTTCAAGGCGATGATCGAGCCCCTGAAAAAAGACAGCCATACCCTGCGCGAAATCATCTACTGCGGCGATGGCGACCTGCCCGCGGGCGCCCATGACTACGAGGCCCTCATCCGGGCAGCAAAACCGGTGCCCGATGCGGTTCGCCGGGGCGACGATCTGGCGGGCATCTTCTACACCGGCGGCACCACGGGTTTTCCCAAGGGGGTGATGCTCAGTCACACCAACCTGGTGAGCAGCGGGCTGGCCATGCGGGCCGATGGACTGGCAAAACCCGATGGCGTGTACCTGCATGCGGCGCCCATGTTTCATCTGGCCGATCTGGGCGTGGGCATGCCGCACTGGATCGAAGGCAACACCCATGTGGTGATTCCGGCCTTCAATCCGGAGCATGTGCTCGAGGCCATCGAGCGCTTTCGCGTGACGCACACCCTGCTGGTTCCGACCATGATCCAGATGCTGGTCGATCATCCCGCCATGAAGCAGGGCCGCGATCTCACCAGCCTCGACACCATCGCCTATGGCGCCTCACCGATGTCCGAAGCGGTGGTCGAGCGCGCCATGGCGGCCCTGCCGGGCGTGAGCTTCATGCAGGCCTATGGCATGACCGAGCTCTCGCCCCTGGCCACCATCAATCCGGCATGGACCCACACCGCCGAGGGCCGAAAGAAGGGCAAGCTGCGCGCGGCCGGGCGGGCCAGCCATTGCTGTGAGGTGAAGATCGTCGACGCCGAAGGCGAGGAGGTGGCGCGGGGCACGGTGGGTGAAGTCATCGTGCGCGGGCCCAATGTGATGCAGGGCTACTGGAACAAGCCCGAGCAGACCGCAGCGGCGATCCGCAACGGCTGGATGCATACCGGAGACGCCGCCTGGATGGATGACGACGGCTATATCTTCATTGCAGACCGGCTCAAGGACATGATCATCACGGGCGGCGAGAATGTGTACTCGGCCGAAGTGGAGAATGCGCTGTCTCAGCATCCCGATGTCGCGGCCTGCGCCGTGATCGGCATTCCAAGCGAGCAGTGGGGCGAGAGCGTGCATGCAGTGGTGGTGGCCAAGCCCGGCACCTCACCCACCACCGAATCGCTGATTGCGCACTGCAAGAGCCTGATCGCGAACTACAAGTGCCCGCGCAGTGTCGATCTGGTGCAGGCGCTGCCGTTGTCGGGCGCGGGCAAGGTGCTCAAGACCACCCTGCGCGAGCCCTTCTGGAAGGGCCGCAACCGCAACGTGGCCTGATCAGAAACCCGACTGCGGCAGCCCGATCGACCCGCGGGGCTGCAGCCGTCCGATCGGCGCTCTGAGCTGCGGCGGCCCGGATTACACGCCCACCACGCCGCGGCCATCCCCACTGGCCGCGCCGCTCAGGTGGACGGCGCAACCCATGAGCTGCACGGTATGGGGCGGTTCGGCCGCCATGATGGTGACGGCCGTGTTCTCAAGGCGCTCAGGAAACACCAGGCCCGGCGGCACGTGGGTATGGCCTTCGATGAACTGGCGGATGAACAGGCCATGCGAGACGATGGCCAGATCCCCTTGCACACGGCGACGCATCTGCATGATCCAGTCGTAGGCTTGCGCCACGCGCGCCCTGAACTGGGCCATGGATTCGCCATTGGGCGGACCCTCATCCGCATGAATGGGGTCGTAGCCCAGGCTGTCGAAGGCGCGACCGCGCAGGTCGCCAAAATTTCTCTCGCCCAGCAAGGGCGACTCGATCACGGGCAGGCCGGTGGTTCGCGAGATGGCCTCGGCCGTCATGCGCGCCCGGGCCATGTCGCTGCTCACGATCGCAACCGGAGGCTGAGCGCGAAACCGTTCACCCACTGCAGCAGCCTGCAGCAGGCCGCGCTCGCCCAGGGGCGTGTCGGGGAACTGCAGCGTGCGCGACGCATTGAGGGCGGTTTCGCCATGGCGGATCAGGATGAGGGACATGTCGCGGACTCCGGTCGATAGGGCGAAGCACAAAGGCCGGTGCAAGGACGCGGCTCAGGACGGGCTAGTATCGCCGATGGCATGCTCGGCGACGGCAGCCGACCCCTCGATTCACAGACCAGGAGACCCGATATGGCCATCTATGAAATGCGCACCTACACCCTGATCGTCGGCAAGATGGCCGATGTGGTGCAGCTCTACAAGACCGAAGGCTGGCCGGCGCTGCAAAAGCATCCGCAAAAGCTGGTGGGCTACTTCACGGGCGACATCGGCGCCATGAATCAGCTCATTCACATCTGGAAGTTCGACGACGATGCCGACCGTCGCGCCTTCTGGGCGGGTGTCTTTTCAGACGAGGAGTTCATGGCCTTTGCCCGCCAGCTGCGGCCCATGATCCTGTCGCAGGAGAACAAGCTGATGATGGCCGCGCCCTGGGGTGTGCATCCCTGAGTCCATGCAGACCCAGGCGAGACGCCTGCGCGCTCGCCTCGACCCTCAGGCCATCTCCACCGTCTGGCGAGCGCCCGGCACCACGATGCCGCCGCGATCGCCGATGCTGATGCTGCCGTAGCGCTGGCGAAAGACCTCGGGCAAAGGACGCGCTCCCGGTACCGCAAGCCAGAGCCTGAGCAGATAGCGTCGTTCGGCCGGATCTGCGAAATCCTCGAATGCGGTGCGATCGTGCAGCATCGTGTGGTTGTGCACGAACTGCATGTCGCCCGGCTCAAGGCGCATCGAGAAATTCAATGACGGATCATTGGTGAGTCGATCGAGCAGATCGAGCACCTCGATCTGCTGGGGATGCAGGCGGGGCGCCTGCTCGAAGCGCTGCGCGCTGTCGACATACTGCCGCTGATAGAGGGCTGTGAGATAGCCCTCGTACCAGTTGAACACCGGGATTTCGAACCAGGGCTTCATGCCTGCGGGCACTTCGCCACGCCGGTCGGTGGCGACCGGTTCGAAGAGCCAGGGGGCCAGGTCGGGCCGGCGGGTCAGGATCTCGTTGTAGAGCGTGGTCGAACTCACCAGCAGGGAGTCGCCGCCGCTGCGGGCCTCGCGCAGACAGAGCAGACCCACCACGTCGCAGGAGTCGGTATGAAAGGTCTGGCGCTCGTGGGTCTGGTAGATGCGCACATTGGGATCGGTGCTGGCCAGACCCACATCACGCACATGGCCCAGCAAATGCCCCTTGGCATTTTGTGACCGTGCATTGCCCAGGTGGGCGCCCAGGCCGATGAAGGCCATGGCACTGTCCTCGGTCGACCATTGGTTGACCGGCATGCCCTTGACCAGCACGAAGCCGCGCCCGTGCAACAGGTCGTGCTGGATCGCCTTCAGGCGCAGGCCCAGCTGAGGCAAGGGAAAGTCCGATGCCTTGAGCGGCGCGGGGTTGCTCTCGGTACCGGCGTCGGGGCGGGCGCGCCAGGCGCGCAGCGCAGCCTGAACCTCGGCCACATCGGACTCACTCAGGCGCACGGTCCATTCAGTGGCTCGGGCGAGCATGTCGGGGCCCTTCCAGGCAGCCGGTCCGGTTTGCAAAGGAGGCAGGGGTCGCGGCAGGGGTTGGTTCATGGTGCTTGTCTCAACGCAGGGGACTTCAGTCAATACAGGATGCGTCGCTCAACACAGGGTGCTTCGCTCGGCGAAAAAGTCTGGGTCAGGCCCAGGTCGGATCAATGGGAGTGGTGCGCGGGTAACGGGCCTCGATCACTTCGGCTGCATCGAGCAGCAGATCTTCGCGAAAACGCGCAGCCACCAGCTGCACGCCCACAGGCACCCGCACACCCTCGTCATGGGCGCCGCCGACCGGCACGCACAACCCGGGCAGCCCCAGCAAGGGAATCGCGAACTGCGGCGCCTGCGCGGCGATGATGCGATCCATGCCCTCGGGGCTGTCGGTATCGAGGCCCCAGCGAAAGGGCGGCTCCGCACTCAGCGGCCCCAGCAGGATGGGATAGGTCTCGAGAAAGGCATTCCACTGACGAATCAGCGTGGTCCTACGCGCCAGCGCACGGAAGTAGGCCTCGGTATCGAGCACTGGCGTGGCCCGCGTCATGAAGCCAAAGGCCTTGCGGATCGCCTCATCGCCCAAGCGCTCGACCAGCGGCCCCATGGCCACGCGCGCCTCGTTGTCGACAATGAGCTGCCACAGCTGCGCGGCCTCCTGCAGCGCGGGGGGTTCAGCCTCTTCAACCCGATAGCCCGCCTTCGCCAGCCATCCGGCAGCGGTATCAATCGCCGAGAGCACGGCCGGATGAACCTTCATGCCCGGAATGCTGCGCGAAACCGCCACCCGGATCGGGCGTGCTGCAGATTCACCCTGCAGCGGCGCGGGCACCCACCACGGGTCACGCGCATCGCCGCGAGCCATCGCCGCGAGCGCGAGCCGCACATCGGCCACGGTGCGCGCAAGCGGGCCTTGCACCGACATCATCTGCATGCCGGGCGGGCGGTCTTCAGCGGCCGAGGGGTTGTAGGCCGGTACGCGCCCGAAGGAGGGACGCAAACCAATCACACCGGTGCAGTAGGCCGGATATCTCACCGAGCCCGCAATGTCGTTGCCATGGGCGATCGGGCCCAGGCCCGCCGCCACGGCGCTCGAGGCGCCACCGCTCGATCCACCCGGGGTATGGGCCTGCGACCAGGGATTGAAGGTGCGCCCATGCAGATCGTTGTCGGTGAACCAGCGAAACGAAAAAGCAGGCGTATTGGTGCGCCCGAAAATAATCGCTCCGGCGTGACGCAGGTTGGCCACGACCGGGCTGTCCTGGCTGGCCACCGCATCTTTCAAGGCCACGATGCCGTTGGTGGTGGCCACACCCTTCTGGTCGACATTGACCTTGGTGGTGACCGGCACGCCATGCAGGGGCGCCAGGGCATCGCCGCGGGCGACGGCCGCGTCGGCTGCATCGGCCGCAGCCAGGGCCTCGTCTTCAAGGACCTCGACCACGGCATTGAGTCGGCCATTGACGGCTGCAGTGCGATCCAGCACGGCGCGGACCGCCTCGCGACTGGAAAGCGCCCGGGTGCGGATGCCCTGGGCGAGATCGGTGGCGGACCATGTCCAAAGCGGGCTGGAGGGCAGGTTCATTGGATGAGCTCTACTGGGCCCGCAAGCGGGGCCGATCGCAAATGAAAGAAGACTGCAATGCAGGAAGGGGAATCTACACCGGCGCCTCCTGGGTTCAAACCCGCTGCGATCCGTAAAACAGCCGCCGGTTGTTCGCTAGACTCTCCTGCGCGCATGGACGGCCCGTCCAGATGCCATCATCATCCTGCAGGCCTGCACGGTCAGGCTGCCACAAGAACACCCCACCGGAGACCCCAATGAGCCAGACCCCTCAGCATCCTTCTCGCCGTGCCGCCCTTCTGGGTGCAGCGAGCGCCGCAGGCCTTGCCGCCGCTGGCCTGCCCAACGCCTCGCAGGCCCAGGCCGCCTGGCCCAACCGTCCGATCAAGTGGATCGTGCCCTACCCGCCCGGTGGCCAGACCGACATCGTCTCGCGCTATCTGGCTGAAAAGCTCAGCAGCGCGCTGGGCCAGCAGGTGGTGGTCGAGAACCGCGCTGGCGCCAACGGCATCGTGGGCATCACGGCGGCCAAGCAATCGGCGCCGGATGGCTACACCTTCGTGTACATCAATTCATCGAACTACTGCATCAACATGTTCGCGTACACGAAGTTGTCGTATTCGCAGGATGACTTCGACCCGGTATCGCAGCTGGGCGAGGCGGCCCTGGGCATGGTGGTTTCGTCGGCCAGCGGCATCAAGAATCTCGAGGAATACATTGCCTTCGTGAAGAAGAACCCGGGCAAGACCACCTACGGGTCGTTCGGCAATGGCAGCTCGTCGCACCTGTATGCCGAGATGTTCACGCAGCTGGCCAAACTCGACACCGTTCATGTGGCCTACAAGGGCGCCGGCCCCGCGATTCAGGATGTGATGGCCGGGCAGGCCACCATGGGTGTGCACGACTTCGCCACCACGGGCCCCTTCATCAACAGCGGACGGCTCACCCTGCTGGCCGCCACCGGCAAGAACCGCTGGCCGACCTTCCCCGATGCGAAGACCTTTGCCGAGCAGGGCTACCCGGCGCTGGATCTGGTGGGCTGGAACGGTGTGGTCACGCCCAAAGGCACGCCCAAGGCCGCCACCGAGCGCATGGCAGCCGAGATCATGAAGATCATCCACTCGCCCGAGTGCAAGAAGAAGATCCTCGATCTGGTCCTGCTGCCCACCGGCACCACACCGGCGGCATTCAACGACATCATCAAGAAAGACACGCCACGCTGGGGCGAGGTGTTCAAGGCATCGGGCGTCAAACCGGAGTAAACCCCGGTCCGAGCGGGCGCATCCGCAGGCCCTTGCGCAACCGCTTCCAGGCAAAGTCCATCGGGTCCGCGAGCGCGGGCCCGGGGGAGCGCACCACCAGCACCTCGCGCGCGATCGGCTGAAAGTCGGCCCTGAAATGCACCGAGCTCTTGAGGGCCAGGATGCGCTGGCGTACGGGCTCAATCCCCACATGCCGGAACATCTCCTGATCGGCGGCCTGGCATTTCTTTGAGGCCAGCACCACGCGCACACCGCTGGCCTGCTCGCGCAGCAGGGCCATGGGCCCGAGGTTCATCCGAAAGCCCCGGAACATCGGGCCGGTGCAGGTGAACTGGCCATCGCCCAGACGCTCTACCGTGAACCGGGCCACCACCGGTTCATGGCCGGGCACGCCCGAGATCGCACCCAGTCGAAACTCGGTGGTTGCGCCCAGACCGGCTTCATGGGCACGGGTAGCACTGGCCGCATCAATCAACAGCCCCAGCACGGCATCGGTTGCGCGCTGGCGGATCAGGGCGGCGAGCAGTCCGGTGGTATCGCCATTGCCGCCTGCTCCGGGGTTGTCCTGAGTATCGGCCAGCACCGTCGGTGCGCCGGGAGCGCCGGTCTTCAGGGCTCGGCGCACGGCGTCATCGGGCTCGAGCAGTTCCATCGCAAACTGCGATTCGGCAGCGGCGACCGCATCGCCGATCTCGCGAAGTGCCGCCTGGGTCACGGCGTCATCGGGGCCATAGGCCACCACCGACATGCCGCACTCATCGAAGTCGGCCATCGGAAAGCCGGGAGCAAAATCCAGTGAAACACCGGTCGCCAGACTGAGCGTGGCCATGCGTTCATAGAGCCCCTTGCAGGGATCGATGAAGGTGCACTGCGAGGGAATGCCGGTGAGATAGTCAAACTGCCGAAATGCCTTGGCCGGGCGCCGGCCGGTGCGGATCATGGCATCGAGCAACTCGGCCGCGCGAGCGCCTGTAGCAGCCATGTCGACATGCGGATAGGTGCGATAGATGGTGAGCGCATCGGATTGCGCCACCATCTGGCGCGTGACGTTGGCATGCAGATCCAGACTTGCAACCACCGGCACGCGCGGGCCCACCACCTCGCGCACCCGGCGCAGGATCTCGCCCTCGCCATCGTCGACATGCTCGCAGACCATGGCGCCATGCAGATCCAGATACACCCCCTGAACATCGGGATCGGCGCGCAGCCGCTCGATCAGATCGCCCACGATGGTCTCGAAGGCATGGCGAGTGACCTGGGCCGAGGGCGAGGCGGCTGCCCAGGTGAGCGGCACCAGCGTGTGGCCCTGCCGGCGCAGCGCCTCGATGGCGCCTTGAACCGGGATGTTGGCGCCGGCCACAGCCTCGAACAGCGGCTCGCCCCGCTGAATCGAAGGCCAGCCGCCACCGGCCTCAAAGGCCGCGTAATCCGCGGGCGACGGGGCGAAGGTATTGGTCTCGTGCTGCATGCCGCCAATGGCGATCCGGGCCATGGGTCTCTCCGGTCAATCAGGATGGACAGAAAAAGGACGGGGTCTTGAAGCCCGCAGGATCAATCCTACGCGCGTCATCCCATGCGGCCCGCTCCGCGCGGCCAACCGCGCACCTCACGGCCCTCGGGTTGCATCATGGCCCCGGAATGGCTACTGTCCCGATCACATTCATCTCGAGGAGCACTCGTGTCCCCTGTTGCCCTGCTCAAACGCACTGCTGCCGCACTCGTGGCGGTTGGTGCCCTGACGGTTGCCGCTCCGGCCGCCGCCCAGACCGTGCTGAAGGTCGTGCCTCACTCCAATCTGGCCGTGCTCGACCCGATCTGGACCACCGCCTACATGAGCCGCAACCACGGCTACATGATCTACGACACGCTCTTTGGCACCGACGAAAACGGCGTGGTCAAGCCGCAGATGGTCGAGTCCTTCTCGGTCAGCCAGGACAACCGGCTCTACACCTTCAAGCTGCGCAAAGGCCTCGAGTTTCACGATGGCAAGCCGGTCACCGGCGACGACGTGATCGCCTCGATCCAGCGCTGGGGCAAGCGCGATGCAATGGGCTCGGCGCTCATGCAGTTCGTGGCCCGCATGGACAGCCCGGCACCCGATACCTTCCGGATCTTCCTGGGCGAGGCCTGCGGCTTCGTGATCGAGGCGCTCGGCAAGCCCTCGTCCAACGTGCCCTTCATCATGCCCAAGCGCGTCGCCGAAACCGATGCCTTCAAGCAGATCGAAGAGCACATTGGCTCGGGCCCCTACATCTTCAAGCGCGACGAGTTCAAACCGGGCGACAAGGCGGTCTACCTCAAGAACCCCAAGTACGTGCCGCGCAGCGAGCCGCCATCGGGCACCACCGGCGGCAAGCGGGTCTTCGTGGATCGCGTGGAGTGGAACCTCGCCCTGCGTGACGGCCAGGCTCAGGTCAATGCCCTGCGCAATGGCGAGGTCGACATCATCGAGGCCCTGCCCTTTGACTTCTATGAGTCGGTCAAGAAAGACGACACGCTGCAGCTGCCCAAGTACGCCAACTACGGTCTGCAGTACATGGCTCGCTTCAACCACCTGCACAAGCCCTTTGACAATCCCAAGGTGCGCCAGGCGGTGATCGCGGCCTTCAATCAGGAGGCCTTCCTGCGCGCTCAGGTGGGCGTGAAGGAGCTCTACAAGCCTTGCGGCTCGATGTTCATCTGCAACACGCCTTACGGCAGCCTCGCAGGCAGCGATCTGCAGATGAAGTCGAACATGAAGAAGGCCCAGGACCTGCTGAAGGCCTCGGGTTACGACGGCACGCCGATCGTGATCCTCAAGCCGACCGACCTGGCCTCCATTCAGAAGCTGCCTGATGTCGCCGCCCAGCTGCTGCGCCAGGCGGGGTTCAAGGTGGACCTGCAGGCCATGGACTGGCAGACCCTGGTGGGCCGCCGCGCCAAGAAGGACGCGCCCGAAAAGGGGGGCTGGCACATGTTCCTGACCGCCTGGCAGGCCTTTGACGTCTGGAACCCGATCGCCAACCCCACCACCGATACCCGGGGCGAGAAGTCCACCTGGTTCGGCTGGGCCACGGACGACAAGCTGTCGGATCTGCGCAATCAGTTCATGCGCGCCACGGACGATGCCGGCAAGAAAAAGCTCGCCGACGCCATGCATGCCCGCATGTTCGAGGTGGGCACGCACGTTGCGCTGGGTCAGTACGACCAGCCGATGGCAGCCACCAAGAAGGTCAGTGGCTTTTTCGTGACCAACGGCAATCTCTACTGGAACATCAAGAAGAACTGAGGTTGGCCTTGAGCGGGATCGGCCAGGGCGTGACAAGCGCGCTGGCCACCGGGCAGCCCCTCATCACAGAGGATCGCCCAGTCTGATCCGCGGTCTTGAGCCATTCCCCGCGGGGCGCGTGCCACACTGACGCGCCCCGTTGTTTTGCACGGAACATCCTTCATGGCTGGATTCCTGTTGCGTCGACTGTTGTCGACCATCCCGGTACTGCTGATCGTGGCAGTGCTGGTCTTTCTCATGCTCAGGCTCACGCCAGGCGATCCCGCGGCGGTGCTCGCCGGCGATGCCGCGAGTACCGAGCAGATCGCTCTGATTCGCGAGAGCCTCGGCCTTGACCGCAGCATCCCCGAGCAGTTCGCGATCTGGTTCGGACGCATGCTCACGGGCGATCTGGGGCAGTCGTATTACTACAAGATGGATGTCACCTCGCTGATCGCGCAGCGCCTGGAGCCCACGGTCTCGCTCGCGATCATCACGATCGTGATTGCCGTGCTGGTGGCCGTGCCTCTGGGCGTGCTGGCCGCCTGGCGCCACGGCGGCTGGCTCGATCGCAGCCTGATGGGCTTTTCGGTGCTGGGCTTCTCCGTCCCGGTGTTCGTGATGGCCTATCTGCTGATCTGGCTGCTCTCGCTCAAACTCGGATGGCTGCCGGTCCAGGGCTATGAGCGGATTGCCAAGGGCGTGGGGCCCTGGATGCGTCAGCTGATCCTGCCTGCCATCACGCTGTCGGTGATCTACATCGCCCTCATTGCGCGGGTCACGCGCGCCTCGGTCCTCGAAACCCTGGGCGAGGACTACATCCGCACCGCACGGGCCAAGGGCCTGCCCGAGGTCAAGGTGCTGCTGCGCCATGCACTGGCCAATGCGGCCGTGCCGATTGCCACCGTGATCGGCATCGGGATTGCCCTGCTGATCGGTGGTGTGGTGGTCACGGAATCGGTCTATGCGATTCCGGGGCTGGGGCGTCTGACGGTCGATGCGGTGCTGGCCCGCGACTTTCCGACCATTCAGGGCGTGATCCTGTTCTTCTCCTTCATCTACGTCATGGTCAATCTGCTGGTCGACCTGTCCTATGTCTTTTTCGATCCGCGGATCCGGTACTGACATGAGCACGGAATCCACGAACTTCGAAGCCCTCTCGGTCGAATCGGCCTCGGTCGTTCGCCAGGTGAGTACCTGGCAGCGACTGAGCCGCAATACCTCGGTGCGGGTGGGCGGCATCGTGCTGGCGCTGCTGGTGCTGATCTCGCTGGCCGCGCCCTGGATGGGCACGGTCGACCCGACCCTGTTCGACCCCGCCAGTCGCGACCTTCTGCCCGGCCAGAAGGGCGAGATCACCACACTCGAAGGCGAATCGCTCGAGCACACCTTCCTGATGGGCTCCGACAGCTTCGGGCGCGACATCTACAGCCGCGTGATCTACGGCACGCAGGTCTCCCTGATCGTGGGTCTGTTCACGGCCGTGGTTTCGATGGCGTTCGGTGTGCTGCTGGGACTGCTGGCGGGCTATCTGCGCTGGCTCGATGGTCCGCTGATGCGCGTGATGGACGGCATCATGTCGATTCCGGCCATCCTGATCGCGATTGCGCTGGTCGCCATGCTCAAGGGCAGCCTGCTCACCGTGATCGTGGCCATCGCGATTCCCGAAATACCCCGCGTGGTGCGCCTGGTGCGTTCGCTGGTGCTCACGATCCGCGAGGAGCCCTATGTGGAGGCAGCGGTCTCGCTGGGCACGCCCACCTGGAAGATCATGTTGCGCCACATCCTGCCCAACACCATCGCGCCGCTGATCGTGCAGGGCACCTTCATCTGCGCATCGGGCATTCTGGTGGAAGCGATTCTGTCGTTCCTCGGCGTGGGTCTGCCGCCTGACATTCCCACCTGGGGCAATGTGATGGCTGAAGGCCGTGCGCAGTTCAACGAGTATCCGCACAACATCTTCTTTCCAGGGATCTTCCTGGCCGTCACCGTGCTGGCCGTGAACATCCTGGGTGATGGCCTGCGCGATACGCTCGACCCCAAGATGGCCAAGCGGATATGAGCACTCCCATCCTCGAAATCCGCGATCTCAGCATCGCCTTGCCCTCGGGCGGCGATCGCAGTCACGCGGTCAATCATGTCTCGTTCACCGTGGGTGCGGGCGAGATCGTCTGCCTGGTAGGCGAGTCGGGCTCGGGCAAGTCGGTCATTGCGCAGTCGGTCATGGGCCTGCTGCCCAAGAGCCTGCCGGTCACCTCCGGGCAGATCCTGCTGCAGGGCGAAGACATCACCCATGCGCCGCTGTCGCGGCTGCGCGAGTTGCGCGCCACCCGCATGTCGATGATCTTCCAGGAGCCCATGACCGCGCTCAATCCGGTCATGACCTGCGG
>JBKCEY010000505.1:0-1358 GCA_046304115.1 Burkholderiales bacterium | reverse complement strand
TCACCGATCGCCGTGGCGCCGGGCGAGAGCACGAACTTCCAGTGCCGGCCGGTCCATTTCTCATCGGTCACCGAGAACTCCACAATGCGCAGCACCTGCTGGCCATCGATCTTTTCCCAGTCCTTGGCACGGTGATCCCAGAGCGGGCCCTCGAGCAGGCCGTAAATAAAGCGGCCATCCTTCGAGGCGGCCAGGCCTTCATAGCCTCGCGAGCGGCCCAGATTGACCGACTCGGGCAGGGTCTGGGCCGGCAGGGGCGCCACCACCCGGTAATGATCGGGCGACATCACCGGCTTGCCATCGGCCTGGGTCTCGAAGAAGGCCTCGACCTTGCCGTTCATGTCGGTGCGAATCAGATACGGCCCGAATTCCTCACCGATCCAGATCTTGTTGTTGATGATCTGAAAACCCTCGGGATCGAGATCGGACCCGGTCAGATAGCGCTTGGCCGTGCCCTCGTGGGTGATCCGAAAGGGCAGCTTCTTGTCGGGGTCATGCAAAAAGACCGTGTTCAGGCGCTCGATGGTGCCCGCCGTCCAGTTCATGCGGTAGTGCGACAGGAACAGGGCCGCATCGGGTGAATTGGCCTTGCTGCCAAAGCCGTTGTCGGTCAGCACCCAGTAGCTGCCGTCGGGCATGCGCTTGACCCCGGAATGCCCCTGCACCGGCTGACCCTTGAAGGGCAGCTTCACCCCGGTGGGTCGGCCGGCTGAGCGGCCCTCAAAACTGCCCAGCGTTTCGTTACGCATCGAGTTGTTGGTGAACTTGCCCGAGACCTGCAGATCGGCCGGCGCATCGGCGGGCGGGCTGATGAAGGTCTGTGCGGGCAACACCACATGGCCGCTCAGGCGGGCCGGAAATTCGGTCTGGGCCAGCGCTGTCTGGATCACGCCCAGGGCGAGACCGGCCGCCAGGCAGGTTTGTGCAAAACGGGTGGAACGCATGTCGATTCCGGTCCGAGAATGAGCCACTGGGCTCGGTACGCACAGGCTAGGCGGCGGATTTGATGCTGCGGTTGCAGCGCGATGACAATTCGGTGTCGATGCATGCCTGCAGGGCGAGCGCAGGTGATCCGCCAATAACCGGCCTTGAATTTCCCGATTGGACTGACCTCGCGGGCCTTTTACTCCGGAGGGCGTTGATGTATATACTGTCTATACGTTATTCAGGAGAGGTTTCATGCTGACCCGGGTCTTCAAGAGCGGCAATTCCATCGCTGTGCGTATCCCCAGTGAGCTTGCATTCATCGAGGCGGCCACCGATGTCGAGATCGAGCGTGTCGGTAATACCCTGGTCCTGCGTCCGATCAGCAACAAGACTCTGGCGGATCTACCTGTGATCCTCTCCGCATTCAGCCA
>JBKCEY010000504.1:0-18149 GCA_046304115.1 Burkholderiales bacterium | reverse complement strand
CTCTCAGAGGTCGTACACTGCACGCATTACCCCGAGCTGCCGACCCCAGGGGTCGGCAGTGTTTTTTGGGCTCGCAGTACGTTCGTGCTTGAGGGCTTTACATCGGGTTTGCTCAGGTTTGCCCGGTTTTGCTCAGGTTTGCTCGGGTTGGCTCAGTTTTGAGTATTCAGCTTCTGTTTTGCGCTTGTCGAGCTTGATTCGTCACCATTGAATCGGGTTCAATCCACCAAGATTCCAGGGAGATCGTCATGAATGCTGTCGCCGAAATGCCCGCACCGCTGGTTTTTACCGACAGCGCTGCCGAAAAGGTTCGTCAACTGATCGAAGAAGAGGGCAACGACAACCTCAAGCTGCGCGTGTTCGTGCAGGGTGGCGGATGCTCGGGCTTTCAGTACGGCTTCACCTTCGATGAAGAAGTGGCCGAAGACGACACCAGCATGAAGAAAAACGGTGTCACCCTGTTGATCGATGCCATGAGCTACCAGTACCTGGTCGGCGCCGAGATTGACTACAAAGACGGCCTCGAGGGCGCGCAGTTCGTCATCAAGAACCCCAATGCGTCAACCACCTGCGGTTGCGGGTCTTCGTTCTCGGTCTGATCAAACCAGCGAATCGGGCGCGGCATAGACCGCGCCCAGAGTTCTCGGCCCCCGGGCGCCTGTCACTGCAGGCAGGTTTGCGGGCTTGTTGAGCAGGCGCTGTCGGGCCAGCCACGCAAAGGCGAGCGCCTCGACCGCGTCAGGCGGCACGCCCAGCGCAGCGGTTGTCTGAACGGCTGATTGCGGCATCAGGGCGCTCAGGCGCTCCATCAGGTGCTGATTGAAAGCGCCCCCACCACAGACAAAGCACTCGGTTGCACCAAAGCCGTTGCAGGCTTGGGCGATCAGCACGGCCGTCAGTTCGGCGAGTGTGGCCTGAACATCCTGCGCCTTGCGCAGCGGCGCGCCCTGAAGGGCCGTGTCCAGCCACTGTTGTGTGAACAGATCGCGGCCAGTGCTCTTGGGCGCTGGCAGGCTGAAGTAGGGTTCTTCAAGACAGTGAGCCAGGAGCGCCTGATCAATCTGTCCTGCTGCGCCCCAGTGACCGCCTGCATCATAGGGCTGTCCGGTATGGCGCTCACACCAGAGGTCCATCAACAGATTGCCAGGCCCGGTGTCAAAGCCGGTGACGCTTTCGATCGGTTCGGGCGCACGCCTGTCGACAGAAGCCTGCGGGTCGTTGTACTGCACCGTCGGCAGCAGGCTGACATTGGCGATGCCACCGATATTGATGATGGCCCGCCGGTGTGTCGCGGACGCAAAGGCCAGCGCATGAAACGCTGGCACGAGCGGCGCCCCCTGGCCGCCCGCTGCAATGTCGGCACTGCGAAAGTCGGTGACGACCGCAAGACCTGTCCGCTCGGCCAGGCGCGCTCCATCGATCAGCTGAAGGGTATACCCGCGTTCGGGGCGATGCCGCACGGTCTGACCATGCGCGCCGATCACGATGGATGCAGGCGTGTCGGGCTTGGCTTTGCCCGAAGGGCTGCCTGAGAGACTGTCTGAAGGACGGCCTGACAGGTCCGCTGCAGGAAGGCCGGTTGGCTGGTCTGCGGCATTGCGGGAATTGCGGGAATTGATCGATCCGAGCAGATCGCTCACCACCTCGGCATACAGATCGGTCAGGTCTCGGCTTGCATCAGCGGCCCTTGCCAGTTCGTCGGGGCCTGGCTGCTGAAGGGCGAGCAAGGACGCGCGAAGCGCCGCCGGCATGGGCCGTGCGGCTTGTGCCGCAGTGTGTATCCTGGTGTGAGAGCCTTGCCCATCGAAGCAGGCCAGGACTGCGTCGACTCCGTCGACGCTGGTGCCCGACATCAGGCCAATGGCCCAGCGACTCACTCGAATCGGGCAGCGAACCGGGTATCGAGCAGCTCGAACTTGTCGCGCAACGTACGGGCCTGCGACTGCAGGCGTACCCGCTCAGCGGCATTGAGGCTGCGCACCGGCAAAGAGGCAATGGCTGCCATGGGGTCGACATGCACACCATTGACCAGAAACTCGAAGTGCAGGTGTGGGCCGGTGGTCCAGCCGGTCATGCCGACTGTGCCGATGGTTTCGCCCTGAAGCACGCGCAATCCTGGGCGCAGGCCATCGGCGAAGTCCTGAAGATGGGCATACAGGGTGGATTGCTGGGCGCTGTGCTTGATCACAACCACATTACCGTAGCCGCCCTTCATGCCGACATAATCAACAACGCCATCGGCCACGCTGCGCACGCGCGTACCGATCGGGGCGGTCAGGTCGACCCCCTTGTGGGCCTGCCAGCGCTGCATCGACGGGTGAAAGCGGGCATCGGAATAGCCCGAGCTCACGCGGGTGACTTCGAGCGGCGAAGCCAGAATGCTGCGGTTGAGGGATTGACCCTCAAAGCTGTAGTACTCACCCTTGGCGCCATCGCCAAACCAGACCGCTTCATGAGTGGCTTTGGCGGTGCTGAATTGCACGGCCAGGATGCGACTGATGACGGGGGGCTCGAGGCTGCCGGTTTCGGACAGGGTTTCGTAGACCACACGCAAGCGGTCGCCCTTGCGAGCATCGGCCAGATTGACCTGTCCGCCAAAGACGTCGGCCATGCGCGTGAGGAGGGAATCGGGGATGTCGGCCGAGTCGAGCGCCTGGATGAGATTGGTCTGAATCTCGGCCGAGCGGGTCTCGATACTGCGGGTGTGGGGCACCTTCTCTGAGAAGGCCATGAGCTGGCCCGCCACCCGCTCGATCACAAGGCGCTTGCCAAGGCTGCCCGAAGCGGGTTCGCTCAATCGGTAGGTGAGACGCTGCAGCTTTCCATCGGGGGTGAGCTGGGCCGAGACAACACGCCCGGCTCGCAACTCGAGGAGTTGCCGGGCCAAGGCATGGCGCTGCACCAGGGCATTGACCTCGGGGTCGTCCAGGCCCAGCCGGCCAAACAGGCTGGCCAGGGTTTCGCCGCGGCGCACGCGCTCGGTTTGAGACAGGGCTACTGTGGGTTCGATGACCTGCGCCTGCAGCACCACGGATTCGATCCGGGCTTGGGGTTCAGGCAGATCGGCATCCGACGCGGGGGCTACGCCAAACGCAGTGACCGCAGCGAGCGAGCAGACTGCGCCCAACGACAGGGCGAGCTTCTTGGCATCGATGCGGTTCATGGGCGGTGCGGCTCCCTTTAATCAACTGCGAATAAAACTGCGACTTCTGCGAACACAACTTCAGACTGCGAACACAACTGCGGCAACTGCGCGGAAAACCGGTCAGGCCGGCCACGCGAACATGGCCACAACCACGGCGAGCTGAACGGGAGGACGTAGAATTGGGAGCTTGCTGGATCTGCGGCGCTGTTTGACCGCGGTACCAACCACCGCGTTCGCAATAACGACCACCGCGACAACAACCGCAACCCGCCACCAAAACAGCCGCTGCAAACGCAACAATCGCCTGCCGAAAGATTCGGCGCGAGTTCTCCTGCCAGCCAGCGGCGAGTCTAACAGAACAGCCCGGCTGGCAACAGCCCGCGCAAGCCACCAAAGACCCGCCTCCGATGAACGGACAGAACACCCCAAAGACCTCGTCCAACCAAGCCGGCCAGCCAACGGATCAGCCCGGTGGCCGGGCTGCGGCCCCGCCCAGCCCTGAGGTCAGGCGTGCCCTGGAGATTGCCCTGCGCGGCTGTGACGAGCTGTTGGTTCAGGACGACTTCGTGCGCAAGCTGATGCGCTCGGAGGCGACGGGCCAGCCGCTGCGCATCAAGCTGGGGCTGGATCCCACCGCCCCCGACCTGCATCTGGGCCATACGGTGGTGCTCAACAAGATGCGTCAGCTGCAGGATCTGGGGCATACGGTGATTTTTCTGATCGGCGACTTCACCGCGATGATTGGTGACCCGTCGGGGCGCAACATCACCCGGCCGCCGCTCACCCGGGAGCAGATTGAGGCCAACGCCCGAACGTATTTCGAGCAGGCCAGTCTCGTGCTCGATCGCAATCGCACCGAGATCCGCTACAACTCGGAGTGGTCGGACCCTCTGGGCGCACGCGGCATGATTCAGCTGGCTTCGCGCTACACCCTGGCCCGAATGCTCGAGCGTGATGACTTCACCAAGCGCTACAAGGGGGGCGTGCCGATCTCGGTGCATGAGTTGCTCTATCCCCTGATGCAGGGCTATGACTCGGTGGCGCTCAAATCCGATCTCGAGCTCGGCGGCACCGATCAGAAGTTCAATCTGCTGGTCGGTCGAGAGCTGCAAAAGGAGTATGGACAGGAGCCGCAGTGCATTCTGACCATGCCCTTGCTCGAGGGCCTCGATGGCATTGAGAAGATGTCGAAGTCCAAGGGCAATACGGTGGGTATTACCGATGCCCCGCCCGAGATGTTCGGCAAAATCATGTCGATCTCCGACGATCTGATGTGGAAATACTACGAACTGCTCTCATCGTCGTCGATTGAAGAGATTGCTGCACTGCGTGCCGCGTGCGCCCAGGGCATGAATCCCCGGGATGCCAAGGTGCGTCTGGCCGGCGAAATGGTGAGCCGCTTTCACGGGGCGTCGGCAGCCGAGGCAGCACGCGAGGGGTTCGAGGCACGGTTTGCCCGGGGGGTGCTGCCCGAGGACCTGCCCGAGGTCACGGTCGCCGGTGCGCCCATGGGCATTGGTGCCCTGCTCAAACAGTCTGGCCTGGCTGCATCGACCAGCGATGCACTGAGAAATGTCGAGCAGGGCGGGGTTCGTATTGACGGCAACAAGATCGAAGACAAGGGCCTGAAGCTGCAAGCAGGTACTTACGTCATCCAGGTGGGCAAGCGACGGGCCGCCCGTGTCACGTGGGCCTGACCGCAGGGCCGATGCCCCGCTCGGGCGCACGGCCGAGGCCTCGGCTGCGCGAAGACCGCAGACCCGAGCTGGGCGCAGAGCCGAACCCAGGGAGCATCGATGATCGGTCTGCTGCAGCGGGTGAGCCGGGCCCGATCTGCCCGGTGATGGCCCCCGCCACCGTGACCTGGGCCCGGCATGATGGTGCTGGTGTGTGCCGAGCGCGGCGATACGCCGGCGCAGGCCGACGCCCTGCTCGAGCGCCTGCTGGCCTATCGGGTCTTTGCCGATGAGCGCGGGCGCATGAATCGATCGCTCATTCAGGTCTCTGGGGGCCTGCTGCTGGTGCCGCAGTTCACTCTGGCGGCCGATACCCGCAGCGGGCTTCGGCCGAGCTTCACGCCGGCAGCGCCACCGGAGATCGCCCGCGGGCTTTTTGAAGGCCTGCTGGTTCGGGCGCGGGCACGCCACCCGGGTACTCAGGCCGGAGTCTTTGGGGCCGATATGCAGGTTGAGCTGGTCAATGACGGGCCAGTGACGTTCTGGCTGAGGGCGGATCCGGCTGGGGCACAGCAGTAAATCACTTCCGTTTGGGCGAGAGCCATCGGAGACCTTCTCCTGCCACCGGCTCAGCCGCCCTTTCTCCTGTCACCGGCCGCCCTGAATACGCAGCAGGCTCAGAGGAACCGGGGCAATCGGCTGACCGAGCGGGTATCCACTACAATCCAAGCGTCCGCGTGACTGGCGAGTTAGGGTGAATGAACACCGTGGAACGCGGAACCTGGTGGCCTAGTGTCGCCCGCCGTTCGCCTGGGCAGTGTGCCGGTACGCCGTACCGGATCGCGCAACTGCAACGAGGACTCCATCATGTTTGACCGTACCCAGGGCATCGCCCAGGTCGACCCCGAACTCTGGCAAGCCATTCAGGCGGAGAACCACCGCCAGGAACAGCACATCGAGCTGATTGCCTCAGAAAACTATGCGAGCCCGGCCGTCATGGCCGCCCAGGGCAGCCAGCTCACCAACAAATACGCCGAAGGCTATCCGGGCAAGCGCTACTACGGTGGTTGCGAGCATGTTGATGTGGCCGAGGCCCTGGCCATCGAGCGGCTCAAGAAACTCTACGGCGCCGAAGCTGCCAATGTGCAACCGCATTCGGGTGCACAGGCCAATCAGGCCGTTTTTCTGGCCTTTCTCAAGCCCGGCGACACCATCATGGGCATGAGCCTGGCCGAGGGTGGCCACCTGACCCATGGCATGCCGCTCAATCTGTCGGGCAAGTGGTTCAACGTGGTGTCCTACGGTCTCGATGCCAATGAGGTCATCGATTACGACGCCATGGAGGCCCGAGCCCGCGAGGCCCGTCCCAAGCTGATCATTGCCGGAGCGTCGGCCTACTCGCTGCATATCGACTTTGCGCGGTTTGCCCGCGTGGCCAAGGAGATCGGCGCGATCTTCATGGTGGACATGGCGCATTACTCGGGCCTGATCGCGGCCGGGGTGTACCCCAATCCGGTACCTCATGCCGATGTGGTGACCTCCACCACCCACAAGAGCCTGCGTGGCCCGCGCGGCGGCATCATCCTGATGAAGGCCGAGCACGAAAAGGCGATCAATTCAGCGGTCTTTCCGGGTCTGCAGGGCGGCCCGCTGATGCATGTGATCGCGGCCAAGGCTGTGGCCTTTCATGAGGCGCTGCAGCCTTCGTTCAAGGACTATCAGGCCCGCATCATCGAGAATGCGCGCGCACTCGCCGACACCCTGATCAAGCGCGGTCTGCGCATCGTGTCGGGCGGCACCCAGAGTCACGTGATGCTGGTTGATCTTCGGGCCAAGGGCATCACCGGCAAGCTCGCCGAACAGGTGCTGGGCGCCGCGCACATCACGGTCAACAAGAACTCCATTCCCAATGATCCCGAAAAGCCGCTGGTCACCTCGGGCATTCGCCTGGGGACGCCGGCCATGACCACCCGGGGCTTTGGCGTTGCCGAGGCTGTCAAGGTGGGGCATCTGATCGCTGATGTGCTGGATGCGCCCACTGACGAGGCCAATCTGGCGCGGGTTCGCGAGCAGGTCGCTGCGCTCACGCAGGCCTTCCCGGTGTATCGCTGACCGACCGTGTGCTGACCGACCGTGCGCTGCCCGTTCTGTGACCATGGCGAGACCCAGGTCATCGAGACCCGCGAGGCCGATGATGGCTCGGCCTTGCGCCGCAGGCGGCGGTGCGCCCAGTGCGACAAGCGCTTTACCACCTACGAGCGGGTGGAGCTTGCGCTGCCCGCGGTCGTCAAGAAGAACGGCATGCGTGCCGACTACGACAGACGCAAGCTGCGGGCCTCGCTGGCGCTGGCTTTGCGCAAGCGTCCGGTCAGTTCCGAGGCCACCGATGCCGCGATTGGTCGCATCGAAGAAAAGCTGCTGTCGCTGGGCGTGCGTGAGGTGCAAAGCGAACGCATTGGCGAATTGGTCATGCGCGAGCTCAAGAAGATCGACAAGATCGGCTATGTGCGCTTCGCATCGGTCTATCGTGAATTCGAGGATGTCGCCGAGTTCACCGATGCCATCGAAGAAGTGCAGCCCCGCAAGCGCCGTCGTGATTGAGGTGCTGGCCATGCGGCTTGAGTCGTCTGGCTCAATTCAGGGGCGATCGGTGCCGGTCGATCGGCTGGTCCATGTTTGACGACAAGGATCAGGCGCACATGCTGCGTGCGCTTGAACTCGCGCAGCAGGGCCTGTTCACGACCACGCCCACTCCGCGCGTGGGGTGTGTCATCGTGGCGCCTGAGGGTCAGGTGGTGGGTGAGGGTTGGCATGTTCGTGCCGGTGAACCCCATGCCGAAGTGATTGCCCTGCGAGCGGCCGGTGCCCTGGCGCGCGGGGCGACGGCCTATGTCACGCTCGAGCCTTGCAGTCATTTTGGCCGCACGCCGCCCTGCGCCGATGCACTTGTCAGTTCCGGTGTGTCGCGGGTGATCGTGGCCATGCAGGATCCCAATCCTCAGGTCAGTGGCAAAGGCCTGCGACGGCTGCGCGAGGCGGGCATCGATGTGCGATGCGGTCTGCTGGCCCGTGAGGCGCGTGAACTCAATATCGGTTTTGTGTCTCGCATGGAGCGAGGCAAGCCCTGGATGCGACTGAAGGTGGCGGCCTCGCTCGATGGTTTAACAGCCTTGCCCGATGGCACGAGCCAGTGGATTACGGGCGAGGCGGCTCGTGCCGATGGCCATGCCTGGCGCGCGCGCGCCTGTGCCGTGCTCACCGGGATCGGTACGGTCAGAGATGACAACCCCCGCATGGATGTGCGGCATCTGGGTACGCCCCGTCAGCCCCTGAAGGTGCTGGTGGATTCCCGCCTGGAGGTTGATCCCCATGCACGCCTTTTTTCGGGTGCGCCGGTCTGGGTGGCCTTTGCGGTGCGTGACGAAATGCGTGAGCGGGAGTTGCGTGAGCGCGGCTGCGAACTGCTGTTTGTACCCAATGCCCGCGGCAAGGTCGATCTTCAGGCCCTGATCGCAATGCTCGGTGAGCGTGGCCTGAACGAAGTGCATGTGGAGGCCGGTTACAAGCTCAATGGCTCGCTGTTGCAGGCGGGGCTGGTCGATGAACTGCTGATGTATCTCGCACCCTGTGCCCTGGGCCAGGGCTTGCCTGCCTTTGACCTACCCGTCTTGCGTTCGCTCGATGACCGACTGCAGATGCAGTGGCATGCGGTGGATCGCATCGGCACGGATCTGCGGCTGCTGGCCCGCATGGCTTCGCCCCATCCCGATCCCTCGGTTGCCTCAACCTGAGACCGACCAAGCCCCTGTCGCATCAGCCTCACGGCGCGCGTTCGCACATCGCACATCGCACATCGCCAATCCTCTGAATTTTTCCTTCAAGACGTTGGTCCCGAAGTTAAAGACACGAAAGACTCACACTATGTTTACAGGCATCGTCGCGGCTGTGGGCCGCATTGAAAAGGTCGATTCTCTGGGTGCTGATGCCGGAGTGCGGCTCACGGTCAACGCGGGCGCGCTCGATCTGTCGGACGTGGTGCTCGGCGACTCGATCGCGATTCAGGGCGCCTGCATGACAGCAGTGGCTCTGGAGGGCGATCGGTTCTGTGTGGATGTCTCACGCGAGAGCCTGGCCTGCACCGCGGGGCTCGACGCCCCGGGCGAAGTCAATCTCGAAAAGGCCCTGCGCCTGTCAGACCGTCTGGGCGGCCATCTGGTGAGCGGCCATGTCGATGGGCTGGGCGAAGTGGTGGTGTTCGAGGCAGTGGGCGAGTCTTGGCGCCTGGATATCCGCGCTCCGGCCGCCATTGCGCGATATCTTGCCTACAAGGGTTCGGTGACGGTCAATGGCACCAGCCTGACCGTCAATCGGGTGCACGATCTGCCGCAGGGCGGATGCGACATCAGCATCAATCTGATCCCGCACACGCTGCAGGTCACGACGCTGAGGCATCTGTTTCCGGGCGCGCGAGTCAATCTCGAGATCGATCTGATTGCGCGCTATTGCGAACGGTTGCTGGGCAAGGACGGTCAGGAGGCGAGCGCACTGTAGCGCTTGTGCTTGGCGCTTTGCAGGGCATTTCGCATGCGCACCCAGTCGATGATTTCTTCAGGGTCCATGGGTTTGGCCACGTAGTAGCCCTGGACCTCGTCGCATCCCATCGCGGCCAGGCCTCGGAGTTCTTCGACGGTCTCGACGCCCTCGGCGACCACCCTCAACCCCAGCTGCTTGCCCAGGTCGATGGTCGACCGAACAATGGTCTGATTGCCTCTGTTTTCGTGCATGCCACTGACAAACGAACGATCGACCTTGAGTTCATGCACAGGCAGGCTTTGCAGCTGCTTGAGGGTGGCATAGCCGGTGCCGAAGTCATCAACCGCAAGACGCACGCCCAGCGCGGCGATTGCACGCAGGTTGGCCACGGCGTTATCGGTTTCGCTGACCAGCCCGCTCTCCGTGATCTCCAGGCAGAGTCGGCCCGGCGCCGGCTGCTCGGCGCGAATGATGGCGGTGATCGCCTGCGCAAAGGCTGAGGATTCAATGTCATGGGCCGACACGTTCACGGCCACACAGATATCCAGACCCTCAGAGGCCATCTTGTGTGAAAACCGTGCCCCTTGAGCAACGACCCACTGCGTGATCTCGCGCACGAAACCGCTTTGCTCGGCAAAAGGCACGAACTCCGAAGGCGGCACATTGCCGCGCGTGGGATGGCGCCACCGCACCAGCCCTTCAAGACCCACGATCATGCCGCTGGCCACATCGAGCTTGGGCTGGTACTGCAAAAAGAGCTGCTCGCCTTCAAGCGCCCGACGCAATTCACCCAGCATCGACAGGTAACTGCGCCGCACTTCATGCGTCTCGCCACTGAAGACCTCGATGCCCGCCCTGCGGCGCTTGGCGCGATACATCGCACTGTCGGCATGGCGCAACAAGGTCAGGTCGTCTGATCCATGCTGCGGATGCATGGCAATGCCGATTGACAGGCCAATGTCGATCCGTTGGTCACGAAAATTCAAGGGCTCCTGCATCGCGTCAATGATTCGGGTCGCCACTTCGCGCACCGCGGCTTCGCCGCCAGGAAGCATCAGTACGAATTCATCGCCGCCCAGTCGGGCCACCGTGTCGCCCTCACGCACCGTCTTGCGCAGGCGCCGGGCCACTTCCTTGAGCACGGCATCGCCTGCGGCATGGCCGAGTGTGTCGTTGACGAACTTGAATCGGTCGAGATCCAGGACCGCAATGGCAAAGGGTGCCGTGCGGCGCCTGGAAAGCGCCAGCATGTGGCGCAGCCGCTCGGTCAGCAGCGTGCGGTTGGGCAGGGCCGTGAGCGGATCGGACAGGGCCGACTCGAGAATGCGCAACTCGCGGCTGGCTGAATTGGTCAGCAACTCGTTGACCTGGCTGGCGAGCTCACCCAGGTCGTCCTGAGTGCGCACTGCAATGCGCTTGCTGTAGTCGCCCGCGCGCGCTGCATCCAGCACATTGACGATCCGTGCGATGCGGCGGCCCAGCCGACGGCCCTCCAGATGCATCGTGGTGGTCACGACAATGAGACTCACCAGTCCGCTGGCTGCAACGGCTGCGAGCAACGCGCTCGTTTGCAGACCCCCGAGCAGAACGGTCAGCCCGGCGAGCGACGCATGCACAGCCAGGATGCTGCCCAGACTGGCCCAGGTCAGGCGTGCGGCAAGCCTTCCGCTGCGTGGAACCGACGGCTCGGTGTTTGACGCTGCCGCCCCGTGGCTGCCGGCATTCACAGCCGTCAGGCTGCCGGTCGCGGCCGGGCGCGGTGTTGATGTATTCGGGAAGACATCAGGCAGGGATCGATCGGGCAGGGCGGTGCTCATGGTGTGCAGGCCTCAAGGAAGAGGTCGCAGTCTAGGCAGGGCCGCGGGCCGATCTGTTGACGAAGTGTGTCGTGGGCATGAGCGGCGCCTCACCGACGATGAACGTGCCTTTCTGGCGCCTGCGAACCGGTGCTCCGGTACACTGATGGGTTCGTTTCACGGGGTTAGCCTGCCATGTCCAACGAGACCGCCGCCGTCCATCAAGCTCAGTCCCAGCCGTTCAACGCTGCTGGCGAGCCTGCCGAATCCATCGCGCCAACCTCCGAAATCATCGAGGAGCTCAAGGCAGGCCGCATGGTGATCCTCGTGGACGAAGAGGACCGCGAAAACGAAGGTGATCTGGTCATGGCGGCGGACTTCGTCACGCCCGAGGCCATCAACTTCATGGCCCGATATGGCCGCGGCCTGATCTGCCTGACCCTGACCGAACAACGAACCCGCCAACTCAACCTGTCGCCCATGGTGCAGGTCAATGGCACCGCCCACGGCACCAACTTCACCGTGTCGATCGAGGCGGCCGAAGGCGTGACTACCGGCATCTCGGCCGCCGATCGTGCCCGTACCATTCAGGTGGCAGTGGCTCGAAATGCCCGTCCCGAGGATCTGGTTCAGCCGGGCCACATCTTTCCTCTGACCGCGCGCCCGGGCGGGGTGCTCATGCGGGCGGGCCATACCGAGGCCGGATGCGATCTGGCGCAGCTTGCAGGGCTTACCCCGGCATCGGTCATTTGCGAGATTCTCAAGGACGACGGCACCATGGCCCGTCTGCCCGACCTCGTGCAGTTCGGTCGCGAGCATGGGCTGAAGATCGGCACCATTGCCGACCTGATCCACTACCGCAGTGCCAATGAGAGCCTGATCGAGCGGCTCGGCGAGCGCACGGTCAACACTGCCTTTGGCGCTTTCCGTATGAGTCTGTTCCGGGACAAGCCGAGCGGTGCGCCCCACATCGCCATGACCTTCGGGCAGTTTGGTCCGTCCGACGAGGTGCTGGTGCGGGTTCACGAGCCGTTGTCGGTTCTGGATCTGCTTGAAACCGATCGGGGTCGCCACGCCTGGTCCGTCCATCAGGCCTTGCAGGCCATTGCCGGATTCGGCCGCGGGGCGCTGGTGATGCTGAACTGCGCTGGGACGACCGATGGTCTTGAGGCCCAGTTCCAGACCCTGGCAGGCCATATCCCGGCGCCGGCCCGCAAGGCCAAGATGGATCTGCGCACCTATGGCGTTGGCGCCCAGATCCTGCGCGAGTTGGGCGTTGGCCGTATGCGCCTGTTGTCGCAGCCGCGACGCATTCCGAGTATGGCCGGCTACGACCTGCAGGTCACCGGTTACGAGTCGCCCAAAAATCCCCTCTAAGGACACCATCGTGGATACCGAAATCTTCAATGCAGGCAGCAACGGCGAAGGCCTGCGCATTGGCGTGGTTCAGTCGCGCTTCAACGAAGACATCTGCAATGCCTTGCGCGATGCCTGCCTGACCGAACTGGGCCGCCTGGGTGTGTCCAGCGAAGATGTGCTGGTGTGCTCGGTGCCCGGTGCCCTGGAGGTTCCGCTCGCACTGCGTCAGCTGGCTCATACCGCCGAGTTCGACGCCCTGATCGCACTAGGAGCGGTGGTGCGCGGAGAGACCTACCATTTCGAGGTGGTGTCCGACCAGAGTGCCGCTGGCATCATGCAGGTATCGCTCGACTATGGCGTTCCGATTGCCAATGCCATTCTGACCGTCGATACCGATGAGCAAGCCCATGCCCGAACCCGCGAGAAAGGCACTGATGCTGCCCGCGTGGCGGTCGAGATGGCCAATCTCTCGGCCTCGCTCGCATCGCTGGGCGATGCTGATGACGACGAAGACGACGACCGCTCGTGAGTTCAAGCCAGCGACCCGCGCCACACGAGACGCGAACGCCGCCCAAGAGTGCGCGCCGTCGCTCGCGCGAACTCGCCATGCAGGGTCTTTACCAGTGGCTGGTCTCCCTTGAAGATGCGGGGGCGATCGAGGCTCACCTCACTGCCACCGCCCCCCAGATCGAGCGCATTGACCGCGAACATTTCATTGCCCTGCTGCATGGCGTGATTCGTGAAGCCGACAGCCTGCGTGATCACTTCGCGAGTCTGCTGGATCGCCCTGTGCCCGAGTTGTCGCCGGTCGAACATGCCGCCCTGCTGGTGGGTGCATTCGAGTTGCTTCACCACCCTGAGATTCCTTACCGGGTCGTCATCAACGAAGCCGTCGAACTGACCAAGACCTTTGGGGGTACCGATGGGTTTCGTTATGTGAACGGCGTACTCGACAAGGTTGCTGCCCGGCTGCGACCGGCCGAGGTCAGCCCGCGCTGAGCGCCGTGTCGGATCCATCGGCCAGGATCGGCGCATCGGCCAGCACGGCCTCAGGCGAGTTCGGCCTGATCGAAAGGCATTTCACTCGCCCAGACCGGGCGAGTCGGGCGCTGCTCGGGGTGGGTGATGACTGTGCACTGCTTGTGCCGGCCCGTGGCGCGCTGGCCGTATCCACGGACATGCTGCTCGAGGGTAGGCACTTCTTTGCCGATGCCGACCCCGCATCCCTGGGGCACAAGGCCCTCGCCGTGAACCTGTCCGACCTCGCGGCCATGGGAGCGGCTCCGATCGCATTCACGCTGGCCGTTGCCCTGCCCAGGCTGGATGATGCGTGGCTCTCCCGCTTTGCCCGTGGGCTCTTTGCTCTGGCCGATCAACATCAGTGCGAACTGGTGGGTGGGGATACGACCCGTGGTCCGCTCAATCTGTGCATTACCGTCATGGGCGAGGTCAGTCCGGCGCAGGCCTTGCGGCGCGACGGGGCGCGCACAGGTGATGACCTCTGGGTCAGTGGCAGCCTGGGCGGTGCGGCCTGGTCGGTCGCGCACCGGCAACGCAGCGGTGGATGGGCTCGCCCTGCTGAAGTTCGCGCCGATGCATTTGAGTGCGCCCTGAGTGCGCTGCACCGGCCACAGCCGCGCATCGCACTGGGGCTTGCCCTGCGGGGACTGGCCAGCGCTGCGATTGATCTGTCCGATGGGCTTGCCGGTGATCTGCGCCACATCCTGGAGCGATCCTCGCAGGCCTGCGGTGAGTCGTTGACGGCGCGCATTGATCTGGCGCACCTGCCCTTGCACCCGGTGCTGCACGGCATGACCTGCGAATCGCAATGGCGGCATGCGCTCGCGGGTGGCGATGACTACGAACTGCTGTTCACGGCAGCCCCTGAGTACCGGCAAGATCTGGCCACGATCGGCGAGCGTCTGGGGTTACCCCTCACCCGGATCGGAATCATCGAACCGGCTCAACCAGAACCGGCTCGACCAGACCCCGCTCAACCAGAATCGACGGGCCCTGACGAGGTGGCCGTCGAATCGGCAACGGTTCGAACGACCTCAGGCCCTGGTGAGTCAGCGCGCCTTCGGCTGATCGATGCCCAGGGCCATCCCGTCATGCTGTCGCTTCAGGCACACGACCATTTTTTGTCCGGGATGGATTCATGAGCGAGCCGCTCAAGCGCGGGTCTGTGATCGCCAGACCCACCTTCAATTTCATGAAGCCTCGGCTGTCGCGCTGGGTTGCGCTGGGGGCGGGCAGTGGGCTGTCACCGGTTTCGCCGGGCACGGTCGGCACGCTGTGGGCCTGGGTTGCCTTTCTGTTGCTTGACCCCTGGCTGGGCGCTGCCGGCTGGGCGATGGTTCTGCCCCTGGCGTTTGCGCTGGGTGTGTGGGCGTGTGAGCGCACCGGGCAGGATCTCGGGGTGCCCGATCATGGTGCAATGGTCTGGGATGAGGTGGTGGCGTTCTGGTTGGTGCTCTGGATCGTGCCCGACACCGCCGCCTCGCAGTGGGTCGCCTTTTTGCTCTTTCGCTTTTTCGATATCGTCAAACCCGTGCCGATTCGCACCCTCGAGCGTTCGGTCAGGGGCGGGCTTGGTGTGATGCTCGACGATCTGCTGGCAGCCGGCTATACCCTGCTGGTCATTGCACTCTGGACACGGCTGTTCGGGTCGGGGTCCTGATCAAACCTGTCGGTCTTCAGCCAAACCCGGTCTTCATGAGTCATAGGCCGTCTCCATGAACCCACCGCCATCCCTGCCCATGCCTGCACTTGCAGATCGTCCTGTTCCTGATGACATGCCGACTGTCGCCACCGATTTGAGCGAGGAGGCGATCGTCACGATTGCTGCACAGCTGGGCCGCGCGATCGAAGCACTGGGCGGCAGCGTCGCTACCGCAGAGTCGTGCACCGGCGGGCTGATCGCGCGTGCATTGACCGAGACGGCCGGCTCGTCAGCCTGGTTCGATCGGGGTGTGGTGACCTATTCAAATGCCTCAAAGCAAGACCTCCTGGGTGTGAGTGCAGCATCGCTGGATCTGCACGGTGCTGTGAGCGAGGTGGTGGCCCGCGAAATGGCATGGGGTGCGTTGCGCCTGATCGCCCCCGAGCGCTCGGGTCGCCCCGGGATGGCTCTTGCCGTGACGGGCATTGCCGGCCCAGGGGGTGCGGTACCAGGAAAGCCCGTGGGAACGGTCTGCTTCGGTTGGGCCTGGCATCGCGGTGCGCTGGATCCTGCAAAGGGGTCGGGTGAGGGCGAGTCGGCCCAGGTCTGCGAGACCGCCACCGTACTGTTTACGGGCGATCGCGCCGCCGTGCGGCGGCAGGCGGCAGCCTATGCACTGGATCACGCCATGAGCCTGATGCAGGGTAATTTGCAGCACCAACCCCCGCAGGCTTGAGCACAAGCGGGTGGGGCGTCACCCGGTTACCCGACCGGGTAAGGCCCACGGTGGGGGATGTCAGGCCGGTCGGCCCTGGACGAACGATCTAGATCGAAAGACTGGTTGTACATCCAGTGGTTTCCTGCCACAATGCTGCTCAACGATTCACCCGGTTTTTGCGCCTCGCAACTCCACTTCTTCAGGTCAGACCATGGACGACACCAAATCCAAGCTCGAAAAATCCAAAGCGCTTGCCGCTGCTCTCGCCCAGATCGAAAAGCAGTTCGGCAAAGGCTCGGTCATGAAGTTGTCCGACGCCGAGGTGGCTGAAGACATCCAGGTTGTTTCCACGGGTTCGCTCGGGCTTGACGTCGCTCTGGGCGTTGGGGGTCTGCCGCGGGGTCGTGTGGTCGAAATCTACGGCCCCGAGTCATCGGGCAAGACCACCCTCACCCTGCAGGTCATCGCCGAGATGCAAAAGGTCGGCGGTACCTGCGCCTTTATCGATGCCGAGCATGCCCTCGATGTCCAGTACGCCTCTCGCCTGGGCGTACGCCTGGAGGATCTCCTCATCTCCCAGCCCGACACGGGCGAGCAGGCGCTTGAGATTGCCGACGCTCTGGTGCGCTCCGGTTCGGTCGACATGATCGTCATCGATTCGGTCGCAGCCCTCACGCCCAAGGCCGAAATCGAGGGCGAAATGGGCGATTCACTGCCTGGTCTGCAGGCTCGGCTCATGTCGCAGGCCCTGCGCAAGCTCACCGCCACCATCAAGCGCACCAATTGCCTGGTCATCTTCATCAACCAGATCCGCATGAAGATCGGCGTGATGTTCGGCAATCCCGAGACCACCACGGGCGGCAATGCGCTCAAGTTCTATGCATCGGTCCGTCTCGATATCCGTCGCACGGGCTCGATCAAGAAGGGCGACGAGGTCATCGGCAACGAAACCAAGGTCAAGGTGGTCAAGAACAAGGTTGCGCCCCCTTTCCGGGCTGCCGAGTTCGACATCCTCTATGGTGAAGGCATCTCCCGTGAGGGCGAGGTCATCGATCTGGGTGTGCAGTCCAATATCGTTGAAAAGAGTGGCGCCTGGTACAGCTACAACGGCGACCGTATCGGTCAAGGCAAAGACAACGCGCGTGAATTCCTGCGAGAGCATCCCGAAATCGCACTCGACATCGAAAACCGGGTTCGGGCGAATTTCGGAGTCAAGCCGCGCGGCCTCCAGGTGATTGAAGGCGGCAAGAAGGGTATCGAGGCTGCCTGACATGCTGCGGGCAGCAACGCCGGGGCGCGTGCTTTCACTCAAGGGGCGCGCCCTGCGATACCTGTCTCAGCGGGAGCACAGCCGTGCAGAGTTGGCTCGAAAGCTGGCACCGCACGCCGAATCCGATGAGCAACTGGAGTCCTTGCTCAGCCAACTCACCTCAGAGGGCTGGCTGAGCGATGTCCGGTTTGCGCAGAGTCTCATCCACCGCAGGTCGCAGCGGTACGGCATTCGGCGCATCGCTGCCGAACTCGCAACCCACGGCCTTGAGGCTTGCGACCAATCCACAGCGCTGGCTGATCTCGATCGCACCGAAGCGAAAAGAGCCACGGATTGCTGGGCCCGGCGTTTCAAGCAGGCGCCCCAGTCCGCACTGGAGCGATCCAAACAACAGCGCTTTCTGTTGCAGCGTGGGTTCACCCCTGAAGTCATCCGGTTGGTGCTGCAACGGGCGAATCAAACCGTTTCAGACCCAGGGCCTGACGAGCATCCCGGCTAGTCCAGCCGCTTGGCGCCGCGCTCATTCAAGGATGATCTTCCACTGCTCATGCCTGCTGGGCCGCCCCATCTGGCGGTCCGCGCAGCGGCTTGAGACCGGCTCAAGACCTCTTCTATGCTAAATTCGCACCCGTTTTTGGGTCTGCGTTTTTGAGTCTGACACTCGGCTTTCGCGGGTTCAGGCGCTCTGCGGCCCATTGATCCCCGATCGCCGGGTCAGGCTGAACGCGTTTTCAACACGCGTCGGCTCCTCCCGCCGCTTCCAGCAAGTCGGCGACGCAAGAGGCTTACGATGAAAATCCACGAATATCAGGGCAAGGAACTCCTCAAACGCTATGGTGTGCGCGTTCCGCGTGGCGTGCCGTGCTTCAGCGTCGACGAAGCGGTCCAGGCTGCGCAGGCTCTGGGCGGCCCGGTGTGGGTGGTCAAGGCCCAGATTCATGCAGGTGGCCGGGGCAAAGGAGGCGGGGTCAAGCTCGCCCGCTCACTGGA
>JBKCEY010000503.1:0-3213 GCA_046304115.1 Burkholderiales bacterium | reverse complement strand
GTACCTGATCAACGTAATGCAGGTGCTGCGAATAAGCGCCGAAGGTGCCGCACAGCAGGCCGTCGGCGTCGCCGCGTCGAACCATCATGGCGCCAATCAGGGAATGCCGACGTCGCATCTCGATCTGGGCATAGGCCGGCGTGACGCCCTTGCGGGCCGAGATGCTGGCGTAGTCACGCCAGTAGTCGCCGTAACGCTCATCCCATTGCGGGTTGACCACGTCCACGTCCTGGCCGAGCTTCAGACGCAGGCCAAAGCGATCGATGCGGCGCTCAAGCACCTCGGGTCGTCCCACAAGAATCGGGCGGGCCAGCTTCGAATCAACCACCTGCTGCACCGCTCGCAACACCCGCTCATCTTCGCCCTCGGCATAAACGATCCTGCGTCCTGGCCCGCGACGTGCAGCCGAAAAGATCGGCTTCATGAAGTTGCCCGAGTGATAGACGAACTGCTCGAGCTGAGCCCGATAGGCGTCGAAATCCTGGATCGGGCGAGAGGCCACACCCGAGTCCATCGCTGCTCGGGCAACTGCCGGCGCAATCCGGACGATCAGCCTTGGATCAAAGGGGCGGGGAATGAGGTATTCGGGGCCAAACGAGCTCGACATGCTGCCGTAGGCAGCGGCCACCATCTCGGATTGCTCGAGGCGCGCGAGCTCGGCCACTGCACGAACCGCGGCAATTTCCATCTCTCGGGTGATGGTGGTGGCGCCCACATCGAGCGCACCCCGAAAAATGAACGGAAACACCAGAACATTGTTGACCTGGTTGGGGTAATCGCTGCGGCCCGTGGCAATCACGGCATCGCTGCGTACCGAGCGCACCTCTTCCGGGAGAATTTCGGGCGTCGGATTGGCCAGCGCCAGGATCAGGGGGCGCGGCGCCATCCGGGCCACCATGTCGGCCTTGAGCACCCCGCCTGCCGACAGACCCAGAAAGACATCCGCATCGGCAATGACGTCGGCCAGCGTGCGGGCCTCGGTCGGCTGGGCAAACCGGGCTTTTTCGTCGTCCATCAACACGGTTCGACCGGTATAGACGACGCCTTCGATGTCGGTGACCCAGATCTGCTCGCGCCTGAAGCCCAGGTCAAGCAGCAGATCCAGACAGGCCAGTGCTGCTGCGCCTGCGCCACTCACCACCATCTTGCATTCGCTGATCTTCTTGCCCACGACCTCAAGGCCATTGAGGATCGCCGCGCCGACAACGATGGCGGTGCCGTGCTGGTCATCATGAAACACCGGAATGCGCATGCGCTGGCGCAGTGCACGCTCGATGTGAAAGCATTCCGGCGCCTTGATGTCTTCGAGATTGATGCCACCGAAGGTGGGCTCCAGCGCGGCGATGATCTCGATGAGCTTGTCGGGGTCGTTCTGATCGATCTCGATATCGAATACATCGATGCCGGCAAATTTCTTGAACAGCACCCCCTTGCCTTCCATGACGGGCTTTGCCGCCAAAGGCCCGATGGCTCCCAGTCCCAGAACAGCGGTGCCGTTGGTGATGACCGCCACGAGATTGCCCTTGGCGGTGTAGCGAAAGGCCGCGGTCGGGTCCTCGACGATCACCTCGCAGGCGGCAGCGACGCCCGGCGAATACGCCAGGGCCAGATCGCGCTGATTGGTCAGCTGTTTGGTCGGCGTGACCGAGATCTTTCCGGGCTGACCCTGCTCGTGATACTCGAGCGCCGCACGACGAAGGTCTGGATTGAGTGGCTGGGCCATGGAGGATCCCGCAGAGGAGGTGGGTGCCTGAACATCGGCTCGTTTCAGGGCAACGGGCCTGGGATTGAAATTATGGCCCCTTCCCGCGTCGAGCTCATGTTTTGCAAGCAGCCCCAGCGGGTTTAACCTAGCGGGATGTCTACCCGGTCAAAGTCGACCTCCCCCGGAGCCGAGCATCCTGCCAGCGCACAGTCACCGGTGAGCGACTTCTCGCGCGCCCTGGGCAAAGAGGGGGAATTTGACGCGCCAGGCCTGCTGGGCGCTGAGCGTGCCGCCCGGCTTGCCGCCGAGCAGGCTCTGGCTCGGGCCGATGCAGCCAACCAGGCCAAGAACCGCTTTTTGTCGACCATGAGCCATGAAATCCGTACGCCCCTCAACGGCGTGGTCGGCATGATCGAACTGCTGCGAGACACACGGCTCGACCGTGAACAGATCGGCTATGTGGATACCCTGAGCCAGTCGGCTGAGGCCCTGCTCACGATTGTCAATGCCGTCATCGATCTGTCAGCCATCGATTCGGGTCAACTCGAACGCGAGCGGCGGGCATTCTCACCCTTGAGATTGGCTCAGGACACGATCGCACTGGTGCGCCCCCATGCCCAGGCCAAGGGTCTGACGCTGTTGCTGTGGTGTGACGAGCTGCCCGATCAGCTGTATGGCGAACCCACCCGCCTGCAGCAGGTCTGGATGAATCTGCTGTCGAATGCGATCAAGTTCACGGATCGAGGCGAGGTGCGATTTGATCTGAAGGCCGACACACCGGGCTCCGCAGGTGTGCAGCCGGGCCGGATCCTGCTCCATGGCCGGGTCTCGGACACCGGTCGCGGGATCGAGCGCGATCATCAGCGCCAGATCATCGAAGCCTTCAATCGGTCAGACATCACCACCCCGCCCGGCGCAACCGGGTCTGGCCTGGGACTGTCGATCGCGTCACGCCTGGTGCGCATGATGGGCGGCGAACTCACGCTCGACAGTGAACCCGGCGTCGGTAGCCGATTCGGGTTTTCGGTCCTGGCTGAGTTGCCCATCGAGCGGCCCGAGTTGGCCCGACCGGAGCTTCGTGCGGCCGTATCGATCGAGGCGCTCCGTGTGCTGGTGGCCGAAGACAACCAGATCAACCAGTTGCTCGCGATGACCGTGCTGGCCAAGTTCGGCATCCAGGCCCAACTGGCACGCGACGGAGTCGAGGCGGTTGAAATGGCGGGGCAGCAGCCCTTTGACGTCATTCTGATGGACATCCAGATGCCCCGGATGGACGGCATCGACGCAACCCGGGCGATCCGCATGAACACTCCTGCGGACCACCCGCGTCCGTGGATCATTGCCGTGACTGCCAACGCCTTCGATCAGGATCGCGAGCGCTGCCTGGCTGCCGGCATGGACGACTTCGTCTCCAAGCCCTTCCGTCAGGAAGCGCTGCGTGATGCCCTGATGCAATCAGCCCGGACCCGTTGAATCCAGCGCCTGCTCCAGCACGCGGGCCACATGAA
>JBKCEY010000502.1:0-7309 GCA_046304115.1 Burkholderiales bacterium | reverse complement strand
CGCGACCAGGCCGTGCTGGAATTGCTTTACTCCAGTGGCCTGCGGCTGGCGGAGCTCATCAGCCTGGATTGCCGGCAGACGGTTCTGCCTGAATGGAGCAGTCGCAGCTGGCTCGATCTCGATGAGGCCGACGTACAGGTGCTGGGCAAGGGCAACAAGCGCCGCACGGTGCCGGTGGGTCGCAAGGCGGTTGAAGCCTTGCAGGCCTGGCTGCAGGAGCGGCATCGCTATCTGGGGCAGTGGGCGATGGCCGAGCCCGCCCGCGCTGCTGCGCGCGAGCCGGGCGATGTCCATGCGCTGTTCATCTCGAGGCGTGGGCAACGCCTTTCACCCCGGGCGGTTCAGCATCTGGTCAGCCGACGAGCCCGTGAGCGGGGTGTGCCCAGCGCCGTGCACCCCCATGTGCTCAGGCATTCGTTTGCGAGCCATGTGCTGCAGTCCAGTGGTGATATCCGCGCGGTGCAGGAGCTGCTCGGCCATGCCAGCATCGCCACCACCCAGATCTATACGGCACTGGACTTCCAGCGCCTGACGGCTGTGTACGACGCAGCTCATCCAAGGGCCCGCAAGGGCAACTCATGAACAAGCCAGCCGAATCCATTCAGGCCACCCTGCACCTGAAGCCAGGCAAGGAGCGATCCCTCCTGCGCCGCCATCCCTGGATTTATGCCAACGCCATCGAGCGGGTACGTGGCAATCCAGCCAGCGGCCAGACCGTGCGGGTCCTCAGCGCCGAAGGGCGGTTTCTGGCCCATGCAGCCTACAGCCCGGCATCGAGTATCCGCGCCCGCGCCTGGAACTTTGTCGAGTCCGAGACCATCGATGCAGCGTGGATGCATGCCCGTATTCATGAGGCCGTGACGCGTCGTCAGGCGCTGAGTGCCCGGACCACGGCCATCCGCCTGGTCTTTGGTGAGGCCGACCGTCTGCCCGGTCTGGTCGCCGATTGCTATGGCACGCAGCTGGTGGTTCAGTTCCTCGCCGCGGGCGTGGAATTCTGGCGCGAGGCTCTGGTCGAGGCGCTGGTGCAGGCAACCGGTTGCAGCGCCGTTTACGAGCGCTCTGATGCTGCTGCCCGCCAGCGCGAGGGATTGCCCAGCCAGGAGGGGGTGCTGCGCGGCGAGGTACCCCCGCCCGTGCCGGTGACCGAGGATGGCGTTCGCTACACGGTCGATATCGTGGGCGGCCACAAGACCGGGTTTTACATTGATCAGCGCGACAACCGGTTGCTGGTGGCTCAGCATGCAGCCGGCCTGCGCGTGCTCAACTGTTTTTGCTACACCGGCGGATTTTCGCTGGCTGCCCGTCATGGCGGTGCAGCACAGGTGGTCTCGATCGACAGCAGTGCTGATGCACTGGCGATGGCTGCGTCCCATGAGCCGCTCAATGGGTTCGAACAGCCTTCGACCTGGATGCAGGCCAATGTGTTCGATGCACTCAAGGCCTTTCAGGCCGAAGGCCGGCAGTTCGATCTGATCGTGCTTGATCCGCCCAAGTTTGCACCCTCGGTTCAGCACCTTGACCGGGCCTCGCGGGCCTACAAGGACATCAACATGCGCGCGCTGCGCCTGCTCGCGCCCGAAGGTCTGCTCTTTACGTTTTCCTGCTCGGGTGCAGTCTCGGTCGATCTTTTTCAGAAGATCGTGGCGGGCGCGGTATTTGACGCCGGGGTCGATGCACAGCTGCTGCATCGGCTGTCCGCCGGGACAGACCATCCAATGGCCATGACGCACCCCGAGGGCGAATATCTCAAGGGGCTTCTGCTGCGGCGAATGTAAACTGCAGGCCCTTTCCGGTTCCGGCCCCCATCGGTGCGGCCGGAAGCCTTTCTCTCAGCTCTTGTTACCAGGTGCCCTCATGGCCAAACCTCTGGTCCCTGTGACCATCCTCACCGGCTTTCTGGGCAGTGGCAAGACCACCCTGCTCAAGCGCATCCTGACCGAGCAGCACGGCCACAAGATCGCCGTGATCGAAAACGAGTTCGGCGAAGAAGGGGTCGACAACGACCTGCTCGTGCAGGAGAGCAGTGAGCAGATCGTCGAAATGAACAATGGCTGCATCTGCTGCACGGTGCGGGGCGATCTGGTGCGCATCCTGGGCGATCTGCGGGAGCGCCGTAACGAAGGCGAGATCGACTTCGAGCGTGTGATCATCGAAACCACCGGCCTGGCCGATCCCGGCCCGGTTGCGCAGACCTTTTTCATTGATGACGAGATCGCGGAGTACTACCTGCTCGACGCCGTCATCACGGTGGTCGATGCCCAGCATGCCAATACCCAGCTCGATGAGCACAAGGAAGCCCTCGAACAGGTGGGATTTGCCGATCGGCTGCTGATGTCCAAGGTTGATCTGGTGACCCAGGAGCAACAGGACACCCTGCGTCAGCGGCTGCTGCGCATCAACCCGCGTGCACCGATCCGCACGGTTCACTTCGGCAATGCCCCGATCGACGAGATTCTCGACATCCGGGGTTTCAACCTCAATGCCGTCCTCGAAATCGACCCGAATTTCCTCAAGGACGACGAGCACGAGCATGACGACACCATCTCGTCATTCGTGTTCACCTCCGAGAAACCCTTTGATGCAGTCAAGCTTGAGGATTTCCTGGGCGGGCTCACACAGGTTTACGGTCCGGACATGTTGCGGTATAAAGGCGTCCTTTTTGTGAAAGGCTCAGACCGCCAGATGGTGTTCCAGGGCGTTCACATGATGATGGGAGCCGACCTTGGCCGCCGTTGGCAGCCTGGCGAAAAGCCTTCCAGCAAGATGGTGTTCATCGGCCGCAAACTGCCGAAGGACATGTTCATCCAGGGATTGAAGCAGTGCCTCGCCTGAAGGCACCCGACTGACTCACCGACGATCGACAGCGCCTGCGGGCGCGGCGGGAACTTTCAATGGCTGCAACCAAGACGACCAAACCCCTGACGGAGGCCGAACTCCTGAAGATGCCGGAGTCTGCCTACATGAACGATGCCCAGCATCAGTTTTTCAGGGGGCGTTTGCAGCAGATGGAGCGCGACATCCTGGCCAATGCCGGTGAAACGACCGAGCATCTGCGTGAGACTGTCATCGTGCCCGACCCCGCTGATCGGGCCACCATCGAAGAAGAGCATGCGCTCGAGCTGCGCACGCGTGATCGCGAGCGCAAGCTGCTCAAGAAGATCCAGCAGGCGCTTTCGCGGATCGACTCGGGTGAATATGGCTGGTGTGAGGAGACCGGTGATGCCATCGGGCTGCCCCGCCTGCTCGCCCGCCCGACAGCCACCCTGTCGCTCGAGGCGCAGCAGCGGCGCGAACTGCGCCAGAAGCTCTACGGCGACTGATCCAGCGCGCATCCGAAGCAGTCAGGCAACGGATCGCGCATGAGTGGCCCCAGGCCGGGTGGCTTGTCGCTGATCGGGCTGGTGGTCCGACGTGCAAAAGGCACCGAGCTTCGCTTTCCCGATGTCGAGCTCGAACCCGGCGAGCAGGCCGTTGTCTGTGGTCCTTCGGGCAGTGGCAAGACCACCTTGCTGGCTGCCCTGGCGGGCCTGCTGCCCTTCAGCGCGCAGCAGGCCATGGTGCAAGGACATGACCTGCTCGCCTTGCAGCAAAGGGGTAGCGCCGCCTTCGATCGTTTTCGGGCCCGCCATATCGGGTTGGTCCCGCAGCAGCCGATGCTTCTGGGCGCACTGAGCTCGCTCGATAACCTGCTGATCGCTCAGCGACTGGCCGGGATTGGAACGGATGTCGATCGGGCCCGCGCGCAACTGGACGAGCTTGGCCTGCAGGGTTTGCACGAGCGCAAGCCGGCTGCTCTTTCACGTGGCCAGCAGCAGCGGGTGGCGCTGGCGCGCGCGCTGGTCAATCAACCCCTGCTCCTGCTTGCCGACGAGCCAACAGCCAATCTGGATGATGCGCTCGCCGAACAGGTGATCCGCCTGCTTCAGCATCAGGCGGCAAGGTATCGGGCCAATCTTCTGGTGGCTTCGCATGACGCGCGTGTCATGGCCGTGTTGGGCCGCCGGGTGAAACTCGCATGAGCAGCCTGCGACTGGTTCTGGCCTGGATGGCGGCCCGCCCGCTGCTGACGGTCCTGAGCATGGCCCTTGTGGCCCTCGGTGTGGGTACGGTGGTCCTGGTCGGTCTTGTGACCGAACAGCTCGAGCAGCGACTCACGCGCGATGCCCAGGGTGTGGACCTGGTGGTCGGTGCTCGCGGATCACCCTTGCAGCTCGTTCTGGCGGGCGTCTACCACCTCGATGTACCCCCGGGGAATATCCCGCTCACCGCACTCGACGAGGTGCGCAGCATGCCGCGGGTCGCCCAGGCTGTGCCCTTGTCGCTGGGCGACAGCTTCAGGGGTTTTCGGATCGTGGGAACCGAAAAGGCGCTGATCGACTGGCTCGGCGGCTCACTGGCAGCCGGACAGATGTTCGCCGGCCCCATGCAGGCCGTGCTGGGCGCGCAGGCGGCCCGGGTCGCCGGACTGGCTCCGGGGGCCCGGTTTGCCGGCCAGCATGGTCTGACGGCCGACGGCCCTGTTCATGACGATCAGGTCTACACCGTGAGTGGTGTGCTTGCGCCAACCGGTGGCGTGCTCGACCGGCTGATCTTCACGCCGCTCGAATCGGTCTGGCGGGTGCATGAGGGTGAGCCCACAGACCCCACCGAACGGGCGGTGCTGGAGGCCGAACGCGAGATCACGCTGATGCTGGTTCGCTATGACTCGCCACTGGCCGCCGTGAGCCTGCCGCGTGCGATCAATTCGGCAGGCCGCCTGCTGGCGGCATCGCCGTCGTTTGAGTCTGCCCGCCTGCTGGGCCTGTTGGGGGTGGGTGTGGATCTGCTTCATCTGCTGGCCGGTCTCATCCTGATCAGGGCGAGTCTGTCGGTCTTTGTGGCTCTGCTGCAGACCCTGTCGGAGCGTCACCAGGAACTGGCCCTGCTGCGGTTGCTGGGCGCCCGTCCGGCGGGGCTGGTCGGCCTGCTGTTGATCGAGGGCCTGCTGCTGACCAGTTGCGGGGCCATGCTGGGCACGCTGGGCGCGCACCTGACCGTGCTGCTGGCGGGGCAATGGACTGTATCGGGTGTGGGTGTGCCGCTTGCGCCCTGGTTTTTCGCTAGCATCGAGGTATGGGTTCTGTTGGGGGCGCCTGTACTGGGCGTTCTGGCTGCATTGCTGCCGGCATGGCGCGCAAGCCGCCTTCGACTGGCTGACGCCCTGGCCGCGACCTGACCGCGACCTGACCTGCTGTTCCGTTGTCTGATCGTTCCCTTGTGCCGTTGCCCGGTTGTCTGGATGTCCGATCCTCCGATCGTCCGGTTTTCTGAAGTTTCCCTGCGTTGTTGTCTGCCATGACTCCCCTCGCCCGAACCCTCCTGACAGTCGTTCTCATGGTGACCGCGTCCCTGGAGGGCGCACCGGTGCTGGCTCAGGCGACTGCTCCTTCCCAGTCAGCACCTGCGCGGACCGAACCGGCCCGTGCCGGCAGTACGCCAACGGCGGATCCTCATCGACAGCAGGATGTCGCGCGCCATCGCGCGATGGCCGCCGCCCATGAGGCTTCGGCCCGATGCCTCGAGGCGGGCGAACGGGAATCGCTTTGCCAGGATCGCCTGCGCAAGGCCTGCGAGGGCATCGCGATCGGTCGCTACTGCGGCATGAAGCATGGGCATTGAGTCGCCCGCAGTTGCGCTCGTGCTGGCGGCGCTTGGGGCTTGGCTGCCCCTGGCCAGTGTTGCGCAGACGGCCGTGCCGCGATCCCAGCCCACGCTGCCTGCGGCGAGCGCCAAAGCGCAGGAGGCGGCCCGGGCGGGCAGCGTACCGGGCACCGCGTCCCGCGATGTGGTCTTCGGCGGGAATCCCCCGCCCGATTTCGGCAGCCATGCCGGAGCTCAGCCCCTGGTCTCGCCGCCGCTGCCCAAGGTGGAAGGGGCTGTGCCCTGGGACCTGCTGGGTCAGGTGAAGTCGGTGCCGGTGGGACGCAAGGTGGTCCCGCAGTTTCCGGCCGCGGTCTCGGGGCTGAATCGCTCACCGGTCAAGGTGGTGGGCTTCATGATGCCCTTGCAGGCGGGCGAGCGGCAGAGCCATTTTCTGTTGACCGCCACCTCGCAGACCTGCGCCTTTTGCATTCCGGTCGGCCCCGAGGGCATCATCGAGGTTCGCATGCGCAAGCCGATCAAGGCCGGATTTGATGCCATCCTGATTGCAGGCCGCCTCGAAGTGTTGCAGGATGACCCGCAAGGCATTTACTACCGGATCCGGGATGCGGAATCCCTGCCGCTTCGCTGATGGTCCGGTCCTGACGTCGTGATCTTCTCCCTCTTTGGTCGCAAGCCTGGTCGAAAAGACGGCAACAAGCCTGCGCGCCCCTCGCGCGAGCCTGCACCGGTCCGCTCGAGTGGACTGGCCGAGAAGATCGATGCCATCGAGTCCGAGATGATCCGGGGTGGGCCTGCGACCCAGAGCGGTCCAGCCACCCTCTCAGACCCTTCACGGACCCTCACGCTGCAAACGGGTGTGGCCGGCAAGGTCGTGATGCCCTCATCGCAGAATCGGGGTGCGCCTTCGCCCGCGCCGATGTCGCCTGCAGCAGGCGCGATGGGCGCCGCCGCAGGGGCCGCCGCCGGGGTCGCCGAATCGAATCCGGGCTTGCTGTCCGAGTTATCCCCACACGAAGGCTCGAAACAGTCAAGCCGGCCATCGCCTTCGAGTGTGTCCGAGGCCGCAATGGGCCTTGACCGGCGCCTGGATGCATCAGCGATCGAGATTTCCGGATCTCAGCTGCCACCTGCCTGCGAAGAGGCTGCGGTCCTTTACAGCAACGGTCAGTACATCGAGGCCCGTGTCGTTCTCGAGCAGGCGGTGGATGATCCTGCGCTCGGTTCGCACCAGCGTCAGGCCTGGTTGATGCTCTTCGATCTGCTCCAGGGGATCGGCGAGCAGGAGCCCTTTGATGCGCTGGCGCTGCGTTTCAGCGAGCGATTCGAGACGTCGCCGCCTTCGTGGGATGCGAGCCTTTCGGCCCCGCTCGATGTTGCCGCATCGTCTTCGGGGCCGGTCACGCTCGCCTTGCCGGCGCTGGTCGACGCCCAGGTCGTCCGGGTCCTCGAGCAGGCCCGACGCGCCGCCGAGCGCGGTCGGGCCGTGGATCTCGATCTGCGCCCGGTCCGCGAACTCGATCCACTGGGTGCCGAGCTGCTTCGCCGTGCGCTGGAGTCATTGGGTTCGCAATCAACGCAGGTGCACCTGATCGGCGCACAAGACCTGCTCACCCTGTCCGAGGCTGGCATCGAGAATGGTCGCCGTGACGATTCCGATGCGATC
>JBKCEY010000501.1:0-11074 GCA_046304115.1 Burkholderiales bacterium | reverse complement strand
CCGGCGCCGCTGGGCAGCACGATGCGGATGGGTTTGCCTGCGGGCCAGGCGGGCTGGGCCTGCACGGTGCGGGTAGCGCTGCCCAGTACGGTGGTTGCAGCGGCTGCGCCGAGCAACTGACGTCGTGTGGATGAGGCCGCGGGTCTATGGGTGGGGCGGGTCATGGAGTGCTCCTTGGATCGGGTTTGGTGACGAGAGGGATCTGAGTACGGGTTGTGATGTCTGCATGGGACTTCTGGGCTTTTTTTGAAGCGCCGGACAGGATCGGCTCAGGATCGGGGCGCATCCGGGCTGAAGGCGCCCGATTCGATCACCAGATCGATCAGGGTGCCGGTGAACCGGAAGTTGCCCTTGCGTTTGAACAGGGCCCAGTCCACCGGTGCGCGCCGATCGATGCCGATGTCCAGGCCCTCATGAAACCCGTAGCGCAGGGTGGGGCTGAGTTCTGAGAACTCGGTCAGCGCCTGGCCGTCGATCATCAGCCGGCCTCGACCCTGTCGCTTGCCCAGGGCCTGATAGTCGAGACTGAAGACGCGGGCGCCTTGCGGGATGGCCACCGGGCCGAGTCGATGGAACTGTCCGAAGCCGTTGTAGAGCAGCGTGAGCGCATCGTTTTCGATCATCAGGCTCATGCCGCCAAAGACCTCGCCCAAGGCAAACAGCACGCCCTCCTGGCCCGGCTGCCAGGGTGCGGTCTTCACATCGATGCGGTAGCACCGATCGGCCACCAGCGGAACGACCACGCCGCGATGAACCGTCTGCCCGCCCGGCAGAAAGCGTCGGGTGCTCTGCGGCAGGGGGCGTTGGGCCGGGGGCGCTTCGTTGAATTTTTGCAGCGGCGTGCGGTTGTCGAGCGGATAGACCAGATTGGCCCAGGCCGCCTGATCGAAGGCCTCGGTCAGGGCCTTGAGCCGTTCGGGATGCTGGCTCGCCAGATCGACCGATTCACTGAAATCGGTGGCGTGGTGGTGCAGCGTCCATTGATCAAAGTCGATGGCTTCGCCGCGTTTTTGCAGGGAGACCGCAACCCATCCGTCGCGCCAGTAGGCCCGGTTGGCCCAGCACTCGTAGTACTGATCCGTGCGGGCATCAGGAGCGCCGGCATCGCGCAGGATGCTGGCCAGGCTCGCGCCATGCAGTGGCAGGGCGGCCTCGCCATGCGAGGTGGTGGGCACGGGCACCCCCGCCAGATCGAGCAGCGTGGGCATGAGGTCGGTGACATGCGCAAACTGGGTCCGCACGGCGCCGGACTCTTTCAGGGACTGCGGCCAGGACACCACGAGGCTCACGCGCCGGCCGCCGCCGCCGGTGTAGGTCTTGAAGGAGGGAAAGGGCGTGTTGCTGACCTGTCCCCAGCCCATGGGATAGAGGGCGGGCACCTCGCCGGTGCCGATCTTGGCGGTGTTCTTGAGGTCTTCTTCGAGCGGCAAGGGCGCCAGGCCCGCAAAGCGCCGGTTGAAATAGACATTGCCATAGCTGCCGGCGCTGCTCGTGCCGCCGTTGTCGGCCGAAAACACGATGATGGTGTTGTCGAGCTCGCCCATCTCGCGCAGCAGGTCCACGATGCGACCGACGTTCTGGTCGACGCAGTCGAGCATGGCGGCATAGGTTTCCATGTGCCGCACGAAGTGCGCGCGCTGATCGGCCGGCAGGCTGTCCCAGGCCGGTACGGCCGGGTCGCGGGGCGAGAGCTGCGCATCGGCGGGCACGAGCCCCAGCGCTTTCTGGCGGGCCAGACGCTGCTCGCGCATGACGTCCCAGCCGGCGTCGTAGCGACCCCGGTATTTGGCCAGATCGGGTTCCTTGGCCTGCAGGGGGCCGTGCACGGCGTTGTAGGCCATGTAGAGCAGGAAGGGCTGGGCGGGGCGCGCATTGCGGACATCGCGCACCAGCTCGATCGCCTTGTCGGTCAGGTCATCGGTGAGGTAGTAGTCCTCGGGATAGCTGTCGATCGGGGCGATCAGGGTGTTGTTGACCAGGCGCGCCGGAAAGAAGTAGCTGGTCTCGCCTTCCAGGAATCCATAGAAGCGCTCAAAGCCTCGATTGGAGGGCCAGGAGGGATTGGGGGTGATGCCGTTGGGTGAGTTGTGCCACTTGCCGATGCCCACCGTGGCATAGCCACCGGCCCGCAACGCCTCGGGCAGCGTGACCGCGGCCAGCGGGATTTCGCCGGAGTAACCCGGGAATCCGTTGTTGTTGTTGGCCAGCCAGCCGGTGCCGACCGAGTGGGCATTGCGGCCGGTGAGCAGGGCTGCTCGTGCGGGCGAGCAGATGGCATGGGTGGTGTAGTGATTGAAGCGCACGCCCCGTGCGGCGATGGCGTCGATGTTGGGTGTTTCGATCTCGGAGCCGAAGCAGCCGATGTCGGCATAGCCCAGGTCATCCATGTAGATGACGACGATGTTGGGGCTGCCGGGCCGGGCTGTGGGAACGGGCTTCCACCAGGGTTCTGAGTCCTGGATGGAGCGGGCCACTGTGCCACTAAAGCCCGGATAGCTGCGGGTTTCCGCGCTGCTCATGAAATGCGTCTCCTTGTAGGTGATCCCGATGCTATGGCAACCTGTCATAACAGGTCAACCTGATCAAGCGTCCGTCGCAGGGTCTGTTGGCCGCTCCCACAGCCCTCTGTTTTCGGCCAGCCCCACGATGGATGCATTGAACGGTTTTCGGGTTCTCGATCTTTCTCATGTGATTGCGGGCCCGACCTGCGGGCATTACCTGGCCCAGCTCGGGGCCGAGGTGATCAAGGTGGAGGGCCCGCCCCATGGCGATGTGCTTCGGGCAGGCAAGCGGGTACAGGTTGATGAGACGGTGAGCGTGGGCTTTGCCACGCTCAATGCCGGCAAGCGCTCGGTCTGCCTGGATCTCAAGACGCCCGAGGGCGTGGCGGCCCTGCGCGCGCTGGTGGCTACGGCCGATGTCTTCATCGAGAACTTTCGTCCCGGAACCATGGAGCGGCTGGGCTTGGGCGAAGCGGTGATTCGCGGCTGGCGGCCCGATATCGTGCATGCCTCGATCTCGGGCTATGGCCACGAGGGCGAGTGGTCGGCACGCGGCGCCTATGACCATGTGGTGCAGGCAGTCACCGGCATGATGTCGCTGCAGGGCGAAGAGGGCGATGACCCGATCAAGGTGGGCTTTCCGGTGATTGATGCGGCGGCCGGCATGGTGGCCGCGCAATCGGTGCTGGCTGCGCTGCTGCGGCGGTCTCGCACGGGTGAGGGGGCCCGGCTGGATGTCTCGATGGCGCAGGCGGCGCTGCAGCTGATGCTCTCGCCCGCCGTGGCGGCCGCCTTTGAGGGGGCGGATCGCCCGCGGCCTGGCAACCGGGGGTTTTCAGGCAGCCCGGGTGCGGCGACCTGGAAATGCGCCCATGGCTGGATCGCCACGGCGGCCAACGTGCCACGACAGTTCATCCGCTTGTGCGAGGCGCTCGGCGTGCCGCATCTGCTCAAGGACGAGGCGCTGCTGGACGTGGCTGCGCTGCAGGCCGGCGAGGGGTTTGTGGTGGCGCGCGATGCGCGCGCCCTGCATGCCCAACTGGCTGCAGCCTTTGAGCGACACGACGCGCAGGCACTCGAGGCGTCACTGGCCGCGCAGGGGGTGCCCGCGGCACGGGTGCGCTCGCTGCATGAGTTTGTGAGCGAGTTTGCTCAGGGCGCCATGATGACCGCGCCGGTGAGCTGGACGGAGTATCCGGGCGGGCGGGTGCTGTCGCTTGGGCCCGGCTGGAAGACCGATGGCCAGATGCCGTCATCACCGCCTGCCGCGCCTCGGCTGGGGGCCGATACCGAGGCGATTCTGGGGCGGCTTACGGATTGACTGACGGGAGTTGATCGCGCCTCAGGCGGCCCGGGATACTGCGCCCTCGTCGGGCGTTTCCCTGCGCTGCGCGCCTCAGGCGGCCCGGGGCGCCGCAGGCACCGAGCGTCGTCCGATGTAGCCCACGCTGAGTGCATTGGCGATCAGCAGGACCTGAAAGATCGCGATGCCCAGCCAGACCCAGGCCGGATGTCCGCCATCCATGAAGCTGCCAAAAATCGCCGGCGAAATGGCCAATCCCGTGTCGAGCCCGGAATACACCAGCCCATAGACGCGGCCGGTGGCACCCGGTGGGCTCGCCTTGCGCACCAGCAGATCGCGCGCAGGCCCTGCGGTGCCAAAGCCCAGGCCCATCAGTGCAAAAAGGCCCGGCACCATCCAGCCGGGTGCGGGTGAAAAGGCGATGACGAGCGAGATGACCGCCGCGACCGCAAAGCCTGCAGCCACGATGCGCTCGGCATGATCCGGATTGGTGGCCACAAAGCCGCCGATGAGCGTGCCCGCGGCGCTCGCCAGCATGAAGGCGGTCAGGCACAGGGCCACCCAGGCGGTGGGCACGTCATGCAGCACGCGCGCGGCCTCGGGGCCGAAGGTCTGGATGCCGCCAAAGCCCAGGGCCGACGTGAGGAAAAAGGCAAAGCTCATCCACACGGCAGGCAGCTTCATGAAGGCCAGGCTCGAGCCCGATGGCGCGGCGAGGCTCGCTGAAGGTGCCGCGCGGGAGGCCACCGACGCCCCGGAGTCCGGGTGACTGTTCGCGTTCGGGGTCGGGCCTTCAACCGGTTTCAGCGCGATGCCCAGCAGGCCGACCCGCTGGCCGGCGAGCAGATGGCGATGCGACCAGACCAGCGCGAAGGCCAGCGCGGGCAGCAGGCCTGCGGCCAGCACGGCCACGCGCCAGTTGGTCGGGCCGGCAATGCCCACCAGATACACCGGCGCCAGCGCCCAGCCCAGACTGCCCGAGATGCCATGCGCGGCATAGGCCTTGGCCAGCCGCGGCGCGCTGATACGGGCATTGAGGATGGAGTAATCCACCGGATGAAAGGGCGCATTGCCCAGGCCGGCGAGCACGCAGCCCGCCAGCAGCAGCCCGTAGGTGGGCGCGCTCGAGATCACCACGGTCGAGAGCATGAAGCTCGTGAGCGCGCCCAGCATGACCGGCACTGCGCCAACGCGATCGACCAGAAACCCGGCCAGCGCCTGACCCACGCCCGAGACGACGAAGAACACGGTCATGAGCAGGCCGAGCTCGGCATAGGTCAGATCAAAGGCGGTCTTGATCCAGGGAAAGAGCGGCGCGACGATCAGGTGAAAGAAGTGCGAACAGCCATGGGCCGTGGCAACGACCGCGATGGTGCGGCGCTCGGCACCGGCTCCGGTTGGCCCCGCGGTCGGTTCTATTGAGGCGGTCTCGCTGGCTGAGGTCATGGCTCAAAGGGCGTGTGGGGCGACCGACGACACGCCTGAGGCCCGGATAGTGCTCATCGACCAGCACCGCTTGCGGACTGAGCGGTGGGCTCGAGCTTGTCGACCGGAAATCCCAGCGCACGGGCCTGCGCGGTGAGACTGGCCAGCACCTCGGGCGCCAGACGCGGCTCACGGGCCAGGATCCAGAGATAGCCCCGACCCGGCTCGCCGATCATGGCCCAGCGATAGTCGGCATCGAGCGCGATCACCTGATAGTCGCCCCATCCAATGGGCAGCCAGCGCAGGGACTCGGGCAGAAAGGACACCTTCAGCCGTGCGTTGGTGGCGTCCAGTGCGCGGGCCATGCCGTTGGCGGTGTCGAACTCGGGCGCCTCGGCCGTGCCGCCGGTGCGGCATCGGTTGATCACATCGATGCGACCATCGGTGCGCAGGGCGTAGGTGGCCCGGGTGTCGCTCAGGCAGCGACGCTGAAAGAAGTTGGGCAGCTTGGTGATCTCGTACCAGGTGCCCACATAGCGGGCCGGATCCACCCGGGGTACGAGCGGCAGGGGCTCGTGGGACCGGGCCGTGCCGGCAAGGATCAGCCCGGCCAGACCGAGAAGGAACGAGAGCAGAACAGGGCGAAGGCGCATGGAGGGGGATCTCGTTGCAGGGTCGCTGTGCGGGGTCGTCGGACGGGGTTGCCGGGGCAAGCGGCAGTGACCGTTCCGTTGGGTTGGGAGCGTGCTCAGCTGCGCAATTGCAGCCACAGCTGAACGGATTGCGCAGCGAGCTGCCCCTGCGCATTGAAGATCGCCGTTCCGGCATGGTACTTGCGGCCCTCCTGACCCATGGGCCAGCCGATCACCACGCAGGGCTCGCCTGGGCGGATCGGTTGGTGCACCTGCGCGCTCATGCGGCCGGTCATCATGAGGGGTGTGGGATTGAGCCGGTTGGACCAGGCAAAGCCGGCCGGGCAATCGAGGGCGGCCCAGATGATCTCGGGTCGCAGATGGCCGCGGTCATCGACAGGCAGCGAGGGGTCGGGAATCCACTCGGCCGCGACCACACCCCGATCGGCATCGACCTCGGTCGGCACGATGCACAGGCCGTCATGCTCGCGCCGGATGCCACAGCCAAAGCAGGTTTCGTAGTCTTCCTGGCCCAGGCGCTGGCGGGCGGTCATGCGGCCCAGTGCACCCGCCGCCCTGGCGCGTTCGAGATCGGGCGCAGGCGGCACCTCCTGGGGCAGGGTGGTGGGCCGCGCCTCGGCAATCAGGGTCTCACCCGCATGCAGGCTGAGGCCGGCGTCGCCCAGGGCCTGCAGGCGCAGCGGTACATCGAGTGGCGTGGGCGCGCGCAGGGTGACTTCGACCGCGCGGTACGCGGAGGGGGCGTCAGGACCCGCGGCATCGTCCACGCCGGTGAGCGCAGCCAGCCGTGCAGCAATGGCGCCAGCCACATAGCCGCCATTGCCCGAGGTGGCCGGGCCATTGAATCGGCTGGGGATGATGAGGGGCGTGATGCAGTCGGGCGTCATGGCGTGGGCGGATCGGTGATGAGCGGGGTTCTTTGCATCTTCCCATGTTCGGCATCCGAGGCCTCATTCCCCTGAGGCCCCACTTCATCCGAGGCCGCACTGCTACCATGCGCCAACGCCTGAACGCGCCATCCCGTGCCGGGGCGGCGCATGACTCTGGAAGGGAAGCGTCCCCGGCGGGGCGCCCGGACTTCAAACCCGGTGAGGGGCGCCCGACGTTCCTGGTGGGTTCGACTCCCACTCCCTTCCGCCATGCTCTCGCTCCCAGCGCTCCTGGCAGTAGAGGCATCGTGCGGCGGCGGGTTGGGCCTGCAGACGCAGCGGGTCGATGGCCTGAGTGCAATCGGTGCACATCCCATAGCGGCCTTCATCAAGCCGGTCGAGCGCTGCTTCGCAGGCATGCAGTTCCTGCAGGTCGCGTCGCGCATCCGAGAAGTCGGCGGTGGCCTGGTCATCGGCCACTGACGAATCGCCCGTGTCGCCATGATGGCCCAGAGCCTCGCTCACCTGAGCGGCATCACGCAGGGCTGCGTCGATCTCCTGCTGCAGTTGCCGGATGCGCGCCTCAAGCCAGGCGCGCGGATCGTTCTGACCGGGTAGAGGGTGCTGAGCCATGACCGGACTCCTTCTGAAGTCCTGTGATGGTCGACGGGCGAAGGTGGATCGTCTTGAGCGCGATCAGGCCGGTGGCGAACTCGACGGGCGGTGGGGGCCTCAGCCCCTGAAAAATCCCCGGATGATGTTGAGCGCCTGATCGACCTCGGCCGCACCGACATCCAGATGCGTGACCCAGCGTTGCACCATGCCACTGCCATAGCGACCGGCCGAACCATTGACCCGCACGCCCTGGGCGGCCAGATGTTGCGCAAAGCCGGCGGCGAGGTCATTGCGAATGTGCAGAAAGACGATGTTGGTCTGCGGCGGCTCGGCCCGCAGGGCAGGCCCCTGGGCATTGGCAAACTCAAGCCCGAGGGCATTCATGCCGTCGGCCAGACGCGCGGCCAGGGCATGGTCATCGGGCAGACGCCCCACATGGTGGTTGAGGGCATGCAGGCCGCCGGCCGCGATGATGCCGGCCTGGCGCATGCCGCCGCCAATCATCTTGCGCCAGCGACGCGCCTTGGTGATGGCCTGGGCTGAGCCCAGCAGCAGTGAACCCACGGGCGCGCCCAGCCCCTTGGACAGGCACACCGAGACCGTATCGAAGTGCGAGCAGATGGCGCGGGCAGCCGCCTGGATTGGTGCGGCCCGGTCATCGCCTTCGGGCAGCGCGGGGCCCGGTTGGCCGGGATGGCCCGCCTCACTCAGCGGATTGGCCTGACTCAGCGGACGGGCCTGACTCAGCGGACCGGCCTCATTCAGCGGACCGGCCTGGCTCGGCAGGCCGCGCTGGCCGAGACCGCTCGCCGCCTGGCGCGCGGCCACCGCAGCCGCGGCATTGAACAGTCGCGCGCCATCAAGATGGGTCGCCAGGCCCCGGCTGAGGGCGAGGTTGCGCACCGACTGCAGATAGTCGAGGGGGAGTACCCGCCCGCCGGTGGTGTTCTCCATCACGATCAGGCGCGTGCGTGCAAAGTGCGCATCGTCGGGCTTGATGGCGGCCTCGAGCGTGGCCAGAGGAATCGTGCCATCAGGGGCATGCTCCAGCGGCTGGGGCTGGATCGAGCCCAGCACGGCCATGCCACCGCCTTCCCACTTGTAGGTATGCCAGTTCTGGCCCACGAGGGCTTCGTCGCCGCGCTCGCAGTTCACCAGCAGACCGAGCAGGTTGGTCTGTGTGCCCGACGTGGCAAAGAGCGCGGCCTCGAAACCCAGCATCTCGGCCGCGCGGGCTTCCAGGGCATTGACCGTCGGGTCATCGCCATAGACATCATCACCCACCTCGGCCGCGGCGATGGCCGCGCGCATGGCCGGTGTGGGGCGGGTCACGGTATCGCTGCGAAAGTCCAGGCTCATGGGTGCGACTCGAAGGGTTGGGGCGTTTGATTCGAAGATCAGCGGGTCAATTGTTCGGCCAGAGTCATCGCGGCCAGCAGGCTTCGATGATCGGCCAGGCCACGGCCCGCAATATCGAAGGCCGTACCGTGATCGACGCTGGTGCGCACAAAGGGCAGGCCCACCGTGACATTCACGCCGGTGTCGATGCCCATGTATTTGATCGGGATGAGTCCCTGGTCGTGGTACATGGCCACCACCAGATCGAACTCCCGAAAGCCGCGGGCCCGCATGAAGACCGTGTCGCCCGGCCAGGGGCCGGTGGCATCAATGCCTTCGGCACGGGCTGCGGCCACGGCCGGCGCAATGATCTCGAGATCCTCGCGGCCCATCAGGCCGCCCTCGCCGGCATGGGGATTGAGACCCGCCACAGCGATCCGCGGCGCGGCAAGGCCCATGCGCTGAAGGCCGGCATGGCCGATGCGCAGGGTGTCGAGCACGGCGGCGAGGGTGACACGCTCGATCGCCTCGCGCAGCGGTACATGGATGCTGACCAGCAGCGTGCGCAGCTCGTCATTGACCAGCATCATGCGCACATCAGGCACACCCGCCACATCGGCCAGGATCTCGGTATGACCCGGATGCCGGATACCGGCTGCATGCATCGCCTCCTTGTGCAGGGGCGCAGTCACCACCGCGCGCACCCGGCCTGCGATCGCGTCCTGGCTGGCCCGGACCACGGCATCATGGGCCGCGCGGCCGGCGCGGGCGTCGATGCGGCCCACGGGCAGATCGGCCGGCAGCGCACTGCAGGCCTCGATATGCTCGGGCAGGGGCAGGTTCAGGCGCGTGGCTTCGCGGGCCAGCACACCCGGATCGCCATAAAGGACAACGGGGCCGCGCGTCCACTCGGCGCAGGCCTTGATCACGATCTCTGGACCGATGCCACAGGCATCGCCCATGGTGATCGCAAGGGGCAGGCTCGCGGGCGGGTTCATCGTGGACCGATTTGCAGTTGCATGTGCAGGAGGACTCTTGACCGGATTCGTGGGTTGAGGGGTGACCGGGCGCATTGCCCGGAATTCTAGGTGCGGCTCGGTGCTCAGCGCACAAACAGCGCCACGGCCACACACACCAGAAAGACCAGCATCAGTTTTCTGAACAGCGCTTCGCTCACATGCTGACGCAGACGCGTCCCCGCGAACATGCCCAAAGACATGGGCGCCAGGGCCAGCGTGGATGCCGCAATCTCGGCCCAGCCCAGCACGCCACTGAACGCCATGACGGCATACAGCGGCAGGGCGCCCGCCAGATAGATGAGGCTGATGGATCCGACGAACACCTCGCGCGGCAGCCGCAGGGCCACCAGATAGCTGATCAGAAACGGCCCCATCAGGGAAGAAATGCCACCCAGAATGCCGGTGAGCACGCCCACCAGCGCGCCCCAGCGGCGCTCCACGTGCGGCGCGACATGCAGTTTCGGCTGCCAGGCGATCATGGCGGTAGCGATCAGCACGGCGCCGCCCACCAGCATGTTGAGCGTGCGAACCGGCAGATCGAGCGTGAGGTGTGCCGTGATGGCGGTGAGAATGACCATCGGCACGAGCAGCGATGCAAAGCGGTTCAGGGCCGAGCGGGTCTGGCCACCGACGGCCGACTGCCAGAGGTTGGACAGCACAATGGGCATCACCATCAGGGCGATGGCTTTGGGGCTCGGAATCACCAGCGCGAGCAAAGGCACGGTGATGAGCGGCAGGCCCACACCCAGCAGGCCCTTGACCACACCGCCGATCACGAAGGCACCCGCCACGGCCAGCAAGGTCCAGGCCGTGGGGGGCTGGCCCAGCATGCTGGCCAGCAGGTCATTGAGGGCTGTCATTGTTCCGGTCAGTGACGCTTTCGGTCAGGGCTGGCGCCTGGCCCGATCCAGCACCGCATGCAGCATCACGGTCGCGCCGGCATGCAGATGCGCGGGGTCGGCATTCTCGATTTCGTTGTGGCTGATGCCTCGCTCACAGGGCACGAAGATCATGGCGGTGGGGCAGCGCCTTGCGACATACACGGCATCATGGCCTGCGCCGCTTGCCAGGGTCATGTGGGTATAGCCCTGCGCAATGGCCTGCGCCTGAATGAAGGCCTTGAGTTGATCATCGAATGCGCAGGGCGGAAAGTGCGCGGTCTGCTCAAAGGCGATGCGCACGCCATGACGTGCGGCAATCGCCTCGGCGCGGGTCTTCACGGCAGCGGTCATGGCGTCGAGCGTTTGCGCGCGTGCATTTCGCAGATCGATGCTCATGTCGATGCGCCCTGGAATGACATTGCGCGAGTTGGGCGAGACGATGAGCCGGCCCACGGTGCCCCGCGCATAGT